>JBAZHD010000144.1:0-6490 GCA_041652515.1 Methanoregula sp.
AAAATATTTTTTGCAGAAACAGACCTTTCCGGAATCTGCCCGATCAGGAAATGCCCCGCCGCCACCATCACGGGCCGACGTAAAACCCGGTGAACCGGCGTAAGCCCGGGCCGGAAAACCGCCGGTCCTTCCCCGGCCAACCAGGGTGTCCGGCAATGCTTCCGGAAGGTCGTGCAAAAGAATCCTCCCGTGAAATCGAAGTTACCCATATCAACCGAAAATGCAATCTTTGAAAGAAGAATTGCACATGCCAGAATTTATCATCGAACGGGTGACCGAAAAAACCGTTTCGGACCTGATATTCCTGATCGAACAGCTTGCCCTGTACGAGAAGATTGATCCACCGGATGAGCGTGCCCGGGTACGGCTTAAGGAGGAGATCCTCGACAATCGCCCGAAGTTTGAGGGTTACATCGGCAGGCTTGGCGACAAACCCGTGGGTTTTGTGACGTTCTGTTTCCCGTTTTCCACCTTCCTTGCCCTTCCCACCCTGTACCTTGAAGATTTTTTTGTGCTCGAAGAGTACCGGAACCGGGGTTTTGGATCCCGTCTCTTCACCTTCTGCCGGAACGAGGCACATGTCCGCGGGTGCGGACGAATGGACTGGGCGGTGCTTGCATGGAACACTCCCTCGATAGAATTTTACGAAAAGGTGGGAGCAACGCGGCTCGGATGGTACACGTACCGGCTGGAACGCAGACAGCTGTAATACCGGGAATAAAAAGGTCCGGACCCTGGCCTGCCATGGCCGCGGTCAGGCTCCCACTTACGCCGTTCAACCGGGGATTCACCAGCCTTATCAGCCTGAAGGCCAATAGCATCCTTCGTGAGTGTGTACCCATGGACCCGAAAAAAATTCCAGCAATGCCAAAACCCGAGTACGATGCCCTGATAAAACGACAGTGTATCTCAAGAATCTCGTTTGGCGCTGGCGAGTATCCCTACATCGCCCCGTTCATGTATGTTTTTGACAAAAAATTCCTGTATTTCCTTTCCACAAAATACGGCAGGAAAATGGAATATTTTACCAAAAACCCGAAAGTCTCGGTCGAGATCGAGGAAAATGCCCCCGACCTCTCCGTTTTTGCGTTCGTGAGCCTGCAGGGGACGCTTGAAGAGGTCACGGATCCGGCCCGGAAAACGGAGATCCGGCAGCAGTTCGTGAAGATGATCGCCGAGAAAAAACTCTCGCCCCGGGTCCTCACCGCACTCGGCCACAGCCAGGATGACCGTCCGGAGGTGATTGCACGCGAGGAGCGATCGCTGGTCTGGAAACTCACCGGAGTCAGGGATATTGTCGCCCTGAAAAACGGGTAACCCTTCTTTTTTACACGGGCAGATCGTCCGGCAGTTCCTCATCTTCAAACACCGCAAACGAATTCCCGTCCACACAACGTTCCAGCTCGGTGATAACGCATTGAGCCGGTGGACGGGAAGCAGCGGAACGCCATCGAACATGCGGATCTCCTCTTCAACCAGGGTGACCATGACATGCACGGGATCCGCAACTGCAACCATCCCCATAGCGATATTGTCGCTAACCATTGCGATAGTGCCGGATAGGTATCATGGTTGTTTTCCGATCCAGGACATATGGAGATACGGTAAAAATATATTTCCCGGCCGGTCCATAGAATTCATCTGAAGAGTACGGGAGGCTGGCTGGATTGAACAAAAAGATGGTATTTTCCCTGTGTATGGGTCTCGTGATCGCTTTCGTAATGTTGTCCGGATGTTCCGAAAAACCGGTGTTACAACCTGATGGTACCACCGCACCGGGAGGAAATCCGGTAACCTCCATGGAAAAAACACCGGCAACTCCATTGACAAATCCGCAGACCGCCACACCGGTTTCAACACAGTTCACTTTCAGGACATCAACACAGGCCTCCTTTTCGTGTCCGGGCGGATATGTCCAGGGGAGTGACGGGGGAAGCCAGTGTTATGCGCAGTGCAACCCGGGAAAACATTGCAGTAATCCCGATGATTTCTGCTGCGGGACGAACTGCTGTTCAAAGGGTTCCGTCTGCTGCGGGGGGAACTGTTACCCGGGGCCCTGTGAATGTTCCGGTGGCAGCTGCCTGAATTCGTACGTGGAAAAACCCGTCGTGGTAATTAACGGATAGGAGGAATCCGCACAAAAAGGGCTGCCGGCACCGGCAGAATGCGATCCCTGACAAGGACGGAAAAGGAGAGACCGGGTAAAAACAGGCAGGAGGAGCCCCCGTGGGAACAAAGAACTACTCGATCAACCACAGAAATGACGGAAAGGTCATCTACGAGATCGATGGCGCCCTGTACGCTGACCTCGCACAGGTACCCGACGAATCCGACCGGGCAATACTTGCCACCATGCAGGACAGCTCGTTTGATCGGGAGTCCGACAAGGACTTCGGGGCCGACATGGATGCCGGGGCCCTGGCAGCGGATATCACACGCATGCGGAAGATCTTCCTAGGTATCTTCTGCGGAATTGCCGTGCTGATGCTGCTGGTCGCGGTGGTGTCGTCGTACAGCGTGATCTCCCAGGTAAACCGGGAGGCCCGGGCTCCCGCGAGCGTCGTGGACACCGTGGTGCAGCAGGATTACGGGGAGACGAGCATTTTTTCCTATCCCGTTGTTGCATTCACGGACCGCGACGGGCAGAACCGTACCGTGCAGGTGCCCGAGGGCAGCAGCCCGCCGGCATGGGCCGTGGGGGATGCGGTGACCGTGCGCTATGATCCGGCGTACCCGGAGGACGCCCGCATTGAATCCTGGACAAGCGATCTCCTGCTGTGGCTCCTGCCTGGCATCACGGGGATTATCGGGATAGGTTTTCTCCTTGCGGCCCTTCTCGCCTCCAGGATAACGCCGCCGGAGACCCGCTGACCGGGGCCCGCCCGGAGATTACCGGCGGTAAGGGTGCCCACACCCTCACCACCAGGACCTGACGTAATCACTACTGCAGCATCCTAAAAATAATAATTAAAATTATCCGCACGATTCACCGGCATCCACCCGGTACCCGCCGACATCGGTCTCCCCTTCCTTCCACTGGTTGGTGTCGGAGGTCGGGAAGAGCATCTTACCGGTCCAGGTCACCCGCATCGGGGGGTGGCTTGCGTCGCTGCTCTTCGTGCAGATATCCTTCTCGGTCGCATGGAGCGTCGCATCGGCCTTGTTTTTGATCGCATTTTTGTCCGTATTGATCAAGGGCTCGATCGTCTTTGCGGGATCCTTTGCAGCAAGGGCCGCCTTCATCCGGTCCGCGTGGTCCTGCTCGTGCTGCCGGACTCCCTCGAGATACTTGTCAGGATCGTACCCGCTGTCCTTGTTCTTCTGGTAAAACGACCCCATCGCGTAAGGAAGCTCCTTGCCTCCGGACCCGGGCGGCTGGATAAAGGGGTTGACAACGATCATCCGGTTCATCTCCATGTCGTAGTCCGTGACATACCAGTACGTGTCGAACGGTCCGCCCGGCTCGGTCACCTGGCTCAGTTCGTACCCTTTCGACTCTTCCCATGACCCGCCCTTTGCCGGGGGGTGGAGGTTGGTGTCCTCGTCCGCAGTCCCCTTGCAGAGTCCGCAGACGCTCGCACCACCCTCGTACCCGGCATACCCCATGCTGTTGAACCAGGGCGGCGTTGCCATCGGGCCGGTATCGGTCCCCTCTCCCGACATCGAGAACGGGGTCTCCCAGTCCCGCGCTGCAACGCTCACCGGCACGCTTGCGGAGTCCGTGGACTTCCCGTCCGTTACCGTCAGCTTGGCGGTCACCGGGCAGAGGACCGTTGCCGATAGCTGCGATCCGGTCAGTTCTGCAGAATCGAGCGAGAGTCCGGCCGGGCATCCCGAACCCGGGCTGAAGGTCCACGTGTACTTCGTGATCGAACCGGTCGATTTGCTCCCGTCAAGCTGCAGCGGGGTTCCCCGCTCCGTTGTGTACGGGCCGCCGGGAATGGCCTTGAGTTTCTTTGGTGTGGGCGGCACCGGGTCCAGGATCACTTTCATCGTGATGTCCCGTGTTGTCGATGACGGCGACGTGTAGATCACCGATTCGTCTTCCATTTCCGTCACATCGGTTACATGGCAGGTGATCACGTAGCTTGTGCCATCCATACGGAAATCGCGGGTGCCGCGCTCGAATTCGGTACCCTTGGCATCCTCATCTGCCGAGCTGCACTGGAACCAGAACGCGTTTGTGTCGGTGTCGGTGTCTTCACCATCGCACTCCCCGTCCGAAGAGACACTCTTTGAGTGGGTAGTGGACGGAAATGACCCGTCCAGCTGGACCATCTGGCCGTCCGGGTAAAAACCGAAATCAAAATCGGTTTTTGAAATCGTGCCCTGCTCGTCATAATCAAAGGTATAGGATGCCATCGGGTGGCAGCCGGCGTGCCCGCCGGTTGCGAGGCTCGTGCTGTGTTCCGTGTACGAGCCGGAGACCGGGTATTCCGAACCGCCTTCGACAAATCTCCTTGTGTAAATATCTTTCCCGGTGTAATCCTGCCGGTAATCCACAACAACCGGGAAGGATCCCTGGAATTGCAGGGTGGACGTTGTCTCTTCGTTTTTGGACGATTCCGGATCGCCTTTGTCAACGTACGCCATCACGGTATGGACGGTCTCCCTTCCCGAAACCGTTGCGTGCCATGTGCTGGTCTCCGTTTCATCCGATCCCATGGACCCCCCGCTTCCCCCACCGGAACTTCCCCCGCCGGACCCCCCGTTGTCAGCGCCGGAGTTACCGGCACTCGCGGAGTTTCCGGGGCTTTTAGTATCGCCGGAAGAACCCATGCAGCCTGCCGCAAGACAGACCATGATGACCGTGATCGTGACCAGTGCGATATACCAGAATCCGGGCGGGATCCGCCATGTTCCAGAGTTTCCAACCATTGACTTCCCCTGTTGCCGGACAGTTATTGTTCAACGATAATAAATGAGGAGTATCTGATTTCCGGAACGCGTGGGGGGATGCACCGGGACACATGATCGCTGGTATCCCTTCCCGGCCCTCCCAGATGCCCGTTCCTGTTCCGGGCAATGATCAAACAGCATGCGATGACCGGCTCAAGGCTGCGTCCGTTACGTGGAGACCCGGCCAGCCCCCGGGTTTCCACGGGAATGGGTGGGGCCTGTGGCTCTGCAATTGATCGCTATATACCGATCATTCCCGCTATTTTTCTTGATTTTACACTATCAGGTTCGGATGTTTTTAAGCTGAATCTAAAAAAAAATTACCTGCCTGTCGGTGTTCCCATGTTCTGGATTTTTACCTGCATCTCCGGCGTCAGTTGTTTGACAAGCTCCGCATTGTACGAGCCGCCCGGTGATCCCGACAGGGAGGTGTTGAAGAGTTCGTGGGAGGCGACAGCATAGGAACGTGATGTCTCAGCAAGCGATCCGCCCAGGACTGCAGGATCAACATCCGTAGTGAAGACAGAGATCGTATTGTCCGAATTGCGGACGATATCGAACGTGCGGAACTGCTGGGGGAAATCCCGTAATGATGCGGTTTCAACCACCCAGAAACCGAGTTCGGGATGGACGGGATCCGGTGAAGGCATTGCGGTAACGGTGTTTTGGTGCGTGTGTCCTGACATCCACAGGAGGAGATTCGGATAGGTATGAAGCCGGGCAACCAGCGTCTGCTCGGAAGCGGGAGACAGGGTACTCCAGAGCCTCGAGGGACCCGGCGGTTCATCACGAATCGGTATGTGCGCAGCAATGATCATAAGCTTCCCCTCAGCCTGGCCCGCATCAAGTTCGGAAACCAGCCAGTTGTACCGTTTTTCATCAAGAGATGCATACTCGTAGGTGCTGACAGAAGGATCGGTATTCTTCAGCGTATCGTCGAGTACAATGACCTTGATAGGAACATCCGCCTTTGGTTCGAACGAATAGCAGGCAAATCCTGCTGATGTATCAGTCCGGTTGAATCCATGACCCTGAGGTTCCGAAGTGGTATTGAAAAATTCCCCAAGCCATTCCTCAGTGGAAAGTAAACGGCGATCCGGATCCGCTGCAGGGACCTCGGGAGGTGTAGTAAAATCCTTTGCGGGACCTGCACCGATAACATCACCGTACCGCGTCCGGCCATCCATCGAGCCCATATAGAAACCACGCTGGTCCAGAGTGGCATTCTTGTCAGAGAGCATAGTTCCCGCGTTCAGGATATTCTTACCGGTAATGGTCTGCCGGAGGTAATCGGTCGCACAGTATGAACCTATCCAGAAATGATCGTGGTTCCCGAGCGTCTGGTACCATGTGATCGTAGCATTCAGCCCGGCTGCTTTGTAGGTGTCCTGGTAATCGTTGAGTGGCCCGGGGATGGGATCATCTTTGGCACCGGAATCAGGGTTTATCATCCTGCCATCAAGGACATCGATATACCACCGGAGTTCGTTGTACTGGTTGTTGTTGATTGCATCCCCGAGGAATATACCGAAATCAAACGGTTTTTGCAGGTGAAGGGCGTTTGCGGTCTGGACCGCTGCGTCAAGACCAT
>JBAZHD010000145.1:0-6387 GCA_041652515.1 Methanoregula sp.
AGTGTGCGAGTTGCTGTTATTGGAGATGAATGAATCAAGTGCCGTGCGTGGTATTCTCCAGGCACGATAGGAAATTTTTGTGCCCTGTAACCTGCCTGTTCGAAGCCAGAGATGGACTGTTTTCTGGTGAACTCCCAATATTTCGGCAACCTGCCGTGGATTCAACATCTGGATATTATCGTCCATAATCTAATATTACCAATGGTTCCCTTTGCTTATATCTTTCGTCCGGTTATGCAGGGGATTTTTCAGGAATGATTTTCAATTTGGCTGATAGGCTGTCTATCGGGTATAACCGAATCAATCTCGGCAATTCTAATGATGATTTACCTGTTGCAAGGTTTAGGAATCTTAGTTGGGTTCAGGATACCTGGATGTGTGGATACCTGGTGAAGGAATGTAATTGCTGTTGATTGGGTCATAGACGATCATTATTGCATATAGCATTATATGGTTTATGTCGATTGATGGTAAAATTAAGAGTCCTCCTAATATCTCATCAAATTGCGGGTTTTTTCAAAAAATATCGCCATATTATCGAAATTTGCTTCAGGACTTTTGAATTGGATCCGATGTAAAAAATGGATGCCATGATTTTCTGTGGTACTTGGGGACATCCAATTGATGTGTGTAATTATTGATTTTCGTGTCCTGAATAGTCAAAGTTGATCTATCTGGATGATTTGTCGGGATTCTGGTATGGCAAAATGCGGATGGGCACACGTCTGGGTCGTTTATTCTTCACGAGGTGTATCAGGATTGCAGGTTCTCTAACCCCCTGGAATCTGGGATAAACTCTGGGCTCCCACGCATTTCAGAAAAAAATGGCCATATTTCTCAAACATAAATTACTGTTAACGGCAGATACCTGCGTGTTTCCTCTCAAATGCCGTATCTCCCGAATTGGTTATGCAATTTGATTGATGGAATTCGTATCGATTTTCCTTGAAGGACCAAGGGATTATGTATCTTGGTCGAAATTTTTGGTTTTTGCGAACGCGTTTTTTTTTAATGCAGATTTTTTTAATAATCGTTCGATCACGAGGGGATCGCTTCAGATCCTCCTCAGGTATGGATCGATTCCTTGGATGCAAAAAGATCTTGCTCAAAATCTCCGACGTAAGAGGGCAATAGCGGGCTCCGGGTCCACGTTTTGTTGAAAGTTAGGAATTCCTCCCCATTATCCAGAAAAAAGTCTGTTTTGGATCCCTGGTGGGATTACAATCAATCAGCCGGTTATTTCTCATTTGTATCATTAAGGGCTCAAATTCATCCGTTGAATGCATCAAGCCATAAGATGAATTGACTCTTTCGGTACGTTCCTGGTTATAACTCCTGACGACCATGATTATCTTGTGAGACTCAGGTATCTGAAATAAAAGGCAAACAGGCGCTGCTTCGTGATTCATTTAAAAATTTTTTTCACATTTTTTTCCAAATTGCAGCTGGATATTCTTCAGATCTCTCATTTGAATCCCCCAATCCAGGAAATAACGTTTTGTGGTATTGGAGCAAAATTCCGCCTCGAATTACAATTCCATCAAAAAACATTCGATTAATTTAAAAATATTTTGTGACTATCATTACTCCGATTCCAGTGTATTCCTTGGAGCGCATGCGCAGAATTCCCTGAGTCTTGGAGGATCCATATCCACTCTCTTGTAATCGTTGGATATGCAGTCCTGATGTTTTGAGAGGGTTGTCTGTGCCAAAATCTCACGGATGGCATTTTTTGATCGCGCTGTTTTCCGTGCCCTGATCGAAAATCGGAGACTTCGCAGAATAGATATTCTACGCAAACCTTTATTTATTTGAGATATGATAGAATAGAGCATGGAAAGCGGGTATTTCTCGGAGTGGCTGAAAAGTTACCGGACTTACCTTCGCATGCGTAACTATTCGCCTCTGACGCTTGACAGTTATGAGCAGGTTATCAAACATTTCGGGTATTATGTCTGGCTGAGGCGCAATACCGATATTACAAAACTGGTTTTTTACTGGAAGGATTTTGAAAAAGCCCGCCTCGATACTTCCGTTGAGGTAACACCGGTCATCATCAATGATTTTCTCTCGTTTGTATCAACTACGCAGACCTACAAACCCAAGACATTTCATCGCATTATCTCAACGCTCAGCTCGTTTTACCGGTATCTCTATACGCAGGGAGCAGTACATGCGAATCCGGTGATGGGTATCGATCGCCCGCGGATCAAACAGCAGGAGATAAAATACCTAAAGCATAACCAGGTGCTCCGTCTCATCGATTCCATCGAGGAGCCGCGGGATAAACTCATTGTCAGGACCATTTACTCCACCGGTGTCCGGGTCTCCGAGCTCTGCAACATGAACCTGGAAGATATCGATTTTGACGAGCATACGATAAAAATACGGGGAAAAGGAGACAAGATGCGCCTTGTTTTTGTCGACCAGGAAACGCTGGATGATATCCTGAAATTTGTTGGCAATCGCATTGTCGGGCCGCTCTTTATCGGGCAGCAGGGTAAGCACATTTCGCCACGGGCAATCCAGCATATCTTCAAACATTATGCCCCGGCGGGAATAACCCCGCATAAGATCCGCCACAGCTACGCCAGTGAGTTATACCGTCGGTCGAAGAACCTCCGGGTGGTCCAGGAGAATCTCGGTCATACCTCTATCAAGACAACTGAAATCTATCTCCATACGGACATTGATGAACGGCGGCAGGTTTACCAGCAGTTCTTTCCCTTATCTGAGTCTCACGACGAAGGATAATTTTTTTGTACCTTATCATAAACCATATGATGCTATATCTAAAACACAATGTTCAGATCCGTTTTTTTCATTTGATGGGAGCAGATCCGGGGCGTGTTGGTTTCCCCGGTCTTCTCGGTGAATGACCCTCGGCTCCGTGAACGATTCAATTTCCGTCGTCCGTCCGACAACAATTATTTCCGTGAGGATCCCTGGTGCGATGATCCCGTTCTTGTTACGACCCGCGAGAATTCCTCGCTCGATCCGGGGGAACCGAGGGGAGCTTTGATCGACGGCATACGTGCGCATCATTCCCCATGGGGGGTAACCATTTCGAAGGCCGGTGGGTAATGGAAAGAATGGAGTGTTGCTGGTGGGGAACTGAAGAGTCGTGGGTTTTCGCGTGTAAGTTCCGGAAAATCGTCTGGTCTATGGTTTTATTTTAAATTTTTTCATTCTACAAAAAATTACGAATAAAAAATTAATGATTGGATATTTTTTGATTTCCAATTTCAATCGTAAATTTTTAATTTTGATTTTTTCAATTTTGAATTCCGTAATAATTTGCACGGCCCGTGAATTGCTGTGCAAATCCTGATATTTTCAATTTTTAAAAAAATTACGAATGATAATTGTTGTAAATAAATTTCTTGATTTCCAAATTAATCTCGTAGTTTCAAAAAATCAAATTAATTTGAAATTTTTAATTGCTGCTGTTGTCGGCGTGTAACTGAATTTTCAGATATTTTATATCCAATCAACAGAACAATTTCGTTTTTTATGTCGTGTAGTTATCTGCGTTATGGACTTCGGGAAAATTGAGGATTTCCAATCTTTCGTCATATGGCCGAGTGTCCTAATTTTATCTAAATGTTCTCCCAATCACCGGAATCCGTATCTCATCCGCGTTTTCACCCGTGCCGGCCTCTGGTTTCAGCACGCATTAGTGTTGCCCCTGTGTGGCACATCCAATTCTTCCAATTACATTGTTTTCCTGGTGAATGGGGGTGCCTGAATGGATGCAGTAATCTAATGTATGAATGGGACTGTATTTGGCCACTCCTGTCCGGCTCAGTTGTTCTCTGTATTTATTCAGAAAGTCATAATTAAAAATCGAAATTTTTGAATTTCAGAAGAAAAAATGTGCGGGTGAAATAAATGGAAATCCAATCTCTGAAGTATTTTTCCCAAATCAATATTTTTAAAATAGATCTTCGATTCCGAAATGATGCCCACGGGATATTTTAATAATTCCCTGCATATTCTCACATTGGATTTGAAACAATTGCGATCACCACAATTCTTTTTTGCTTGTCACACTGACATACTCCGGGAATACCATGCCCCGGGTCCAGAAACGAAAATACGAAAAGATTGACGAGGCCGAGATCGATCTCGTCATCCAGTGCAATGACAGCCACGAATTCTATGAAAAATACCGCGAAGCATTTCCCACCCGGAAGAAAGGCATCGACAGTATCAGCAAGATCTGGAAACGGCGCAGCGAGTTTGTCAAGAAGCAGCAGGGGTCGCTGCCCGATCAGGACGCGGGCACCGTATCAAACCAGGAACTGGTTGCGATGTTGTCCGCCCAGACCAAGATCCTGTCTGACATGTCCGGGCTCATGAAGGAGCAGCTCAAAGTCAGTAAGGAAATTCTGGCAAGTCTCCAGAGTACGGATACAAAACCGGTGGCAGCGCCCCGGTTGCCCGATGCTCCCAAACACGATCCGGTAAAACACGAGCCGCCAAAAACGCCGGAGCAGAAAGAACCGGCAAAAAAACCCCATGACAAACCCCCGGCGGATATCATGATCGGATCCTGAACCGGTAACGGATCACCAACCGGTTTTCTTTTTTGCAGGATCTGTAACCGGAACCTGCGGTAAAAAAAATTTTTTTTTTTAAAATGGAAATTTTTTTTTCGTTCAGGGAACTTGCGATCGCTTGGTATAAAATTCAACAATCTGGCGATACACCCAGAGGATCGCTAGCCCGATGACCAGAAACCCGAAGAAGAACCCTATGTAATCGCTGACAACATCTCTCCGGATAATTTCGAAACATGCTGCGAGAATTGTCAGGATCACCGATAATCCAAAGACAAAATATACCCCGTTCATTATAAGAAAGACGGATTCAAAGATCAAAAATCTGTTGGATGTACCGGCCCCCGTCAGGTTACGGGCAGTAAAGCCGATCCTGCAGATAAGTCTCCGTGCAGCCCCGGTTATTACGAACTGTGCCCGGACTTTGGTAAAATGAAGATCATCAATGCTTTTTTGAGTTCAGAGATCGAAATAAATGAGATACGGTCGCGGTTATCCGGTACTGGATTCGTGGTCCGATCATCAAGAACTCCCGTAGTGTAGTGGTCAATCATGCAGGATTTTGGATCCTGCGACACCAGTTCGAATCTGGTCGGGAGTATCCTTGAGGGATATTCGAGTAATCTCTCTCTTTTACCACATCGTCGTGCTGGTCTGACTGATGGTGGCCCGGATTGGGGACGCAAGCGCTGAACTCAGAGCCACCCAATGCGTCGGTGATCACGGTCTCCCTGGGTAACGAGGTTTATGGCTGAATTCACTGGAGGCACAGGAGTGCATCATATGACCGGGAGAGGTAGAAAAAAAAGGGAAAGAAATATAGCACCTTGAGGATACAATGCGGTGATTGCAAAAGAGACTGGCAACCCGGTTCATCCGGGTCCGGATTCCCAGTCTTTTTATGTTCATAATCCCCATCCAAACTAAACGACTTGCCCAGAAGGATGGTTTTTCAGTATGCCGGAATCCCCCTCAGCATATACCCCGCTTACACGGCTCGTGCTCGTTATGGTCTGTTTAGCGATCGCCGGAAGCATTGGTGCCGGGGTACACTATTATGCGGTGGATCTCCCCCAGCAAAAATCAGTGCAGCCACCGGACAATGGTTCGAAATTATTTTATCAATGCGTCATATGTAAAAGTAACTGCGAGGGAAAAACGGACATTTATGATTGCCTGAACGAATGTGATCTGGTCTGTTAAGGATAATTCCAATTCTTTTTTTTCCCTTTGGGGGACCGGGGGAAATACCGGGCTACTGGTATGGGTGTGGATATAAAACCCGGCTGACTGATAAAAATGGGATAAACGGAGCACCGTCACCCTCTCAATGAGTACACCTCTCTGCCAGCCAGAGCTTTTAATAAACCAAAAGGAGAGAGAAGAGTAATATCCGGACCAATGCATGAAACGTCAGCTGTTCCTCTTCACCCTGCTTCTCCTCCTCTCGGTAGGACTCGGTGCCGCTGCACATCTCCTGAACGATTCTTTGGTAACGAATGCCTTCTCCACCTCCCTTGTACTGACTGTATCGTACCTTGTTTTCATCATCATTATCGGCATGGTAGTGGTACGGAGGATAACCGATCAGAAAACCCGGTACACGGCAAACAAGGCCATTTCAGTACTATCGGTAGTATTCATCATCGCACTCTGCCTGCGGATATGGGTGACGGATACCTCAGCCCTTATTGTCTCCTATGGTATCATCGGGGCTGCCCTTGCCTTTGCCCTGCAGGATGTGTTCAAGAATTTTGTCGGGGGATTTTTGATCATTATCTCCAGCATGTACCGTGTCGGAGACCGGATCACGATTGATGACAAT
>JBAZHD010000146.1:0-6167 GCA_041652515.1 Methanoregula sp.
GGGGCGAACGGGTGAACAATGCCGCGGATCATCGTCTTTCTCGGGCCCAGTCTTGAGCGGGAAGCAGCAGAAAAAATCCTTCCCGCAGAGTATCTTCCGCCGGCCAAGCGGGGCGATCTTCTCCGGGCAGCACAGGACGGGGCAGAGATCATCGGCCTGATAGATGGTGTCTTCCACCAGGAATCGGCAGTTGCACACCGCGAGATCCTTGCTGCCCTCAAGAAAGGGGTCCGGGTCGTGGGGGCTTCGAGCATGGGAGCCCTCCGGGCGGCCGAGATGGACACGCTCGGGATGACCGGGATCGGCGAGGTTTACCGGATGTATAAGAGCGGGGAGCTGATCTCCGATGACGAAGTCGCCCTTGTCTTTGATCCTGAAACGGGGCTCTCACTCTCCGAACCGCTGGTGAATATCCGGTTCACGCTCCGGGAAGCGGAACAGCGGGGGATCATCTCTGCGCAGGACCATGCCGCCCTGTTCACTGCGGCCCAGGCGGTCTTCTACCCGCAGCGGACATACGGCCGGATCGTTTCATTGGCGGGTGATGCTGTCACTCCGGAAACCCGGGAACGGTTTCTTTCGTGGGTGAAACTGCATGCGGTTGACCAGAAGCGGAAGGATACGGTTGCGGCGCTGGAGTATATCCGGGGGATTGCCGGTAATATAGAATCCTGACGGATTATTCTTTTTCCAAAATCCCATATCGAGTAATTCTTGGGAGAACAGACAATGATGAAAAAACAGGATACCGGGATCAGGCCGTCAAATATTGTCATGGAGGAATACGTCCCTCCTGCAATTGAATATTACCGGGAAATGCTGGACAAGATCACTCCGTATTTTTTTCATGGACATCAACTGGTGAAGCTGATCGGAATCCAGCAGCTCATTGTATCCCGGGAATACCAGGTCAAACGCGATGACGCACGGTCCGCAAGAGGGATCGATTATGTCAGGGAATGCGTCACCCGGATCCAGGACCCGGTACACCTGCTGGACATGATGGATGCATGGGCAGCCTTTGACCTCTGCCTTTCAGCCCCGTCGTTCAGGGACCCGGGCCTTGGGACACAGGTAAGAAAATCTTTCTGCAGGGTTGGCAGGAATCTCTTTGACTGCGAAAACTGCCAGAATGCTGTCTGCAGGGAAAATCTCCTCTGGGAGGATTCATCGCTCGTCTTTGATATCGACACTGATGAAAAATCACTCAGGAAAACCTATGATGATCTAACCCGGGTGATGGAATCACTTAGTCTTCCCTGCCGGATCAAGCTCTCATCACTCAAAGGGCTTCACATGAATGTAGGTCTTCCAAGGCATGGTGGCACTACCCTTTTTGATCGCAGCGTCTGCCAGTTCTGTCTCCTCAGGGAGTTGAAGGAACAAGGGATTCCCGTGGATGATAACTCACTCGACCCGGTCCCGATCATCAGGGCACCTTACTCTCTTCATTATAAACGGCTGACCCCGTCCCTTCCGGTAGATGACGAGACATTTGACGAAGCGGTCAGCTGCCTGCAGGCAATTGAGAACGAGGAGCTGGCTGACCGGATACCACGCTCCCTTGAAACCGCCCGGGACTGGGATCTCACATGGGAAGTCTCCCTAAATAACGATGACCTGTTTGAGGACATATTCAAAACGTGGAAAGAACCAGCCCGAAAGGCAATCCTCCGTGAAACGAGACCAAAGGTACCTGCCAAACCCGCCGTGGGTACTATCCTTGCGAAGGGACGGGAGATGACGGATAAAGACCGGCAGGATGCGTTCAGGCTTTTAATGGAAGCGGGGAAAACGGATGTCCAGGCACAAACGATTATCGGACAATGCATAACAAAAGGACCGAAAACCAGGAAAATTTCCAATAATACAGAAGGAAACCCTGAGATAATTCCCCGATTCCAGCACGACATTCCCCGGTATATCATGAACATCCCTCCGCCACTCGTGCTGCTGCTGATTGATAATGCTACACTTCTGGATATGCAGCATATCGCGGGCGCACTTCCGGTCCCGGTCCGGGCGGAATGTACGAATACGGATGAAGGTATGAAAATGATCTTCCAGGATCCAAAACTTCTCCAGAGATATTCCCGTCGGTGGAACTGTCATAGTTATTTTATCGGAGGATTGTACTCATCGTTCAAATACTGCTCCGGTGCGGATACGGTTCTGTCCGTGAAGACCCGGCAGGTCTGGGACAGGGATATGAAAGTCTTAATGGAACTGGAAAAAGTATTACAGGAAGGACAAAATGACTTTATTGCAGTTCACCTCCTCGGGCTGGATTACTGCAAGGATAACAACATGAGCACTGAGGGGGCGCTTCTTGTATTCAGGCGTATCATTAAAGCCATTTCGGCAACCGAGGCAAACGTTGTCCTCATCACCGACCATTCCGGTGAAGAGATGATGCCATTCTTTTCTGCTTTCGTTCATAAGGGGTGAGACGGGGGTATGGCAGATTTCCAAAAACTATTCCCCACGGGATTATTTCACGTCACCGAAGTGTTGCCACGGGAATTGGCTGCGGTGAGGCTGATGGTATAATTCCCGCCGTAAGAATATGCATGGACGGGGTTCTTCAGAGTCGAATTCGTGCCGTCGCCGAAGTCCCAGAGCCATTCTGTCGGGAAGCCGGTTGACCGGTCATAGAACTGGATCACAATAGGCGCGGGACCGGTGGTCTTGTTCGCGGATAGTTTTGCAACCGGGATCTCCGGATTGCTGATCCGGATATAATCCGGCATGACCTTCGTGTCCGATCCCACTTCATTCGTCACGGTAAGGTTGACCGTATAGTTCCCGATGCCGGTATACGTGTGGATCGGATTCTTGACGGTCGCTGTTGTACCGTCACCGAAGTCCCAGTTCCACGAAGTCGGGAAACCTGCAGACCGGTCATAGAACTGTATTGCTGCCGGTGCTGACCACGATGTCTTGTTCGCCGATATCGCCGCTACCGGGGCCGCGGAACCACTGACCTTAATGTAATCGGCTGCAACCTTCGTGTCCGATCCTACTTCGTTCGTTACAGTAAGGTTGACCGGTCAGAGGGATCAGGGTGGAAATCACCCCCCGCAATTAATGGTTGACCGCAACCTCATTTTTTTCATATTAGCAGGCAAACCTCGGAAAGAGTCATGATGGTTATAACCAGTTTGTCTTATGACTGTTGCTGAAAAAACAGGATTTTCAATTACTTTACCTTCATTTCAGCAAAATATTGTGCAAAAAAATGATAACTTGCATCCCGGATTTCCTCATATTTACCACAATCGCAGGTGATGAGATTATTATATGTTTTTTCAATATTTTCCCCTGAGAAAGCATCAATAAGGCGGGCACTCTGCATGCTCATGATTGATGATAATCTGGTAACATCATCCAAAAAGTTATTCGATGGGGATGGATATGCGATTCCCAGAAGACCTAAAACATCCCGTCCTGAAAGAAAGATCATTTCTTTACGGGCCACATGTTCCTCCCGTCCTTTGATAAAGGGAAGATACGGCCAGAGATAGAAATAAAGACCCGCAGTTTTGTCCTTTTCCTGATGGAAAATGAACCCCATCCACCCATCGGAACGGTATTGAGCAATATAAATATCATAAGTTCCATCAGAAACATTATACGTAAGACAGGTTAGTCCTTTAACTGCCGTGGTAATCGGGTCGATGGCTGACAGTAAGCCCTCAAATTTTCCCATGACCGGTCACGACTCCTCTCCCATTTTATTACGCGAAGGAAAGAGCCCTAAGAAGATATCCGGATCGAGATACTTTTCCGAACGGTTGTTTCTTTTCAGTTCTGTGATATACATCTGGATGGTTTCCCCGATTTTTTCCCTGCGGAAGATTGTTCGGATTTTCAGTATCTCATCTCTCATTGATGCACATTGCCGGTAAATTTCTTCAGGGGCTCCGGATGTCAAGAAAAGATGATCGCTTTCGTCCTGATATGTTGCCAGGGGATTCGTTGTTTTCAGGTTCAGATAATCCGGAAGGGTCTCATCCTTCCTGATCGGGACACTGATTCCCATCACCGGGAAAAGATACCCTGTATAGAACACTTTCATTTCTGAGTTTACCCGGATATGACATGCGACTCCGGAATGACCCCGCAGTATCGTCCGGAATGCAATATCGAGATCCGGCGAACCAAGATTTATTGTAAGTTCCCCCTCAAGCGGTTTATAGGATATCCTTTCCAGCCGGAAATCGCTGCCAGAGATGAGGGGCTCAACAGCGATCTTGGCCCGTTCCAACAGCCCGGGTTTCTCACTTTTTATCATTTCCAAGACTCCATAAAAAAATTACTGGATATTATGAAGATTGCACCATACGCCATAAGGTAATTTCTTCTCCCGCTACTGTTTCAGTCCATGAATCTCCGACAACTTTGTACTTAGCTTCCTTCAATTGATTCACTTCGGTTTCGAAAATACTGCCGGCTTCTGGTTCAAATGGATTAGCAGTACAGATAAATTCGTCACCGTTCTTAATCCCAATATCGATATACTTCTCATTTATCGGTTTTGACCAACCGCTACTGAACTTGAGATAATTATAACCCTTAAGTTTTGCGTATAAATCATATATACCGGTCCTCCCGATCACATTTCTCGAAATTTGAGGATCATACCAGTGCGCATTACCTGAAAGCTGGTTATATGATACCGCTTCCCGGTCAACATATGTTCCGACAAGGCCACGGGGCGATATAATGATATCCACGATCTCATCCGGTGATTTTCCCTCAGCTAATAATATGTTATAAACCTCATTCTCCTTCGTTCCGAGAGATTCGCGGACCAGTATACTCACTTCATCATCGGGGAGATAATCGATGATTTTTTCTTGTTTCAATACCTTTACGATTTGTTTCCCTACATCATATTTCCCAGCAAGTCCAGCCAACCATTTGGGTATGGCCGGATTCTTAAGCCACGATGTAAACTGTGCCCCGGCGGATATTCCACCGGTTCCCCCATAAATAATCGCACCAACCGTATCTCCACTCTCAAGAGATGCGAGGACATCCCTTGGTGTTGCCACAAGAGTTCCTACCCCGTAATAGCAGGCTCCCTGGCCAACACCATATTCAATTGAATTGGTGATATCCTCGCCTAAAAACAATCCCCCATTCGGTAATGATCCATAATTTTTCTCAAGATAATTCCCTTTCTTACCGGCCTGACCAAAGATACAACCCAGGCCCCTCTTATAATTGGGATTGTAATCTTTATAGAGAGTAACAAAATCATTACTCAGTTTCAAGACAAATACCATACCAGGAGGATACAGTGCTTTATCCCCGGTATAGTTCATCTTGTAATTCATACCGGACCCGCAAACTGGATTGGTGTAATGTTTGTTCCGGACACCGATCTGACCCCCGTTATGGTTAATAAGGAGGACGCCACTTAAGACCCTCTTGGAACTAACCGTCACCTCACTAGCCCCATCGGGATTATTAAAGTTCAGTTGCATCCCAGACCATGTGTCAGGGTTTGAATCCGCTGTTGACCACCCAGCAAAACAACCCTGATAGATCCCCAAATCTGTATAAGTATTACTGTATGAACCGCTGGCAAGAATCGTGTAATTCCCAGGGGGAAGTAAAGCTGCATTGGCAAAATGTGTTGTACTAAATGATTGGACATCAGGATTGATTGACCAGACAGTATCCTTTTCAACTTTCAAATATCCTGTTTTAGTCTGGGCGTATGCAGGTAACAAGTAAAAAGATACTCCATTAATTGCTCCCCAGTCTGAGAAGTGCGTAACTTGGGCAGTTACCTGGTGATTCGTTGTATCTATTGTTGTGGGGACGAATGTGTAATTGCCCGTGGTTCTGTTATAATACCCAAGTAAGAGGTTTGAAGGATTTGGTTCTTTTACAGGATCGTAGTCGAGCGTGATGTTCGCATAAGTAAATGATTCGTTCATTCTGATGTCAATGATGTTGCTCTTCAGTGTGGGATTGATAAGGTATTGCGGATCCTGATCGATTAAAACCTCCACATCATCAAGATATACCGTGGGTCCGACAATATCGATCCGTACACCCGCGCTTGAGTTACCAAATGAAGTGGTATATAGTTTCGTCCCATCCGGCTGAATAACCGGGTGGAATGGATTTTCAACAACAGTTACGGATTTATT
>JBAZHD010000147.1:0-6123 GCA_041652515.1 Methanoregula sp.
GACGGGATCTATGTCCCGAAATCACTGCAGCCTTGCCTGCCCACGTTCTTACATCAGGGCCCGGACTATTCAATTTTCATCTTGTGTGCTTGTGGCTTACGGCATCATGTCCGTTTCCCATGAAAACAGACAAAATACCGAAGGGCCACAAGCACAGAGAAG
This sequence comes from Methanoregula sp., assembly GCA_041652515.1. Taxonomy (GTDB): domain Archaea; phylum Halobacteriota; class Methanomicrobia; order Methanomicrobiales; family Methanospirillaceae; genus Methanoregula. The sequence continues at coordinate 163 of JBAZHD010000147.1, forward strand.
AAAAACGGAGTTCGATTTCCATACTGAATTAACTAATTTGAGCTAGTAATCCGTATCAAAATTGAGTTTGCAGATGTAATTTTCATGGTTTGGGTGTGGATAACAGTTCATGTGTGTTTCCCATGAAAACGGACATGATGCCGGGAAGGCCATAAGCATACAGGATGAAAAAGTGACCGCATTTTCATAGTAAATTGGCCTTCCGGAATTACTGATGGGGGTTGAGACCCCCATACCCCCGAAAAGGATAAACGCGGCCGCCCCCGACGGGGCGCCCCCGCGGCGGATCAAGACGATTGAAAATATTATTTGCCGATTTTCATGGTTTGGGTGTGAACCGGATCAGGTCATGTGTGTTTCTCCAGAGCAGGTTTTCAGTAGTATCCCGGGCAGGAGCATTCAGCGATACTGTCTGACCATCGGTCGCCGGGATTTAACGACAGGTATGACTTCCCGTTTATCCGATCCGGCATTCTGAATAATCCCGATAACGACATGACTCCCAAAATTTCCGCAGTATAATAAACCCATAAATAGAGCCTGCGCCGAATAACACAGCTGACGTGATCTCAATGAAAAACCAGAAACTCATTCCCGGATTATGCTTCGTGCTGCTCATCGCAGCGCTCTGTGCTGCCGGTTGCACCCTGCCATCCGGCGGGAAGGATACCCCGACACCGGTCCCGACCGCCATTCCGACCGCAGCCCCGGTTGAAACACCCGACATGTCAGCCTGCGGGTTCACGACATGCCACGGGCTCGATCTCGCGTGCGGAATGGATGCCCCGCAGGTATGTACCATGGAATACCGGATCGGCGACAAGTGCCGGCAGTATGCCCGCTGCGATACAACCGGCGGGAGCTGCACACTGGCTATTGAACCTCAGTTTACCGCTTGCAAATTGTGTGTAGAGAAGTGCCAGGTAGCCGCCGGCCCTGACAACCTTGCGGCATTCTCCTGCGAAGAGAAGTGCTGAAGTATATCGGGAATATTTCTCCCACGCCTCCAACTTGGCGGAAGTCAGCAGACAGCTTCCCTTTTTTTACGGATTACGACCATATACTGATGATATCATGGCAAACGAGATCATCATTGTCAGTACACCGTATGTGCCCGGCTATAAGATTACCCGGACAATCGGCGTAACCTGGGGCCTTATCGTGAGAAGCCGGGGGCTTGGCCGGAACATCACGGCCGGTCTCCGGTCGATTATTGGCGGCGAGATCCATGAATACACGGAACTGTTAAACCAGTCCCGGGAGCAGGCACTCGACCGGCTGAAGGAACATGCACTGGCGCTCGGGGCAAATGCCGTTGTGAGCATGCGGTTCGATTCTTCGGAGATGGGGGAGACCATGACCGAGCTGCTCGCGTACGGGACAGCGGTCACTGTCGAGAAGGAAACTGATCCCTCAAGCCCGGTCCGGCTCGGGTAGGGAACTTCTCTGTCCTGCCCGGTAATGATTTGCGGGGACAGGAAAATCGCTTTTTAAAAAAATGTGCTTTGTGGAAATCATTTGATAATAATCATGATGTTCTCGGGAGCTCCGCCCCCGCCACCAGGGCATCCCCCTTGCGATAGTGCCGTATTTCCGGTACACAATCGTGGAGAAATTTTCTGTACGGGTAATTCAGAGGCATCGTAATGCTCCCTCACCGCAGATGGGGGCAGGCCGGTGCAGTTCATCTTTATAAAAAGGATTTCCCACGAAAAACACGCTAGAAGATATATGATGGGGGCTGATGCCCCCATACCCCCGATTAGGATTGGTGCCGCCGCCCCCGCGGGGGCGCTCCCGCGGCGGCCTCAATTCCCGGTTTCCCGAAAACCGAACTTGCCCCGCCGTGCCTCGGAGAGGCCCTGAGGCGGGGAGCTCTCTCAATATCCACTATTTACAAGATTTTGTTTTAAAATGATGAGGGGATAATCCCATGATCCCCTGTATCAGAACCAGCTCTCGAGCGTCTTCTGCCCGGCCTTGACCGTGAACCCTTCCATTGCCTTGTTCACCCTTTCTTCCGAGAAGTCGTACCCGTTGCAGAGCATCTTCTTGATTCCTTCAGGATTGGGATGTCCTGCTGCGAGGGAATACTCATCGGTCACGGGAGGGTGGAGGAACATATCCATCACCGGTGCCGGGTCAAAGTCCGGCTGTTTTTCCTTAAGTTTCCGGGCAAACTCCCCTTTCTGCACGATCTTCAGGCCGGTCTTTGCCCCTACGCCCTCGACCCCCGGGTTGAAGTCGGTCCCCACGAGAATAGCGATCTCGATCAGCTGTTCGCGGGTGAGGTGGAGCCCGGCAAGGGTATCTGCCAGTACGATCCGTTCGGGGCTCACCGTAATCTGCCGGCCCCGGATCTTCCGCTTGCCGGAGACCGTCAGGTTCCGGACCAGCAGGGGAGCCCCAAAGAGCAGGGTATCGTAGTCCTGCGAGACAACGTACCGGGCGTCCCCTTTTGCCACCATGTACGATGCCTGCGCTTCGCCCTCCCCGGGTGCCTGGACGATAGGGATTCCCATCAGTCCCAGCAGTTCTTTTGAGGTCCCGATGATGGCTGCATCCACCCGGGTCGAAGACCGGGCCTGCTTGTACGCCTCCTCCTCATCGCCCCGCTCCAGTGCCTCCTTCCACTTCTCCCCGGCGGTATCCCGGAGCTTCCGGCGCTCGTCAATGGTAGCCTGTTTCAGGGCTGTCGGTTTCCCGTCAAAGACAAAGACCGGTTTGATACCCTTCTCCATGAAACTTGCCGCCCGGAAGAGGATACCCGAAAGGTGCGACGTGATCCGCCCGTGCTGGTCCATCAGGGGCGTTCCGTCCGGCTGCCGGATGATGGTTAAGAACTGGTAGAGCGCGTTGTTCGCATCGATGGCTGCAACGCCCGGCAGGGCCTCCCATGTCACCGGTGTCTTGTATTCGGCGATAATATCCCGTAGTGCTACGCCCATCTGCAATCCCCGTATTGTTGTATATTATCGGTAGGCACGCCTTGAAAATTCACCGATCAGTTCGTCAAGGTGGGAGAGTGCCATATCGTATTTGCCCTGCATACGGTCCGAGATCTCCTCGAGGTTGGTACGGAGCATCCGTTCCCGGATTACCACGCTCCGTTCGAGATGGCGCATCTTGATATTGAGGGAAAGCAAAAGCCCGCCAAGCGCGAGGATCATCAGGCCGGCTGCAACGGCAATGATGAGGTCCTGCCAGAACCGGGTAATGAGGACGAGTGAAGCGATGATCATTACGACGGTGAGCAGGATATCAACAAGATATTCGCGTATATCCATGTTTTTAGATGATGAGAGCACACTAATTAAGCTAACTACTCGTCCGGAGATGCCCGTTTGGATACAAAAAACCTCCTCCCCTTCCTTGCAATGTCAGCCCTGCTCCTCGCCGTGGAGATCGGAGCACTCATGCTCTCGCTTCCCGTGCAGGCATCCGGTATTGTCGCATTTGAAGACCCTACATCGATGGAAAACCCGGTCATTTTCATCGCGATTATGCTCGGTTTTACCGCGTTCATGCTTGTCCTGATCCGGTATGACTTAAAACGGGTGATTGCGGCCATAATCGGCATCTCGCTCTTCCTGACGTTTATCTATATCTTTATGGCGATTGTGTACTCCCTGATCGGCACAACGGATACTGCAACGATCATCGTCCTTATTCTCGCCATTCTCTCGACCGTCCTCCTGTATAAATATCCGGAATGGTACGTGATCGATGCGCTCGGCATCCTGATCGGGGCGGGGGTGGCAGCGATATTCGGTGCCTCTATCGATACCGTTCCGGTGATCATCCTCCTGATCCTGCTCGCGGTCTATGATGCGATCTCGGTGTACAAGACCAAGCATATGATCACCCTTGCAGAGGGCGTGATGGACATGAAAACCCCGATCCTTTTTGTCATCCCCAAGCGGCGCGATTACTCGTTCATAAAAGACGGTATCGGGAAACTGGACAGCGGCGGGGAGCGGGCGGCTTTTATTATCGGTATGGGGGACATGATCATGCCGTCAATCCTGGTGGTATCCGCCAATGTATTCGTGCAGGGATCGAAGCTGGGTGGATTGATCAACCTCCCGGCACTCGGTGCGATCATCGGGTCGCTTATCGGCCTCATGGTTCTGCTGTACTTTGTCATGTCAGGAAAACCGCAGGCCGGGCTGCCTCCACTGAACGGGGGGACTATCCTCGGGTTCCTTGCCGGGCTGGCAGCGATGGGGATGATGGGGTAGGATCCAATCCCGCATATCGTTTAATATCTGATGGGGGCTGATGCCCCCATACCCCGGATATGATTCCTGCCGCCGCCCCGAAGGGCACCCCGCGGCGGCCTTAAAATCTGTTTTTCCGGGCCGGTAACTGCCCCGCCGTGCCGTACCGAGGCCCTGAGGCGGGGAGTTCTCATAAATATCCCGGATTCTTGTGATTCTCATCGTTAAGGACTGCCCTGTTGATGTCCGCGAGGGAACCCGCAAGGCTGCTCGCCATGATCACCACCCCAGCACTGAAATATGCCCGCCATTCCGCGTTGCCGGCTTTTCCTGTCAGATTTATCCCGGCTCTCCACCCATCACCATCCCGGCAAGTCGCCGTGCTTCGACCGCCCTTCTCTCCGCAGCCGGATCATTCTCTGCAAACGCCGGATCGATTTGGTCCCAAATACTGTACCGCGGAGATCCATCGTCATTCATGGAACCCCATACGGATAACCGGTACGGGCAGAATTCCCGGGATTCAGTCTTCCGGATCGCAGCGGAGAGGCGGCGCGTGGTGGCGTTACTGATCCCCATGATCGTATTCTCACAGACTTTCGAGATGAGCCGGATCTTTTTCTTCATCCATTCCGATGAAAGCGCCTTCCCGCTCATCGCGGCTATGTAATCTAACGAAAGATAATCCCGTCCCCGGTATTTTTCAAGCGAGCCGATCACCTGGATCTCAAGGAGCATGAACTCCTCTCCTTCAAGCATTGCCTGCCGGGCTTCCTCTTCAGTACGCTCTTTGATTCCCGGCAGGTGTTTTGTCGTGCCGATTATCTCGAACATTTCCGTAGATTCCACCTGCTCTTCCATTCCCGCTCCCGCCAGCGAGAGCAGTTGTTCGATCTGGTTCCGGCATTCAAGCGCCCGGCCGGCAACCCCGGCATCGAGCCCGGCAAACGCCGGATCGATCCAGTCGGATACCGTGGTCCCGTCTTTGCCATTGGCGTCTATCCAGACTGTCACGGTCAGCCGGTACAGCATCCGGTCCCTGCCGCCATCCCGCTCAACGAGCGCGAGCAGCCGGAGCCGGGCATCGTCGTCCATGTTCATCACGGTCTCCCGGCAAAACCCGGCCAGTACTCCGTTGATGTTATCGGCTCCCGGCGGGGCGCTATCGGTCCCGGCCGGTGGCGCGAAGTCGAGCATGATCCCGGGATCTCCCTGGACCCGCGTGAACTTCACGTGGACCTCGACCCCGCCGAGTATCACTTCACCAGCTTCCCGGAATTTTTTCTGTGCATCGGATTCTTTCATAACGGATTCATCTCTTCAACAAGTTCGCGAGTTCTCCTGCGGTACATTTTTCTCCGAAGGGTTCTGACAGCCGGCCCGACCACGGTTACAGGCTGGCCACCCGGTGTCCCTCTTCCTACACGAGAGAGCCGGAACCGCTGCCACGGTGTTTTTTCCACGCCACCCCGGGGGTTGACCCCCAGCACCTCGTTCCCGGTAACCTCCCCTGCATCGTTGCTAAATAGCGTCATTTCCGGGCACGCAAAAGGTGCCAGACTGCCAATCGGGGGATGAAATGGCCGATTTCCGGAACTGGGTAGTCTCTTTTTGTTGAAATGTTGTCGGTCGACCCCAAAAAAGGGGTAATCGGAGGCTGAAATGAACTCTGTTGAATGCACCTCAGATCTCCTCCCCCTGTCCGGCCCTGGTAACTGATCCCGGATCACCAGACCGTGTT
>JBAZHD010000148.1:0-6061 GCA_041652515.1 Methanoregula sp.
CCAGATTTGCTTACCGGCAACCCGGCAACCTGATGGTCATTTCCGGGATCTTTTTTCTTGTACATTTCTTACGAAGGACTTCCCGGAAACAGGGTATAATCTGCCGGGGTTGCCGGGATTTTATTCCGGCAGATGGCGAACACATAGCGATTATATCCAAGCCCACCTTCCGGCTATGAATTTTGACAAGGCGCTGGGTAAGTGGATGGGGAGAAGGGGGCGGAGCGGATAGCAATTGAGCAATATCAACTTGGGCAGGACGTGCTTCCATTGTCATGACCGGGTCATGGTTGAGTAATCATCTCAGCCATCTTAGCCACAATACCACGTATTTCCGGGATCTCTTACGAGAAAACGGTACAAGAATAAAGATCCCGGAAATGATGGAAATGGTGGTTTTGGCGGCTCCAGGATTTTGATCAATGATCAGATCCCCGGGCGCAATCAGATGGGTGGACAGGGGGAGCAGGGGCGAACACCCCCAGCGTCAACCGCTCGCACCGAGGGACCCGCCACCACCACGCTCGATTGCAGACGCACGCGAAAAAGTGCGTTGACACAGCGGACGATCTCTTGATGTTTGGGAAGGGGAGCATATCGGGACGGGTGGGGAAATTCTGGATTGAGACTGTGAGGGAATTTGCGGAATGAAAAAATGTGGGGGGAATGCTATGGCAAATCATGAAATTATTTTTGCACTCTTTACTGCATACGATCATTTATCGGTTGAGGTGGTGATATAAGAAACAGGAATGAGATGAAGATCTATCTGGATGTTTGCTGCTTGTGCCGGCTTTTTTAATAATCATAGCGACACAAGAGTCCGGCTGGAGGCGGAAGCAGTCCTGGCAATCCTCAAGCGCTGTTCTCTTGATTGGGAACTGGTAACCAGCTCTGCTGCCCTGTATGAGATCGGACTTATCAGCGATCCCGGGAAACGATCGCAGGCACTGCGACTGATTCAACGGGCTCGTGAGACGATCCGGGTTGATGATATTCTGCTGTCACGGGCAGAAGAATTTGAGAATCCCGGTGTCATGGGTAGAGATGCAGTTCATATTGCCTGTACAGAAAAATCTGGTGCTGTCCTCTTGACAATCGATGATGATCTGGTAAAGATTATGAAGAAGAATATACTACGTATATCTATTCGTGCAGACAATCCGCTGCATTGGTTGATGGAGATGAACCAGCATGGAGAGTAAAACGATCGCCCAGATCCAGAGTGAAGGATATGATGCCCTCGCCAATGCACTTGGACCGGAAGATGCGATACGGTTTATCCGGAGTTTTGATCCCGGCAGTGGCGATTATACTCTGGAGCGGAAGAAATATCTTAAGAATAAAACGGTTAAACAAATCGGAAATGAGATTCTCGAATTACAGAAATCCCTATAATCTTTTTTCGCCAGTCTCTTTTTTCTCTTGATCAAAGTTTCCCAGCAAACGCCTTCCCCAGCACCGCCTGCGTCAACCGCTCGCACCGCCGGCTCGCCGCCACCACGCTCATTCACAGCCGCACGCGAAAAAGTGTGTTGACACGGCGGACGATCTCGTGTCGTTCCATGAAAGATGGGGGCGAAAAAGAAAGATCTTCACTTTCACCCTCCACGATTGATCCTTTAATAACCGTAATGAACCTCTTTTAATCTGGGATTTTGTATGCATCTGCTCATTGATACAAACATTTTCATCTATCGTGAAGATGATCGTGTCGTCTCACAAAATGTAAGCGATCTTTTCGGACTCCTGCATGAGATACCGGTGGATGTATTTATCCATCCTGCCTCATTGGTAGATATTCAGCGAGATACTGATAAGCGTAGAAGAAATGTGATGCTCTCAAAAATCGGGATATACCGGCAAATACCACGTCCCCCCTCTGCTGTTTGTGACGCGGATTTTATCAGGATTGTTGGAAGTCCACATTCCCCCCAAGACAGTGTTGATAATGAAATCCTTTACTCAGTCTTCCGTGGGACAATCGATTTTCTCCTCACGGAGGATGTTGGAATTCATCGAAAATCTTTTGCCGCAGGCATTGATGATCGCGTTCTTCATATTGACGATGCACTTCAATTCTTCCGTCAGTTCATGCCTAAAAAAGAAAAAATTCCTTCGCCCCCGGGACTCAAAGAAGATTTTATGTACAATCTGACACTCAATGATCCAATCTTTGACTCCCTCAAACACGACTATCCGGAATTTACCAAATGGTTCAGAAAAAAATCTCTGGAGCACCGGAAATGTTACGTAAGTTATCGTGCTGATGGGAGCATCGGAGCCCTTCTCATCTATAAATTTGAGGAGGAAATAATCGATGTCTCCCCTGCATTGCCGCAGAAGAAACGGATGAAGATTGCAACCCTTAAAGTTACGCATGTTGGGAATAAAATCGGCGAGTTGCTACTGAAAATATCCATCGATCTCACAATACAGAACGATTGTAATGAGATCTTTCTTACTCATTTTACCGAAGCGAATGATCGACTGGTTGAACTCATAACGGAATATGGTTTTGTAAAAGTAGGGGTTAATTCACGGGGAGAAGAGATCTATCTGAAGAAACTCGTACCTGAATCACGGGGTATTACCGGATTACCGTCGGTCGAGATCTTCAAAAAGTATTATCCTTCTTTCTATGATGGTGCTGCGGTGAAGAAATGGATCGTCCCAATATATCCGGAGTTCCACACACGGCTTTTTACTGATTCTGGTAATCGGCAAACGATGCTTTTAGAACATGCCGGTGAATTTATCGTGGAAGGAAATGCAATAAAAAAAGCGTATATCAGTCACGCCCGGACAAGACAGCTCATGCCCGGCGATATTCTTCTCTTTTATCGGTCAAAGGATGATCAGTCTCTTACATCGCTTGGTATTATCGAAGAAGTTCAATTTGATATGATGGAAACCGATGAAATCATACGGTTTGTTGGTAAGCGGACGGTTTATTCCAGGGACGAGATCGAGAAAAATCCAAAGCCTCTCACAGTCATACTCTTCCGGCACCATTTCCATTTGAAAAATCCCTTGAACCTAACCACGTTACTGGAATCCGGGATTATTAATGGACCCCCTCAATCCATAATGCAGATAAGCGATGAGAAATATATCGTGATTAAACACTTCGGAGGGATCGATGGACATTTTACTATCAATTAAACCCCAATACGTGAAGTCCATCATCGATGGTGAAAAACGATACGAGTTCCGGAAGACGATCTTCAAAAACCGCGAGATCAACCGGATCTTCATATATTCTTCATCGCCCGTCAAAAAAATCGTGGGGACGTTTGAGATTGGGGGAATTCTGGAAGATCATCCGGCTAATCTATGGGACAACGTGAAAGAATATGCCGGTATCAGCAACCGCGAATATTTCTCGTACTTCGCGGGAAAATCACGGGCATTTGCAATTGAGATACAAAATTTACAAGAATTTAATGAGCCGATAAATCCATATGAAACGATGCCGGGGTTTGTGCCGCCGCAGTCGTATTGTTATATGGATGGGTTGCCCGTGGCGGAATAATTCTTCACTATTTTTTTCGCTGAAAAACCTTCGAACAAAATTGATAGTCTCTCTAGCGATCACAACTTCCCAGCAAACGCCTTCCCCAGCACCGCCAGCCCGCCGCCACCACACTCAGTGGCAGACGCACGCGAAAAAGTGCGTTGACACGGCGGACGATCTCGTGCTGTTCTCTGTATGGGGCTGGATAAATTTTAATGAGCCTGGTGGATACGTTTTGCATTTGGTTCACAGTCTTGTAGCGTCGACATTGTTAAAAAATAGACAGATTATAGTTGGCAAAACTTCTTGAATATTTCGTGAGTCTGTTCAATGAGAAGACACATATTATCCGCGATTGTATGAGGGGATGTATTATTCGAATAATAAAACATCAGACGGCAAAATCTATTCTCGTTACCACATATCCATTTGTACCTGCCGGTTTTGAGATGTGCCATAAGCGACCCCTCAAGTTTTTTGACTTCTTCAATTATGCCGGGAACTTCTGATTTAAATACTTGTATCTCAATGCTAATGGAATCTTTCCAGTCTGAAAATTCATAATAAATGCTATCTGGAAGATATTGTGATTTGACCCGGTAATTCTCTATTTTTCCTTTTGAATACACTTCATAAGCATTCATTTCGGCTGGTTTGATCTCTTTAAATTCTTGAATCACCAGTTTGAAGAACGGCCGGATCTTTGACGGATCAATATAATCATTCAAAACCGGGAAACTGGAAGAGAAAACATCATACTCGACCGGGCTGCCGTTATTATCATGAGTAGAGATCCGGTTTCTCTGAACCGTTACAAGGCGGTAATCCTGGGGTGTGGGGTCATTGAGGTAATGGAATGTTTTGAGCAAATCAAGGGGTGCATCATCAAGGGCAATAATTCCACGAATGCGATGCGTACGGAGGTTTGAATCAAATTTTGTCCTGAATTCATCCAACCATTTTTTCCGAATTTCAGATGCCGTATCCGGTAAAAAACTCAATGCAACTTCCGCAAGTTTTCCATCTGTATTTTTATTGATTGTCTCAAAGTTGAGCCTAGAAAGAGAGGATACATAATCAAGAATCTGTCCGATAACTTCTCTGTGAGATTGGGCATTTGATCTCAGTTTCGCTTCCACAGCAACGGGAAGTCCTTCAGGATCTACCAGAAAAAGATCCAATGATCCAGAATCAAGAGCAAGAGGATTGCACACGCTTCTCAATTCAAGGTCAGAACGGCTCTTCAAAAGATTAGGATTATGAAATAATACCTCTTGTAAATCTTGGATTTCAGTAGGAAATTCATTGGACTGTAGATCCACTCCCCTCCCACTTGTTCCGGCTATTCTGATGGTTACAGGCATAATTAACTCCTCTTGGAGATTTTACTATTCAATCAATGTTCAAGCTATCGAAAAATAAGAAAATCGTTGGATAATAATCAATAGTGTAAGGAGATTTTATCCCGGTTCTTATTTCTCTCATGAAATCACTATCGAGAAACCTAGACCGCGATTGGCGAAGCCTCGTTGATCACCAGATCTCGCCTAATCATTACACACCCATCTATCTCAACAATTTCCTTCACCAGCGAGCACAGATGGTAACATTCCCCCAAACCTTGCAAAGCAATACCGATAATCACATCGTCAGCCCGCCACCACCACGCTCATTCGCAACCGCACGCGAAAAAGTGTGTTGACACGGCGGACGAGCTCGTGTTGTTTGGGACGGGGGCGAGAGGGTAGCACGGTCACGGGGAAAAGAACCTCTGTTTTTGGGATCGACCATTCCGGCCCGGGATCCTGGGAGACCTACACTCTGACAAACTCACTTCTCCGTCGGAGAGTTTCCGGTGGACGAAGGTCCGGGGTGCCCAAAATATCACTAATTCGCGGAAAACCGACACGGTTTCCCGCAAATTTTCCATTTTATCGACGGAAGACAATAGCACTATTTAGCACCTTTTGGACGCCAGATCGTTTGCCGGATGGGCTGACTTAGGTGGAAAATGAAAAGAAAGCCTGTTTTGGGGGTAAAACCGAAGTATCCTCACGTCGGACATCGTCGTAAATTTCACGATTTCAGGCAGACACCCAAGACGGGTCATCTGACCCGTGACAGGTCGGCTACCCGTGACAGGTAAGGTGATCCGGACAGGTAAGTTACCCGTGACAGGTTCCAGTGGAAGCACGGATCTGCACTGTAATATAGGGTGATTTTTGGAGAGGGCTACGATGTATATCGTCGGTGGGAATGCCTGCCGGGAATCCTGCAGTTCTTGGACAAGGTGCGAGAAAAATTTTACAGAGGTCGAATGCTTCAGGTAATAATTTTCCGTTGAGAACGCATTGCAAAAATAAATTTTGAAAATTTTTCCTGTTAACATTCCGCAAAGTTCGCACAAATTTTTTTTCAGAGACCGGCACAGTTTCCGGTTTTTGTGGGTCGGCTGCATGCGGTGAGGATTGGATGCAGGACGAATTCAAAAAGTTGGACAAAAGGACAAAACTATCGCGATTTCCGGGATCTTTTTTCTTGTAC
>JBAZHD010000149.1:0-5930 GCA_041652515.1 Methanoregula sp.
AGTTGTAAATAATTGCCGCAGAGCTTCAAAAAGTCCGGTTATACTTCTACCGGAGCACATTTTTTTACCATTTTTTCGTTATTCGGGCTCCTGTGAAAAATCCGGTTTCCACAAAATGTTAAAACGCGGGGAAAACAGAAGGGATGGCAGCTGTCCCGGAAGAAGAAGAAAAATTTTTCTTATCATTTCCCGTGAAATTATTTTTTTATGAGAGTCCCCGCATCGGGGCTCTCCGGGGTACGGTGGTTTTCGCAGGTTTACTGATCCGCCACGGGACATCCCTTCATGAGCGGCGGCGTTCATCAGAATGGAGAGGGGTTCCAGACTCTCATCATGCCAGGATATTCCATTTCCATAGACCGGTGCAAATTCCCGGTCCATACCCCTTTTCTCCAGGGTACTTATTTGTAAAACGGTTCGCGCAGCGCTACTGCTTTCCGGAACAACGCTTCGAGTTCTGCACCTTTCCTGCCCCGGATATCGACATGGTTATCGGTGCGCAGCAGGCATGGCTTCAGCTTCCCGTCGGACGTGACCCTGAGGCGGTTGCAGAATGCGCAGAACTCCGTATTATGGAGCGGGCGGACAACTTCGACTTCAGCACCGTCCAGGCAGTATTTTTTGCGGTGATGCATCCTCCTGGTGATTATCTGTTTTGAACGCAAAGCAAGGGCATCTTCCAGCCCGTGCAGGTCCCCGTGATAATTGCAGTCATTGAAATGCATCAGCTCTATCAGCTGGAGGACGAGATTCCGGTTACCCCTGACATATGCAAGAAAATCATCGATTTCCCTGTCGTTTATTCCCTCGAGGACCACCATATTCAGCTTGACAGGCGTAAGCCCTGCATCAACAGCCGCAGATATACCCTCAAGCACATCAGAGAGCCGGTCACTCCCGGTGATCTTTTTGTAGGTCTCCGGGTTCAGGCTGTCGAGGCTGACATTGACCCTCCGGAGTCCCGCTTCCTTAAGCCCCGGGGCGAGGGCGGCAAGGAGTATGCCATTGGTCGTGAGCGAAGACTCCATCCCGTCCGGAACTGACCGGATGATCTCCAGCAGATCCGGGCGGAGCAGCGGTTCACCGCCGGTGAATTTTACGCTGCGAATCTCAAATTTCGCCGCAACCCGCAGGATCTCTGCTATCTCTTCAACAGAAAGCTGATCTTTGGGAGAGCGTTCCCCTTCTTTGTGGCAGTAGATACAGGAAAGGTTACATTTCGGCGTAAGACTTACCCGGAGGTTGCTTACCGGGCGGTTATGGGGGTCTCTGAGGATCACGATCGGTTCAGCCCACGAAATTCTTTGCAATGATATAGAGCTCGGTACTCCCTTTCCGGGTTGATTTCGTGATGCATGTTTTAACCGAGTAGAAATGTTCTTTTGTCATGTCATAGAGTCCGGGAAAATCCGTGCCCTGGAACGATTTTACCACAAAATTTCCGCCCTGCTTTAAGACTTTGCCGGCAAACATGAGTGCCTGTTCATTCAGTTCAATGATGCGGGCCTGGTCATAGCTCTTATGACCGGAGAGCCGGGGAGCAGCATCACAGACTACCACATTGACGACGCCGAGCATCGATCGCACTTTCTCCTGCACTCCGGGATCGTTGAGATCCCCTTCGATGGTCTCAACACCGTCGAGGGGTGCAATGGGATTGAGATCAATGCCGACGACCCTGGCTTTCGTAAGCGTACGCTCCACCTGCAGCCAGCTACCGGGAGCTGCCCCAAGGTCGACTATATTGTCATCGGGGCGGATGATGGCGAACCTGTGCTGGATCTCGAGAAGTTTATATGCCGCCCTTGAGCGGTATCCCTCGTGTTTTGCCCGTATGTGAGTCCGATCATATCCCCATTGTGATCCCATTATCCCGAACCGTTCCCCCTGATCAGTCCGGGCTTCACCCCGGAACGCTTTATAATTATTTGACGGGATATTGTATAAGAGATTGCATTCAGGAATTTGTTAACCAGTCGTGTCATCTTTTTTTTTGCCATGCGGTGAAGGGTTTCCGGCAGAAAGGCAGATGGTCAGGATCTCCCGCGGGGCAATGGGTCCGGCTCACTTTTTTTCAAACCAACGGAGCATTACCTAACTCGCCATCGTATATCATCTCACCGGCATCCCCGTCCACTACGGCATGTATACCGTTTACAAGCCGGTTCATGGGGACTTCAATATGGTCGATCATCGGGATTTCGCCAATGATCGCCCCCGTCGCGATGATCGGTTCTGCCTCGGTATTGACGATGGCAGCCGGCGCGTGCCCGTTCCGGCTCAGGGCATAGAGGACATACGAGCCGACGGTGGAGCCCTTACCATAGGGAAAAGCAAGCACCGTTCCTGCCATACACACACCCTGGAGCGGGTGCCCTTTTTCGACAATGATGCCGGTTGCCGGATCGACACCTGAAAGAAACGACAGGGGTTGCGGGCTCACCAGCAGCGGTCCCTCCCCCCGCCCTTTTGCTATTCCTCTTCCCCTGATTAGCATAAACGTACCTAATAAATGTTTGAAGACCCAGATATAAGATTAATATGGAAGAGATCTCCGTCAATAATACGGCACCCTCAACCGAGCTCAAATACCAGCTCCAGCTCAACGAGCTCGAGGCCAGCCTGCTCGAGATGAAGGTGAAAATTGACGAGCTGATAAAGGAAAATGCCCAGCTCAAGAGGGAGAACAACCAGCTCAAGCGCATGCCGCTGTTTGTAGCCGTTGTCGTCGATATCCTGGATAATGGTGAGATTTATCTCCGGCAGCAGGGGAACAACCAGGAATATCTTACGACAGCTACCGAAGAACTCCGTCCTTTGTTAAAACCGGGGGCCAAGGTTGCCGTCAACAACGCGCTTTCGATCGTCAAGGTGATCGGCAATATCTATGACTCACGCATCCGGGTGATGGAGCTCGAGGTGTCACCCGACACCAGCTACTCCCAGATCGGCGGCCTGGTCGACGTGATCAAGGAAGTGCGCGAGGCGGTGGAGTATCCCCTGACCAAGCCGGAAATTTTCAGGCGGGTCGGTGTCGAGCCCCCGAAAGGAATCCTCCTGTACGGGCCGCCGGGGACCGGTAAAACGCTGATTGCGAAGGCAGTTGCCCACGAGGCAAAGGCGACGTTCATCAGGATGTCCGGCAGCGAACTGGTCCACAAGTTCATCGGTGAAGGTGCCGGCCTCGTCCGCGAACTGTTCATGCTCGCCCGCGAACGTGCACCGGCGATTGTTTTCATCGATGAGATCGACGCCGTTGGCAGCACGCGGACCAATGACGGGACGTCCGGGAGCGCCGAAGTGCAGCGCACCCTTATGCAGCTCCTCGCTGAAATGGACGGGTTTGACAACCGAGGGGACGTCCGCATCATGGCGGCCACCAACCGGGCGGATATGCTGGATCCGGCCCTTCTCCGCCCCGGGCGGTTTGACCGGCTTATCGAGATCCCCCTGCCGGACAAGGAAGCACGGCTCGAAATCCTCAAAATTCATTCCCGCAGGATGCACCTGGCAAGCGTAGACCTGGAAGAACTCGCGGGCATGACCGAAAAATCCACGGGTGCCGAACTGGAAGCGGTCTGCCGTGAGGCCGGGATGATGGCTGTGAGAAGGGAAGCCCCCTGCATTGAGATGCAGGATTTTATCGATGCAGTCCACAAGGTAAAGAACGAGATCGTTACCGATAACCGCATGTATACCTGATCCGGTAACGCATCCTTAACCTGCGGAGAAACCGGATGAATATTCTTTTGATTCAGCGGGAGGGAGTCGATCTCTACCATACCCTTTTTGCATCGGAAACCAGCCGGCTGGTGCTGCGTTTCTATCACCCGAAGAAAAAACCCTGCGGGGTCGGTATCACCGTCTCGACACTTGGAAGTGCCCTGTCGCTTGTCTCGGAGATGCGCTGGTATATCCGGCGCTACGTCAGGGAAGTGCTTTTCGAAGTGTCCCCGGGTGTATTCTGCACCCACCTGCTTGCGCAGGACGTGTATTACGAGCGGTCGTCAGTTCTTGAACCGGCATGGCCATTCCGCCGGCTCTACGGGTTCCGCAAAGGAGACCTGGTCAGCATGGTCCTGATGTCACCGGGCTCCACTCTTGAAGAATACCACCAGGAGTACATCGGTGTTGACCGGTCGATCGAGATCTGGTGCATGGAAGACGAGATGGAGATCGGAGAGCCGATACCGTTAGAGGACGCCAGCGATAACCCTGACGAGGAGTAAGGCGATAGTACTTTCCCGGAAAAAACATAGTGTTTGCGAGGGTCCCCGCCTCAGGGCCCCTCCGGGGCACGGCGGGGCAATGAGATTTTTTTGAAAGTTTTCGGGACATTCGCCAAACCGGGAATTGATCCGCAGCGGGGGCGCCCCGTCGGGGGCTGCGGCGTTCATCGTTGTGGGGATCATCAATGTGCTATCTGAAACCTACAATTTTACATGTCTGGATACGAACTACTCATTTCTCAAAACATGAAGTTGTAAAAAATAAATAGTTCAGAATGAGACAAATACAAAAAAAATTCAGATATACCGTGCCTTCCTGGAGAGTTTTTTGGGTGTATACAGGGGCCTGAATGGCATGCCTTCTGTATCCCTGTGAACGGCTTCAATCAGCGCATCGGTCGTCATCTGCTCTTTACATGGTTTGTTGGGTTGCGACTTCTTTCGGATGGTAACGGTCAGTTTCCCGCTTGCGACTTCGTCGTCGCCGGCAACGATCACGTACGGGACCCAGTCCATGCCGGCTTCGCGGACTTTCTTGCCTACACTTTCCTCACGGTCGTCAACGTCACACCGCACATGGGCGGCATTGATCGCATCGCAGATCCCGGCTGCAAATGCACCATGACGTTCAGCGACCGGGACGACACGCACCTGTACCGGTGAAAGCCAGGTGGGGAGTGCGGGAACCGGCTGGGTGGAGATGTTTTCGAGGATGGCGCAGATAACCCGCTCGACACTGCCGGTGGGCGAACAGTGGAGGATGGGAGGGTGGACCACGGTGCCATCTTCCCTGTGGTACTTGATGTTGAACCGGAGGGAACTCTCGACATCGATCTGGACGGTAGGGTTCTCAATCGGCCGCATCTGCCCGTCGATGGCCGCCAGATCGATCTTTGCGACCCAGTAATGGACACGGTCGGAGAGGATCTCGATCAGCATCGGGCAGTCTGACTCTTTCACGATCTTCTTGACCCATGCTTCATGCTGTGCATAGAACTCTTTCGTGCAGCGGAATGCGGCGACAAGCCGTGTCTCAAAGTCGCGCCCGGTCTGCCAGCCCATGGTGAGCTGCTCCTCAAAACATTTCAGTGCTTCCGGCATGTCCGTGCAGAGCGAGTGCATATCGGGCATGGTGAAGGCACGGAGACGCTTGAGCCCGATCACTTCGCCCTTCTGTTCGTGGCGGAACGAGTAGGTTGAGAGCTCGTACATTTTCATCGGGAGGTTGTTGGGCGAGATATGCATGTCCCGCATGATCGAAAACATCCCGAAACAGGCAGCGAACCGCAGCATCATGTTCCGGTTGTTCGACTTAAACCGGTACTGCCGTTCGCCGAACTTTTCTGCATGCTCGAAGATAGCCCGGTCGCCAAGGTCGTACATGACCGGGGTCTCGACGGGGGTGCCGCCGTATTCAAGGACCAGGTGCAGCACGTAGTCGGCAAGGAGGTCACGGATGATCTTCCCTTTGGGCATCCAGCGGAGGCAACCGACATCACTCGCCGGTTCATAGTCCACCAGCTCCTTGGAACGCATCAGGCCGACATGAGCTGGTTCCCCACCGGTCGGGACAGCAACACCCAGTTCTTTTTTAACGAGGCAGCCAAATGGAGAATCGTCAAGGTACTCGTGATAGTCATGGGTTTTGCCGTCAGGAGTCAGCACGAACCAGTCGTGCGTGACCTTTTTTTTCTCTTTTTT
>JBAZHD010000150.1:0-5819 GCA_041652515.1 Methanoregula sp.
GCCACGGGTTGGAGTCCATATAGACGCCTTCCTGGTTAAGGACCATCAGCGGGGACTGGTCGTCGTATCCGCCGAGCATTGAGCCGGTGCCCTTGACCCACAGGTAGTAGTAGGTGCTGGGTCTGCCGGTAACGGTGACCGAGAAGGTCTTACTGCGGACGACTGAGTCCTTGTTTGCTTCAATCTTCACCGAGTCTGAGACAAGGGTGATGGTATATTTCTGGGAAAGTGTCTTGCCGGTGTAATCTGCTCCACCCTGCTTGTAGTTGTCGCCTATCTTGTTGAGACCGGAGCTGGCCCAGACCGTGTAGGTGCCGACCGGGTAGGCGTACTGGTTGAAGTCATCGAGTGCACCGGTATGCCAGACATAACCATCATAGGGCTGGTTGTCAGCATTGAGATGGACCGGGTTTGAGGTCCCGGTTCCCCAGAACCACGGCTGGTTGTCAACGAACTGTGCCCAGACAGAGTTCGGGCCGGGTTTCAACGCCACATCAGCAACGGAGTTGTTGTAGAGTTTGGTGATGACAGTATTTGACTCATCCCGAATCTTGATTTTAATATACCCGTCTGTGGCTTTGACCGGGTACCACTGGTCGCAGTAACCGGTGCCGGTGAAGACAAGGTCAGTTGCTGACATCGCAGTGCCATTAAGACTGTTGACCAGGGTGAAGTTCTGGATTGATGTGTTCCAGTACATCGTGTTGGATCTGCGGAGGTCGCATCCGTAGTGTCCGTCACTCCAGGTCATCCAGTAACCGGTGCTGGTGTAGTTGGTGTATGCCATGTTGTACAGCGTGATCTCACGGCAGCACGGCATTGCGGGGTCGGGGATTGTAACGGTTCCGTTCACCCAGGTGCCGGTCGTGTCAATCAGTGCGTTGCCGCCCTCGTAGTAGATCGGAACGATGTCCCAGGTTCCGGTGATCGAGTCATCGATAACATTGCTGCGGTACCTGCTGTCAACAGCGGGGTACATGTTGGTGTCAATCCTGAAGCCGAGCTTTTCGCCCTGCGGGACTGACTTGCCGGTCACATCGGTGTTCTGGTTGTAGTCCCAGATCTTGAGATCGAGGGACGGGTCCTGGACATTGAAGACCATGGCTGCATCCTGGGTGTTGCCGATCGGGCGTGCACCGGATGCATTGAGCAGATACCAGTTGCCCGTGTACCCGACAAAGTCTGAGGGTGCAACGGTCATGGCTGCGAACCTGCGGTTAACGCCGAGGTCAATGCTCCTTGACGGGGAGGTCGTGTACAGGTCTGCTGCCGATGCCCACCAGCCGATCGCGGTCAGGTGAAGCTGAGAATTATTCTCCCACGGAAGTCCAACCCCACTCGGGTCTCCTCCTTCTAATGTCGCGCCGTAGTAGGCCTGGTTCATAGCGTGAGTGACGTTGAGTCCCGCTTCGCCAATGAAGATAGTGGCACCCTGGTTGATTACCGTCCCGTTTGGATAAAGGGCTGCTGCCGATGCTGGCATCACTGCTAAAAGTAAAAGCAGGGTGAACATTGCAAATAGAATCGTGAATTGCCTTGTCATGTAGTGGATCTCCTCTGAAAGATTGAATTGTTAAGAATTTATACAAAATTTGTATCACTAAAAGTAATTAATGTATCGAAATTTTCGTTAATTAGTGTGAGAAAATAAAAAAATAGTATTACTAAACCGATGCAAAAGGAGTTCCATTACGAGAGAGTATATAAGAAAAAAGTGGTTCTTCGCTATTTCAAGTGAATAAGATAAACGATGAATTCATCTGTCATTGCATTGCCTGAACCGCCGCGGGGGCGTCCCTTCTGGGGCGGCGGAGTTCATCGTAATGGGGGTTTGAGGGTGTTAGCCCTTCAACTTGTTTACCGGGATCCAGGTTACCCACACAGAACAGCGAAGAGTCAAAAAGGACTACCCATTGCCAGATTCCCGGATCAGATACCAGATCCATTCGCCCATGGAGTTAGGAAGATTTGTTCCCGCGAGGTTTATGCGAGAATTTTGAATAAAAAATATGATAAGGTATGAAAAGAAAGAATGATTTGTAACACGAAATGTCAGAGATAACCATATGCGTTTGTACCGTTTTCCTGAACAGTCCTGAAATTTTAAAAAAACCTGTGTGATGTTACCTATGGAGAAACAAGGATTATTACTGGTCGGACATGGAAGCTCCCTTCCGTATAACAAGGAACTTGCAGAAAATACTGCCGCCAGGATCCGGGAAAAATATCCCGGATATATCGTGAAGTGCGGATTCATGAGGGTCAACAGCCCGACAATCCCGGAATCGCTCGATGCTTTCCGGAAGGAACCGATC
The DNA here is from genome assembly GCA_041652515.1 of Methanoregula sp. GTDB lineage: Archaea > Halobacteriota > Methanomicrobia > Methanomicrobiales > Methanospirillaceae > Methanoregula. Next base: position 2,316 of record JBAZHD010000150.1, read on the forward strand.
GATGCTCTCGTTGTTGTGCCGCTCTTTCTTGCAAAAGGAGTCCATATCGACCAGGACATTCCCCGACGTGTCGGGCTTCCGGAAGGGGAGATTCGGGGATCGTTTACGATGAACGGGAAGACTATCCCTCTTGTCTATGCGGGTCCTATCGGTGTGGATCCCCTGCTCGCCGAGTTGATGATTAAGAATGCAGACTCAGCGCTTACCCTCATATGATCTCTTTTTTTCGAAGTAATATGCTGGATACGATCCCTGACATACAGGAGACTGATGAAAACGTCTCTGGAGCGGGGCAGAGAAAAATTGCCCTGCACCCGAGAATGTCACGGTGTTGCGAAACCAGGGAATCGCACAACACACCGGTCATGGCAGGTAAAAAAAAGCTGAACTAAAAGAGCCCTATATCATTTCCCGGTGTTCCTTGGGGTCCCACCAGACGACAGCGGACCGGTACGTACCCTCGTGAATACCGTTTACACTGTCAGCGAGCAGCGCGGAGCGGATCGTCTCCTCCACTTCCGGTGTGAATTCAGTATACAGCGAGTAGAAAACCTTGTACATCTTCATCAGTTTTTCTGTGGAACGACGGCTCTTTGCTTCAACGATCCTGACCTGTGGGATCCGGCCGTTCTGGTAGAGCAGGTTGAAGATGATTGGATACCCGGGATAAGGAGGGTACGGGGCCTCTCCCATAACAGAGTGCCAGATCTTTTTTCCTAAGGCATCCGTGCCATCGATACCCTCCACAACACAACAGTGCCCCCGGGTCACCTCTTCCATGCGGCCAATCTGCTGCATGATATCGCGGAACATCCAGATGACCGTGGAGGTGATGACAAGATCGTACTTTCCCCGGATTTCTGGAATGCTGACATCCTGCCAGATCCTGTTGATGATATCATAATTCTGAATTCCTGCTTCCTGCGCATTCTCCCGGATAACGCGGATCATTCCCTCCGCAGGTTCGACCGCGGTCATATGCCCGGTGTGTTTTGAGAACGGGATGACAAAGGTTCCCGGCCCGGATCCGACCTCGATCACGCGGGACGCGCTCCCGACAACGTCATGGGAAGCAAGGGCCGCATACACATTCTCCCCGAACTCGTACTGGTTTGTCTTCCGCCGCTCCGAATAATCCTCGGCACGCTCTGTCCAGTCATCGATGGAATAATCTCTCTGCATTGCCCGGAGGCGCCCATCATAAATCTCCTCCCAGTTCCAGAGCCAGTCAACCGCTGCCCGGGCCATCATGCCACCTTCCACCAAAGGACACCCATCCTTCCGGGGATCTTATAAATGCCGTCAGAAGTGTGACGCGAGATATACTCGCGGATGATCGCCCGGTCCTCATCGGCGAGAGGGCGGTACTTTTCAACAAACCGTTCCTTGGATGCGATTGCCGCATCGACCGGCCACTTCAGGGAATACTCAAGAATATTGACATTGGGACAGACCCCCTCGTTATTCAGGAAATTGAAGAGTGTATTGAACTGGTCCTGGCCATCCATCGGCACCCCGAGACTCTTCTTCAGTTCCCGTTCGCTGACGTCTACTCCGTGGGCAAGGCAGCAGTATCCCCGGCTGACCGTTTCCATCCGGCGGACCTGATCCAGCAGGTCAGGGAACTGCCAGAGCGCATGACAGCAGGTAACCATATCGAACTGTTTTTCATAATCAGGTACATTCACTTCCTGCCAGGTCTTCGGGATAACACCGATATTGTTAAGGCCCCGGTTGCGGGCATTTTCCATCAGGCAGGCAGCCATCTCGTGTGCCGGTTCGATGGCCATTACACTCCGGACCCGTTCGGCAAAAGGCAGGGTCAGCGCACCCGGGCCTGAGGCAATGTCGAGTACGTTCCAGTCATCGCACACGATTCCCAGTTCCAGGAATAAATTCAGGATCTTCCTGCCGTGATCACAATCGCTCGCATCGACCATCTTTGCATAATCGCAGGCCCGCGAGTTCCAGTAGCCGGGTGTACTGACCCGGCTCGATTCATCCACGCTTTCCTTCCAGGCCTCTTTCCAGTCAATAGATTCTGTCATGCTCATTCCGTCACATCGTTTTTTGGGGATTTCCGGTACCAGAAAAAACCGGTTCACACACCATTCTGTTTTTCATACAAAAGTGTTAAAACTTATGATTATGTATTACAATATAAGGAATAATTATACGTAACACCAGAGGGTTGCATGCGACCGGGAGAGAACAGATGTCCGCAATTATCGATGTAAACCAGTTATCAGTCCATTTTCCCCTTGCCAACGCAACGGTGAAGGCTGTGGACGGAATCGATCTCGTGGTCGAAGCACACGAAACGCTCGCCATCATCGGGGAGAGCGGGAGCGGGAAATCGGTGCTGGGTACGGCGATACTGAACCTGCTGCCACCCACCTGCACGGTATCCGGCACCATCACCTACGGAGGGGCTGACCTGCTCTCCCTCTCGGACAAGGAACTCCAGGAGATCCGGGGCATCAGGATTGCATGGGTCCCCCAGAACCCCGCCAGCGCCCTGAACCCGTCGATGCAGGTTGGCGAACAAATCGGGGAGATACTCAACCGGCATACCGGCCTCGGCAGGGAAAATGTCCGGCTGAAGATCCTCGATCTCCTGCAGAAATTCCGGGTATTGCCTCCTGAAGAAAGGTTCCGGGAATATCCCCATTCATTCAGCGGGGGGATGCTGCAGAGGGCACTCGTTGCAATGGGAGTCTCTGCCCGCCCGGAAGTCATCATTGCCGACGAGCCGACTAAGGGAATCGATGTGATCAACAAGGGTTCCGTCTCGGCAGTCTTCCGGACAGTGCGTGAACAGGGTATCACGCTCATCATCATCACGCACGACCTCTCGTTTGCGCACGATCTTGCAGACCGGATTGTTGTTATGTACAATGGACGGATCATTGAGATTGCAGACAGCACGCATTTTTTCAATCATCCTCTTCATCCATATTCTGCCGGGCTCCTCCGCTCCCTTCCCGAGAACGGCCTCCACCCGATTCCCGGAAAGACACAGGACCTGAACGAGTCCGATACGGGATGCAGGTTCCGTTTCAGGTGTACGGAGGTTAAGGAGCGGTGCAATGATGAACCACCCCTCATCCGCCATGAGAGCGGGGCGTGTGTGAGGTGCTGGAACTATGATTAAGGGTATCGGGCTTTCCAAGAATTTCATAGCAGAAAATAACCGGAAAAACCTCATACATGCTGTTGAAGATGTTGACATCCGGATCAACAAAGGCGAGACACTTGCCCTGATCGGCGAGAGCGGGTGCGGCAAATCCACCCTGGGCCGGATGCTCCTCAACCTGATACCTCCGAGCCAGGGGGATGTGCTCTTTGAGGGAGACAGTATAACGAAGATGAGTGCGGCAAAACTCCGGGCACTGCGGTGGAAATTCCAGATTGTCTCCCAGCATCCCGACAGCGCCCTCAATCCCCGGTGGACGATTGCTGATTCTATCCTCGAACCGTTCCGGATACATGCCAGGATGACCG
>JBAZHD010000151.1:0-5561 GCA_041652515.1 Methanoregula sp.
GCTGACAGGTGTAGATTATGAAGGGAAAGTCATACCGTCCCTTGCAACGGACTGGAGCGTTTCACCGGATGGCAAGACATGGACCTTCACCCTGAGGAAGGGAGTCGTATTCCATGACGGCACTCCCTTTACTGCGGAAGCCATGAAGAAATCCCTTGAACGTTCCCTCACTAAGTCAAAGACCTTTGCGGCAGTACCGATTGCCGGTATTGATACGCCGGATTCCCAGACCCTCGTAGTCAGGATGAATAAATCGTTCCTCCTGTTACCTGCATATCTCTCAAGAGGAGAGGCTTCCGCCATGAGTTCCTCATCATGGAACGCCAACGGGGCTATTATAAAACCTGTCGGGACCGGGCCATTCATGTTCGACTCATGGAAACCCAAAGAAGAGATCGTTGCAGTTAAAAATCCCAATTACTGGGGAAAAACTGCTCTGGTCGACAAAGTCGTGTACAGGATTATCCCGGAGGCAGTAACCCGGAACATGCTGTTGAAGAGCGGCGAGGTCCAGCTCGCGGTTATCATGCCTCCGGATATCGCGGTGGGATACATGAACCAGTCCGGGTTCACGGTCCAGCAGCAGTCAATTCCCCGTGTGCGGATGATAACGTTCAACAACATCAAGGCCCCGTTCAACGACGCCCGTGTGCGGCAGGCCGTCAATTATGCCATCGATCGCGACGCCCTTATCACGAGTGTCCTTGAAGGAGTAGGTACCCCGGGCGCCGGCCTTTTCCCCCAGGATTCTTACTGGGCGAATAAGTCGATCAGTCCCTATCCGTATAACCTGGATAAAGCACGACGGTTCCTCGCGGAGGCGGGGTGGAAAGACATGAATGGCGATGGGATAGTCGAAAAAGACGGTAAACCCTTCAAAGTCAAGCTTCTCACCTATTCTGAACGGGCGGAACTTCCCCCAATGGCGGAAGTGATGCAGCAGCAGCTGAAGAAAGCAGGGATGGATATGGAAATCACCGTTGGCACCAGCACTGCAACGGAAGGGATCTTCAATAAAGGAGAATTTGACATGTACCTCATGGGAAGAGGTGTCCTTTTCACTCCGGATCCCGATGAGATCATGATGACCGATTACCATTCGAGCGGGACCAGCAAAAATGCATATGGGGCGTTCCGGTGGAACAACAGCCGGGTCGACACTCTTATTGAACAGGCCCGGACCACCCAGGATCTGTCCGCCCGCAAGGCGATGTATGATGAAGTCCAGTCAATTGTCGTAGAGGAGGCCCCCGTTGCCTACCTCAACTATTATGTCAACCTGGATATCACGAATGACAAAATCAGTGGATACCGCAGCCATACAAACGAGTATTGTTACCATCTGGAAAATGTGTACTTCGTGTAAGCTGCCAGAGAAAATGATCCAATTTTTTTAAGGAGCCGGGTCCCGGAAAAGCGCTATGCAGGCAATTGTAATTCATCGGATACTTCAGATTATCCCCGTATTATTAGGGATATCCATCATCACCTTCCTGTTGGTTTCGCTCGCTCCGGGCGATCCTGCGGAGATCTCGCTCAAAGCAATGCTTGACACGGACAGTCCCTCCCCGGAAGCAGTATCCTTAATGAGGGTTGAGATGGGCCTTGACCAGCCGTTACATATCAGGTACTTCATCTGGCTTTCCCGCGTCGTGCAGGGAGACCTTGGATTTTCTTATCTCTCGCATAAAAGTACGGTCCATGAGATCCTGTATGCACTGCCAACAACATTTTACCTGGCAGCACTTGCGATGTCAATCTCGATCATCATCGGTATCCCGCTGGGGATTGCTGCCGCGGTGAGACAGAACGGAATCCTCGATCATTTCTGCAGGTTATTCTCGGTTATCGGGAATTCGACCCCGGAATTTTTTATCGCTATCATCCTGCTCCTGGTATTTGCAATTTACTTAAAAATTTTACCGGTAGCAGGGAGCGGGGGCATCCAGTTCTTCGTCATGCCATCCATTGTACTTGCGATCGGCCTTATCGCAATAACATCCCGAATCATGAGAACAAGTATGCTGGACGTCCTCGAACAGAACTATATCCTGACCGCCCGGTCCAAAGGACTGGACAGGAAGACGATTATCACAAAACATGCAATAAAAAATGCCCTGCTTCCGGTCATGACATATATGGGCACACAGTTCGGCTGGCTCTTTGGAGGGGCTGTCATCGTTGAGAGTATGTTTGCCCTGCCGGGGATTGGAAGGCTCACGGTGGAAGCAGTTGAAACGCGGGATATCATGGTTTTGCAGGGATGCATGATCACGTTCGCAATAATATTCGTCGTGATCAACCTCGCAGTCGACTTGTCCTATATCTACCTCAACCCGGCGATCAAGTATGAAGAGGTCTGAAATGGATACCGGCAATATCAGAGAGATGAATCCGTTATCTCACCTTCACGGGATATGGGAAATCCTCCGGAGCAACAAGACCCTCACGATCGGGCTCTTTATTTTTATATCGCTCTGCCTCATCACGGTCCTCGCCCCGGTCATTGCCCCGCATGACCCGGCCGAACAGACCCTTGAGTTGCGGTTTTCCCCGCCATCGTTCACCTATCCCCTGGGAACCGACCAGTTCGGCCGGTGTATCTTCAGCCGGATCGTCTACGGCGGGCAGATATCCCTTGCAATCGCTGTTATATCAACAATCGCCTGCGTCCTGATCGGAGTCCTCGTCGGGATGTATGCCGGCTATTACCAGAAACTTGATGCGGTCCTGATGCGGACGACCGATATCTTCCTTGCCTTTCCCGCGATCGTGCTCGCACTCCCGATCATCGCCATCGTAGGTCCGACTCCTCTGGGAATAATTCTCGCGATATTACTTCCCGGCTGGGCAAAATTTGCGCGGGTAATCAGGAGCAGTACCCTGTCGGTCAAATCCAATGGCTTTGTCGAGGCGTCAAAAGCAGCCGGGGCATCGGACACCCATATTCTCTTCCGGCATATCCTGCCGAACTGTATCGGCCCGATCATCGAGATTGCCACGCTCGGGCTTGGCTCCAAGATTATTACGATAACATCGCTGGGGTTCCTGGGCCTTGGGGTACAGCCACCAATACCGGAGTGGGGGACGATGATCAACCAGGGACTGCCGATGCTTGATAAAACACCCATGATTGCCCTCTCAGCCGGTATGATGATCGTCCTTTTCGTCCTCGCAACAAACCTGATCGGCTCCGAACTCCGGACAATCCTGGATCCCCGGTCGGACACGATTATTATTTGATAAGGAGATCTGCATTTCCGAGGTCAGGATAACGTTCGCCGGATCGGATTTCCCTTTTTTCCCCGGCAGGTAAAACCTGCCCGGTGAAAGACGTTACCGGTTAACCGGCCCCGATAAAAAAAATGCTTAAGAAGAGGATATACATTTCCGGTTCGGGCATAGTATCCCCGTGACAGGATTCCCCTTCATCCATGGTTTTAGCGGAAAACTGCTCCATCCGTTACGCCTTTTTCAGGACAAGTTCCTGCATGAGTGTGTCAACTACTTCGATGGTCGCCCCTTCCGCTTTGGAGAGCGCTCCGGAAGCGTTCGTCATGACGACGTTTCCCCCCCGGTGTTTTGCCTTGACAACATTCTCTGCAATTTTTTTCTTTTCCCCGTTTTCTTCCAGAAATACCGTAAACTCGCACATCGCAAACCACCTTCTTATGACGGGCAGGATCCCTGCACAATGTCCATAACCACCCGAATATCGCTGACCGTGGGGGAGTCCGGGGCAGTATCAAGGATGAGCTGCCCGTTCCGGTCAGCTTCGGCTACCCGTTCATCGTAACGGACGGGAAGCACGGTATTCCCGTCCAGGGACAATTCCTGGATGACCTGTCCGACCTCTTTCCCGTCCTTGACCTTATTGACGATAACAACCTGCTTTTTGATACGGAGGTCGCCGGCCAGCTTCATGACGTGCCGTGCAACCTCCATCGATTTCGGGAATGCCTCGGTGATGACGAGATTAAAATCGTAATCAACAGCAAGGCCCCTCCCGAGGATCTCCGAGCCGGCCTGGGAGTCCACGATGACGAGATCGTAACGGTTAGTCTGGGATGAAATATGCTCGATCAGGAGCCTGACGAGCGATATTGAGGAACAGATACACCCGGCACCGCCGTAGGGTATCGTCCCCATGACAACGACCCGCACCTTGTCCTGTGCAGATACTTCGTACCGTCTCAGGATATCTTCGATGTCAATATCCGGGTGTTTGTCGTGATCATCGTCATCATCGGGCTCTTCCCCTAGGAGCTCCTGCCGTATGCCAATCTTATCTTCAGCAAGGGTCCTGATTGTCTTAAACGGGATACCCAGGGACATCGCAAGGTTCATGCTGGGATCGGTATCGATGGCAAGGACCCGGTATCCCTTCCGGGAAAGGAGACGCGACAGGGTGGCAATCACGGTTGTCTTGCCCGCACCCCCTTTTCCCGTTGCAATGATCCTGATCATGTTCAGGCAGTCTCCATCACCAGCGTTGACACGAACACGGTCTCATCGTATTCGTCCTTGAGCGCTTTCGATGGATCGTTGTGCCGGGCAATAAACATCCAGGTGCCCTTGCGCGTGATCGGGAACGTAACGATACCTTTGGCGTCAGTAATACCGGTTGAGAGGTCTTTTCCTTCCTCCTTTGAGATCGCCTTCACGGTCACGCCTTTGACGGGCTTTCCTTCATAGAGAAGAGTCATACTGATATCCGTGCCCTTTACCAGCCCGGGACTTTCCGGAATGAGATCCAGGATGCCGTGCACATGCCGTGGATTGTACTTTCCGACCTTCCCGATCGGGATGATCTTTTTCGCCATCTGGTGGAATGCACCGGCATAGACAATATCCTTGTACATCTTCCGTGGGCCCTGTTTGTATTCCTCGTTCTTCGTTTTAGAAATCACAAGAGGAGACAGGTCTACAACCGGGATATAATATCCCGGCGTTTCCCCGGTAAATGTCACGATATGATGATCGGTCTTCGACTTGATTTCGGGGACAATCTTTTTCCTGCCGGGGCCATATACAACCGACGAAATTCTCTTCGCGTCAACGTGCCCGTCGGTCTTCATGTTATGGCCGTACATCAGTTTGATCCCGGCAGAAGTTCCCTTTCCGTTCAGGCCCTCGAGCCATATCTCGTGGCCGAATACCATCAGTACCATTTTATCCATAATTTCACCTGTTTCGGTTTTTGTTAACCAGAGAAGAGATGCGCACTCCAAGTAATAAAATTTTATTAAATGATAGCAACAATTCAACAATGTTTTTATCAGTTTACTTACAATTTGCATATCTCAAGGAAAAATTTTCTGACTCACCCTCCTCGTCAAAGGTATTGAAGAACATACCTGCCGGAAGGCATCACAGCGAAATGGTCTGCCGCAGAACAGCCCTGCTGTCAGACAGCCTGACAGCGATTGGGATAAGTCGGAAAAGCCGTCCTGCTGCTGGTCACAGAAACTTCGATCACCGGCATCACAGTCCATTAAAAAAACAGGCAAACCAGCAAACGGAAACGATGATATCTCCATGGATCTTGTGAATATTCTCCA
>JBAZHD010000152.1:0-5554 GCA_041652515.1 Methanoregula sp.
AATGCAGAGCTGCATAAGACTATTGCAGCGGTCCATTCTGAGATCATCAAGATCGAAGTCGCTGACTCCGCATAAGTCTCCCGGCCCTGCCGGTGGGACAATGAATTCTTCCCTTTTTTTCAGGAATAAACAGAGAAAAATGCAAAACAGATATCCGGCGGGTTTTTTTCCCGGATTCAGGGAATGCATCATCTGAAATCCACGGATGACACCCCCAGGTATATATCCCGATCAGTTCTATCCGGAAGATAAAAGGTGAGGATCCTGCAGTACCATTTCGCAACCAGACTCTCGCAGGCACCGGAATCATTTCTCGATGAGCTCTTCCGGGTATCCGCAGATCCCACGATTATCTCGTTTGCCGGGGGTCTCCCCTCATCTGCACTGATCGATTTCAAAGGTATCGCCCAGGCAACAAACGCAGTCCTTGAAGACGATGCCTGTGCTGCCCTGCAATATTCCACCACTGACGGGTACCTCCCGCTGCGGGAGTATATTGCAGAACGGTACCGGACCCGTCTGGGAATAAGGGCAACGGCTGATGAGATCCAGATAGTGAATGGTTCCCAGCAGTGCCTTGACCTCTTCGCAAAGATATTCCTGAACCCCGGTGATCATGTCGGTATCGAGCGGCCGGGGTATCTCGGGGCGATCGAAGCATTCTCGCTTTACGAGCCTTGTATCTCAGCAGTACCCCTCGATAATGACGGGCTCAGTCTTGAAGTATTCGAGGATACGGTAAAAAAAGAATCGATGAAGTTTTTTTATGGTATCCCGAATTCCCAGAACCCTTCCGGGGCAACATACTCGCAGGAGAACAGGAAGGCTGTTGCAGACATACTGAAATCTACCAGTACTGTTTTTTACGAAGACGATGCCTTTGGTGAACTTTTTTTTGATGGAAAACCCCGGCTCCCGGTAAAAAAATACCTGCCGGATCAGACCGTTATCTCCGGTTCATTCTCGAAGATCATTGCACCCGGTATGCGTATCGGATGGATGTACGCACCAAAAGAGATCCTGAAACAATTCAATATCGCCAAGCAGGCCGCGGACCTGCATACGAATTTTTTCTGCCAGAAGATTCTTCACCGCTACCTCAGGACACATGATCTCGATGCTCATATCCGGAACGTGGTATCGGTCTACCGGAGAAACTGCCGGCTGATGTCCGATCTTCTCGATGACCTCCTGCCCGGGCTTACCCATACGCACCCGGAAGGAGGTATGTTCCTGATGGCAACATTACCGGCAGGGATGTCCTCCCGCCGTCTCTTTGATGAAGGAATAAAAGAGAAAGTGGCGATCCTGCCGGGACTCCCGTTCTATGTCGATGGCGGAGGCACAGATACCATCCGCATGAATTTTTCCACGGCCACTGAAGAGCAGATCGGAGAAGGAATGCGCCGTCTTGCCCGGGTAGTTGATTCTCTCCGATAGAGACCAAACCATGCAATTAATACGTGTATTCTCTTTATCCTACTACTACAGGAAGGGAAAGCATGAAAAAAACCAGTACTGTCATTCTCATCACGATTCTGTTACTCCTCCTCTTCTGGGGGACGATTCTCCCCGCAGCTGCAGCAGATGCAGAAGAAGAGCCAATCGTTCCGGTGACACTGCCGGAAACAGAAGTCCCGACATCAGAACCCACGGAAATGCCTACCGTACAGCCTTCGACTGAGGAGCCGACTGAATTACCAACAGTACTCCCCCCAACGGAGGCTACTGTTATGCCCACTGTCATACCCCCGACTGAGGAACCCCCCATAACCATCTGGACAACCGCGCCTGAAATGGGTGGTGGAAAAGGGTATATCGATACGTACTGCAATGTAGACGGTGCGTCTGTCAGGTTTGATGGCAGGGACGAATGCACGATCGCCCATGGGGTCTGCACGGTAGGTGTAAGTCCTACCGGCCACGTCCAGACCGTCACCGTCTCAAAGGCCGGTTACACAACATGGTCCGGTCAGCTTTCCGGCATGCCGGCAGACAAGGAACACGTAGCGGTCTATGCCACACTCAACCCGTTACCTACCCAGACCACGGTCCCGCCAGTCCAGAACGGGGCAATATATGCCCATTCAAATCCCGCGGGTGCCGCAATCTACATGAACGGGAATTTACAGGGATACTCCCCCCTGACAATCCCGAACCTGCCTCCGGGAACCTATTCCATGAAAGCTTCTTTATCCGGGTACACACCCGACACCCGGTTGATCAATGTCTATACCGGCCAGACCGCTACCTATTATCCGAACCTCCAGCAGTCTCCACCGGCACCACGCAGTACCGGCACGGTCTCGGTGACATCGACCCCGAACGCCGCACTGGTCTACGTGGACGGCAATTACCAGGGAAAAACACCCATGACCGTGACCCTGTATCCCGGAAGCCACAGTATCCGGATAAGCCTGCCCGGTTATAATGATTATACGACGTCGGTGTATGTCAGCGCCAATACCAACCAGAAACTGAGTGCAGTTCTGAATACCGCGGTATTCGGCACTGTTTCCGTTTCATCAATGCCCGGGGCAACGGTCTGGATGGACAGCAACAACAAGGGTATAATCCCGTCTTCAGGGACACTAACCCTCTCTGGCATCACGAGCGGAAACCATGTCTTCAAAGTAACCGCCAGCGGCTACAATGACTGGATCAACACGGTTTACATCCAGCCCAATGCGGTTACTCCTGTCAGTGCGACCCTGACTTCTTCTGGAGGAAAACCCGCGCCGGTGTCATCGACCGGCGGGTTCAACATCGTATCAACGCCTTCAGGGGCGGAAATTCTTGTCGATAACCTGTTCCGGGGGTATACTCCGACCGTCCTGAACGGCATTTCAACCGGGCAGCACCAGATACTGCTGAAGTATACCGGGTATGTCGATTATTCTACGACTGCAACCGTCAATGCCGGCCAGACGACACCGCTTGCAATCAGCATGGAGGCAGCACCCGCACCAACGCCCGAATCAGCCCCATCTCTGGCTCTCTTCATAGGGGGACTGGTCGTATTGCTTGGTATTGGTGCATCGTTAAGGAGGAGAACCTGAAATGACTGAAACATGTTCAGCAGCAACGAAAATCTGGGTGAGCGCAGTCCTTATCGTTATCATCATAGGCTCACTCACGGCATTTGCCTACTCCAGCTCGAATAACGCGCTGAAAGATTCCGTGCGACAGGGGATGGAATCCACTGCTGCCGTTATGGCCACGCAGATCAACGCAAGTGATCTCACCGGCATCAAGCCTGGTGATGAGACCTCCCCCCGGTACATTGCCGTTGTAAAACAACTGCGCACGATGCGCAGTCTCGATGACAATATCATCAACGCGTATATCCTCAAGGTGAACCCGGACCAGACTGCAACCTTCCTTGTCGACGATCTTATGGTTGACGATCCGGCGGGTTCTGCAAGAATCGGGGAGGTCTCGACAAGCCCGGACAAGATGGAGATCTTTACCGCCCTCTCGGTCCCGACTGCATCAAAAGAGCCCTACACCACAAAATATGGCTCATTTATATCCGCCTATGCACCCATCGACGATGCAACCGATGACTCGACCGGTAACACCTATGCAGTGCTGGCAATCGATATGTCAGCCAGTGACTATAACACCGCTACTTCAAAGGGAGGTCTCATTCTGGTCACGGGGATCCTCTCGATGCTCATTGCTCTCGGTACGCTCTTTGTCTGCGGGATGAAAGGCAAGGTAGAGAACTAAAAAACATCTTGGCTGTATGACGGGGTATGAAAAACCCGTAATCTCTATTTTCTTTTACGACTAACCTGATTGCCAATGTCAGCATTGCGTTTATTCATTCTTACAGGAGTACTGGTTGCAGCGCTTTTGCTCTCTGCGGGATGTACCTCACAACAGAATGAAACGGTAAAAATCCAGTCGAACACCGGTACTGTTACATCAGTTCCTGCCACTACGGTTGCTCCTCAGGGGCTACCGACAACAACGGGGACAATATCCACTGAGTCATGGAAACGTGCACGCCTCGAGACGTCGATGGGAAATATCACCATCGCACTCGATCCTGCTACACCTGTTACCGTAGGTAATTTTGAATCCCTGGTGAAATCGGGATACTATAATGGTGTAATTTTCCACCGGGTTATGGACGGATTCATGATCCAGGGGGGCGATCCCACAGGTACCGGACGTGGCGGACCAGGGTATACCATACAGGATGAATTTACCGCGAACAACCGGAACGACCGGGGAACGATCTCCATGGCAAATGGCGGCCCCAACACTGGCGGATCCCAGTTCTTCATCAACCTTGTCAATAACAATTACCTTGATACAAAACACCCGGTCTTCGGTAAAGTGGTCGAGGGGATGGACGTAGTTGACAGGATTGCCAAAGTGCAGACCGCGGGAACGCGTCCCGTCCAGAATGTGACCATTATCCGCGCCGTGATGATCTGATCACTTTTTTTAAAATTCCATTTTCTGCAACCAGCCGGGGATTCACAACACTGATGAATCCAGAGATCGTATATTTTTCAGCATACCATGACAGCACCAGCAGGAAAAACAGTTACGCTCGAGACAAACATGGGCACGATTAAAATCGCTCTTGCTCCCGACATGCCCATCACAGCGGGCAATTTTGAAACACTTGTACAGAAAGGCTACTACAACGGCGTCATATTCCACCGCGTTATCGACGGGTTTATGATCCAGGGCGGGGATCCCACCGGCACCGGATGCGGCGGGCCGGGGTACGCGATAAAAGACGAGTTTTCACCCGGAAACCGTAATGATCGCGGGACCATCTCCATGGCAAACGCCGGTCCCAATACCGGAGGCTCCCAGTTCTTCATCAACCTCATCAACAACAATTTCCTCGATGGCAAGCATCCGGTCTTCGGTAAAGTGGTTGAAGGGATGGATGTGGTCGATAAGATTGGCAAGACAAAAACCGGCCCCGGTGACCGTCCGGTCAAGGAAGTTGCAATTGTGAAGGCAGAGGTCGCGTGAGACCGGTACCAGAATTTTTCCGCTCTCTTTTTAGCCGTGTACAGTATATCATAGGGTATGAGTACCCGCGCACTGGACCCTCAGGCAAACTATGGCCTCACCTCCATGACGATCCCTACCATTGCCGTGATTTGTGAGATCCTTGCAAACTGTTACATCATCTGGTTTTTACTGATTGACTTCCCCGCAAGATGCGCCCGACTCGCAACAGAGACGGCAGGGAAACAGACCTGTGGCATGGAAACCGGCGCATACGTTATCGCCACGATAAGTGCTGTAATGATTCTCGGGGGAGTCTATTTCCTCGCGAAGTGGTACATCCCGCAGGGGGAATAAGGAACAAGACAGATTCACCATGTGCACAGAGGGACTGTAGTTCCGAAGACGAATACATCTACTCAACCGGTGGGATTACCGATATTCTTTTTTTTTTCAGTGCAAGGGTCCGGGCAGGTCCCCGGGATCGTAAGAAAATTTCGCATCGAAGAAAACAGGTTAAGAAATGATCGTTCCGATTGCGGCCAGCCCCGGGTTGACAATCCTGACGAGT
>JBAZHD010000153.1:0-5443 GCA_041652515.1 Methanoregula sp.
CCGACAACGGTCGAGACTGCAACCATCGGCATTGTGGCAAAAGCAGTCAATGCAATTGCAATTGCAAGCTCAAAGTTTCTGCCCGTGCAATGGAATCCCATGGTAGCTGAATCCTCGTAGTTGTAACCCATGCGTCGGGTAACATAATAGACGACATGGAACAGCAAAAAGAAGAACAGGATTACCGGGATCGCCATCTGCCAGATGAGGTTCGGGTTATCAATGATGACACCGCCTTTTAACGAGAACATAACGATCATCGTGAACAGCAGTGCGAGAAGCTGGAGCACGTTGAAGCGCGGTACCAGTCTGGTGTTCAGCCATTCCGTACCCTTCCGTTTGATGACTTCCCGGCGGGTGATAACACCCAACAGCAACGGCAGACCGAGATAGAGAAGGACGCTCTGTGCGATTATGCCGATATCGATGGAAATGTATGTGCCGACGAGGAGGGCGATGAAGAAGGGCGTCGTGATCACCTGGATGATGGAATTCCATGCCATGAGCACGATCCCAAGCGGACCGTTTCCTTTGGCAAGGTCAGTCCACACAAGCACCATCGCAATGCACGGCGCGACACCGAGAAGAATGAGCCCAGTCCAGAGGTAACTGGCGGCTTCCGGGGTGATCCAACCCAGACCGAGCAGGATCCTCTCAAAGAAGATGTATCCTATGGCATAGAGCAGGAACGGGTTGACAACATAATTGAAAAAAACAATGATGCCCACCTGTTTCTTACTCTTGAGGGCATCTTTGAGTTCCCCCAGTTCGATCTTTGTCATCGCCGGGTAGATCATCAGGAACAACCCTATCGGGATGCCGATGGCAAGATGCTGGGAAAATTCCGGGAAGTACTTCCCGAGAGCGAGACCGATCACAATGCAGAGAACTATCCAGAGTGCGAGAAGTTTCTCCACCCAACCCAGCCCGTGTGCATCATTCGTCATTACGGTGCAACCTCTTTTACGATTATCAGGTACCCTGCATTTTCTGATCAATAATTCTCTCCAAAGCCTCAGTGAACTTTCGCACCCGTTCACCCTCTGCGGGAGATACCCTGTTGATTTCCTTTACAAGTTCGCGTACATGGAGGAGTCCGGACAGTTCCTTGTCACACGTCTTGCCAAAACGGGGTGCCCAGCAGAAATGGCAGATTCGCAAGCCATAATGCTGGAGTTGTTCGGGACTCAGATGTGTTCCGTGGAGTTCCGCGCTTGCCGCTTCGGTTGAACCGCAGGGAGAGCCCCGGATAACCCGGACATTTTCAATAGTGCCATCATCCCGTACCTTTACATCAAAGGTGGGTCTCCCGAATACCTTGGCATATTCATTAATTTCCGGTACCCATGTATTGTCCTCCAGCGAGCACATCGTGATGGGTGCGACAATGTTCTCATTGATCCCCTTTGCCTGCCGGAGAAATCCGGGCCCGAAACTGACCCCGAGGATCACCGGTTTCTGCTTCTCGATGATCGCCAGGGCAACGTCCGGGTGGCGAACGTAGGAAATGAAGAGGTCGCATTCCGGAAGATTGAGTTCGACGTCATCTGCAATCGGACTGCCCGGGAATGGTGCCATGATCCATTCGGTCGGGAACTTTTCCTTGATTATTTCATATGCCCTGTCTCCAAACTTTCCGTCACTAACAATGCCGATTTTCATAACGATACTCCAAGTGCCCGGTACGCGGCTTTCTTGATCGCCCATGCAGGGACATCCTCGAACTGTTCGTCGCCAATCCCGATTGCCCGACAGCAGGTGCTCTCCCCGGCGAGTGTTCCGCAGGAAGAGCAGTCTGTTGAAATGACCCTGGCAGCGAGCAGATCTTCGAGCAGTACTCCATTCATGTGGATTTCGTTCGACTCCACGATCCGTGTCTTGTCAAGGAGCGTCTCAGTCAGGTTGATCATCACCCCGACAGGAGCAAACTCGCGCTGTAGTTCCTCCACAACTGCACGGAGTGCTTCACCTGTATTTCCGCACCGCTCGCACGTCGCGTCACCGACTGCGAAGTGCTTCCATTCAATCTCAAGACGTTTGTACCGTGGTGCAATCATTCCTTGTGACTTCCGTTGTCTATTATGGCACAGATGACTTTCTCGATCTCATCGTACTGCACTTCACCCATCCCGTTCTTTTCGATACCGAGTTCGGTCGCGATGATATGGCAGTGAGGAACGATACGGGAGGCGGAGAGTTTCTTTTTCGCACAACAATCCCTGCATCCATCGATCACAATCACATATTCTGCATCCCCGATATCAGCTTCGAGCGTTGCAGTGGACTGCTTGGCATGCATCCAGACATACTGTCCGGGTCTGCGCTGGAGCAGGGCAAGCGCTGCCTGTGTCGTGAGTTTCCCGGTATTCGAGATGCCCGAGCAGGTGACCAGCGCGAAGGTCATTCGTTATTTTCCTCCATTTGCGGTATCCTTTTGGTAATAGAGCATGCAGTGGCAGTGTCCGTCCTTTGCAATCTCGTCGCGGTGCCAGGTGCACGGGCAGATGATCGCCTTGTCCTTCTCCTCGTCCCGGGACCGGAGCCGGCACGGGCAATAACGATGCCCGAACCGCTGTTCGTTGCGTGCCAGCCCCTGGATCACCCGGTCGAGGACCTCTTTGTCCGGGTTCAGCACCCAGCCGTTCTTTTTCGCGTACTCTTCAGTCCACGCCCGTATATCCTGTTCAGCAATCGTTTCCGGTCGCCTCGTTATACACGGTTTGAAATCAGCAGGTCCCGCTGCAACCGCAGCCGCAACCGCCGTTCGACCCTCCGCTCTTCTTTGAGGGTTTTGCAGCATCCTTCGTTCTGCCTTCTCCTTTCCAGCACGCAGCAACGATCTTTTCGATATCGTCATTCGTGTAAGACTTTGAAGGACCTTTGGTGATACCGAGTTCGGTCATGACAAGATGTTGTCCTACCGGAACACAATGTGCTTCTGCGATTTTCTTTGCGCAGAGCATCGGGCAGCCGTCAAGGACGAGAACTTCATCAACGTTCTTTGCATTCTTGACCAGCCCCTCCGAACCGATCGCGAGCAACGCCACGCAGGCGATGCTTCCGTACCCTTCCTCGGTAAGCTGGACTGCTGCAAGGTTGGTCAGTTGTCCGGTGTTTGCCTGCCCGGCACAGGGAAAGATGATTCGTTTTGGTTCATTTGCTCCACACGAGCAGGTTGGTGTTTCTGCCATCGTTTTCACTCGATTAACATATTTTTAATCTCATTCACATCAGGCACCCTGCCTTCCGCGACACCTTCACCGTTGATGAAGAGCGCGGGTGTCAGCATGACGCCACGTTCAACGATCACATCAAGGTCATCGATCTTGACCACATCTGCCGTGATCTTCAGTTCCTTTACTGCTTGTTGGGCGTTTGCAAAGAGCCGTTTGCACTTTGCACAGCCGGTTCCGAGAATTTCGATTTTTGTCATGGGATCTCCGGAAGTTATTCAATTTTTTTTGTATAACTTTTTGTGATGGCTTTTTTATACTCTTCCATGAGTGCTCGTGCATATTCTTCTTCAACACCTTTCGGCACGTAATTGTAAATCCGGATCTTCTTCATCAGCGCTTCACGAATTGCTGTATCGTCGTTCAGGTTCTGCACTTTTACACCGTCAATACTTTCGTCCAGCATCGTGATGCCTGTCATGATCCCGTTGATTGGGATCTGTCGGATGCGCCGGAGCGCATCGGCTGCACAGCAGGGTTTGTCATCGCTCATTTGTTTTCCTCACAGGAAGTTCCCGAAGATGAACCCCGCCATAGTTGAGAATCCTATCACGAGACCGGCATACATAAGTGTCTTTTTCGCCCCGATAATCCGGTATATAACCAGCAGGCTCGGAAGGCTGACACTAGGACCGGTGAGGAGCAGGGCGAGTGCCGGACCCTTCGCCATGTCACCAGAGAGATAACCAAGTGTCGTTCCGATGATCGGCACTTCGAGCAGGGTTGGCATGTAGAGGATTGCACCAACTATTGCCGCAAGAAAGGTCGCCTGGATCGAGTTGTCGCCAAAGAACGGTTTAAATGTCTCCGGAGGCAGGAAGAACGCGAGGACACCGAGGGCAAATGTGCCGATGATGAGGATCGGAAAGATCTTCTTTGTCAGATCCCAGATCTCGTATCCCCAGTCGGTCACCTCGTCCCGCGTGAAGTAGTAGATCAGCAGGAAGGCAACTGCCATCGAGAGTAAGTACACAATCAGGAGCCGGTAGAAAACGTCCAGCGCTGATGTTCCGACAAGGAGGATGGCAACCAGGAAGATGAAGAACGCCGGAATTACCCATTTCGGACGGGTGTCTTCCTTTGCCATAATCACCCTGCGGGCAGCGGCATGGGTCTTTGTCGTCTCCTCATCATGAGCGGGAAACAGTCTCATCATAATCAGACCGATCAGGATCGAGAGAATGATTGCCGCAACTGCACGGGCAATACCAAGATCGATCCCGAGTACCTGTGCGGTGTACACAATAGCAAGAATGTTGATTGCCGGTCCGGCATACAGGAATGTAATCGCAGGGCCAAGACCACTACCTTTCTTGAGGATACCAGCAAACATCGGGAGGATCGTGCAACTGCATACGGCGAGTACAGTCCCAGATATTGAGGCGATCCCGAATGAGGTAATTTTCTTCGTTTCCGGGCTGAAATATTTCAGGATAACATCTTTTTTTACAAATGATGCGATTGCACCGGCAATAAAGAACGCCGGGATCAGGCAGGTGACGACATGCTGTGAGAGGTATCCCCACAGGGTATCCCACCCCAAGAGGAGCGAGCCGATTATAGGATCTGTCATGGTGTATTCATCTCATGTTGCGCGGGACATACGGCTTTGTATGTGATTTCAATTTTAATTGAAATAACTGTTGATGTTTTATGGTATTAATACTTGGGTATCTTACCATTGTTTGAAATGAAAGGGAGATTACCTGAAGAGAGTATCTGATGATAAAGTGTTCATGGCAGGTTTGCCACAGGAGCCCATGGATAAAAGATATCTATAGCAGGAAACACCGTTACCGTTACTCCCGGATATAAATCTGCCATGCGCGAACCTGGCTTGTTTTTCTCTCACAGTTTATATTTCAGGATTCCATGGAATAATTTCCCTGAAATCATCAAGGATTGCACGGGCATACTCCTCCTCGACATTTGGAGGAATGTAGTTGTACACTTTCACCCGCTTCATGAGCACTGCACGGATTTCCGCTTCATTATGCAGATCCTGTTGTTTCACCTCCGCGATACACTCATCCAGCATACAGAGCCCAGTCGGGATTCCGTTGATGATCAGCTGCTTGATACTCCGGAGGGCGTCGGCAGCACAGCAGGGCTTGTTGTCGTTTCCCATGGAATGCACCTGGTGTTCAATCTGATAAGCATTTCAATTTTTATTAAAACACTTTTTGACTTCTAAGATAATAATACTTGGG
>JBAZHD010000154.1:0-5424 GCA_041652515.1 Methanoregula sp.
GGCATGCAGCGCTCCTTCTGCACTTTCCCGCACTGCAGGATTGCTGGTGCACCCGGATAAAAAAACCAGCATGATGACCAGTGCACTAATTACCGCATACAGTTTCATTGAATGTACCCTCCGTCAAACGCGAAAATACAATGTTCCTACCATCCCAGGAACCATGCCATAGCAAAAAAACCGTGAATGAGTGCAACCACAATAGTCAGCCGGGCGAGGTTCACATGCCAGGAAAACGGTATATTGCCTTTTCCTTTCATGATCATAAATCCAAGCGTCGCAGTACCGATGAGGCACAGGAAGAGGATAATCCCGGCAATCATGATCAGCGGAAGGGTTAACCACGCAAATAATGCCATATACTGTCGTTACGTTCATCCCTGATTAATGTTTCAACGGGGGAGCTGTACCCTCATGGATTATTCACGGGGAACGGTTCGACCGGGCATGTTCACCGCTTAATTTCTTGCTCCTGAGCAGTCTGTGGTAGGCGATTGCAAACCGGTGCGCCTCGTCACGGATCTCCTGTAAATACCGCAATGCCATTCCTTTTGGATCGAGCCGCCGTGGAAGCATCTCACCGGGCAGGTACACTTCCTCTTCTTTCTTGGCAAGGGCTATAACCGGAATGACAAGATCCAGATCCTGTACTGCTTCCAGCGCAGCGGATAACTGGCCTTTCCCGCCATCGATAATAATGAGGTCCGGAAGATTTGAATTCTCTTCGACCAGCCGATGATATCTCCGCTTCACGATCTCCGCAATCGAGGCAACATCATCGATACCCTCTATCGTTTTAATTTTGAACCTGCGGTAGCTCTTCTTGTCCGGCATCCCATTCCTGAACTGGACCATGGACCCGACCATTGCCGTCCCGGAGAGGTGCGAAATGTCAAAACATTCTATCACCTCCGGCTCATCAGCAAGATTCAGTGTTACCTGCAGGTCTTTTACTTTCAACTCATTTTTTAAGAAGGCCTGATCGATGTTCTTCTCAACAAGGTCGAGCAGCTTTTTCTTCTCACCGATCCGGGGTACCGTTACCTGCACACGTTTGCCTTTCTTTTCTGCAAGGTAACCTGCAAGCGCCTCATCCACTTCGTGGGACAGGATCAGCTCCGCGGGGGGCACACGATCAGCATAATACTGCACAAGAAATTCCTCAAAAAAATCTTCACGGTTGTCAAACATATATTCCTGCTTACCGGTAAGCAGACCCTTTTCGATCGAGAATACCATCAAAAATACCGTATCGTGAGCTATTGTATACCCAATGATATCCTGGTCAGTCTCCTTCGGGCGTTCGACATGCTGGCGTTCGGCAAGGTGCTCAATCGCCGTCATCTGATTTCTGAGGACCAGCGCCTTCTCATAGTCCTGTGCAGCTGAGCATTCTGCCATCCCCTCACGTAACAAGGCTAATAGTTCACCGCTCTTACCTTTCAGCAACGCCGTTGCCCTCTCGACCTGAATGTGATAGTCATTCTCGCTGATGAGGCCAAGACACGGGGCACTGCATGACTTCATATGATACCGCAGGCAAGCTCGTTTTGGCATCTTTTTACACGAACGCAGGCAGAAGGTCCGTTTTATGACTCTGAGTATCGCGTCGCGCTCTGCTGCGGATACAAAGGGCCCGAAATAGACCGCGTCACCAGAGCTCGTACGGCGGGCAAATCCGATCCGGGGAAATGGTTCACGGGAGAGTTCGATATACGCAAACCGTTTCGCGTCCTTTAAATCGATATTGTATTTCGGCTGGTGCTTTTTTATCAGGTTGTTTTCCAGAAGCAATGCTTCAGTCTCGGTGTTGGTCACCATCACGCTGACCGATGAGATGCGGGCAATCAGGTTCCGGGTTTTGGGATCATGATCGGTTTTCTGGAAATAACTCGTCACCCTTTTTTTGACATTTTTTGCCTTCCCGACATAGATAACTGTTCCTGTTTTATCGGAAAACAGGTAGCAGCCGGGGTTATCCGAAAGAGTGGTCAGATCTATCATCGTTACTACTGTGTAAGAGTACTGAGGTCATAAGGAATGGGGATGAGGCAGGGTAATGGATAGCGGGAAATTGATCTTCCGGCTACCGTGTCCGGCTCGTGATCTGCAAAGGTAAATATTTCCGGATTGGCATCAATGCTAGTACCATTCATCACCCATTGCCATCCTTTTGAGCGTATCAGTATCCAATAATGTATCGTGCAAATGTATTAATATTTATAAAAATACTTAGATGTTCGACAACTTTTTTAGTCAAATGATACCTGACGGGAGGTGTGGTATGACAGGGAAGTATACCTATGTGAAGGGCATCCCGATAGAGGCACAATACCTCTACAAGAAAGCAATGGAAATGTACACGAGGGGAAAGATTGAAACTGCACTGATATACCTCAGGCAGACGATGGTGATTGCTCCCAATTACTCAAAAGCACTTCTTCAAATGGGTAATTGTCTTGCAAAGCTTGGCCAGAATGTTGAAGCGACTGCCCGCTATGAACAGGCTATCCAGATCGATCCGGCACTCAAAGAACTGGTAGAGAAACGAAACGGATCAATTCATTAAAAAATAGAATATTTCAGGTAAAAAATCAAGCCCGCTTTAGTATCGGTTTTAAAAACTGGCCTGTATAGCTCTCCTTCGTTGCCGCTATCTTCTCCGGAGTCCCGGTCGCGATTATCTCCCCGCCGGCATCGCCTCCATCGGGACCGATGTCAATGATGTAATCCGCTGACTTGACTACATCAAGGTTATGCTCGATCACGACGACCGTGTTGCCCTTTGCGACAAGGTCGTCAAGTACCTTGATCAGCTTTTTCGTGTCATCAAAGTGAAGCCCGGTTGTCGGCTCGTCCAGCAGGTACAGGGTTTTTCCCGTTGCCCGCTTGGCAAGTTCCCGCGTAAGCTTGATCCGCTGGGCTTCGCCACCCGAGAGCGTGGTCGAGCTCTGCCCGAGCTTGATATAATCAAGCCCGACGCGGGAGAGCGTCTCCAGCTTGGTGTAGATCGAGGGGATGTTCGCGAAGTGCTTCATCGACTCTTCGACGCTCATGTCGAGTACGTCGGCGATCGACTTTCCTTTGTACAGCACTTCCAGGGTCTCGCGGTTGTACCGCTTCCCTTTACACTCCTCGCACTCGATGTAGACATCGGGAAGGAAGTTCATCTCGATCTTGATGAGGCCGTCGCCCTCGCAGGCCTCGCACCGGCCGCCCCGGATGTTGAAGGAGAAACGGCCCGGCTTGTAGCCCCGCATCTTCGCCTCTTTCGTCCCGGCAAAGATCGTGCGGATCTCGTCGAAGACTTTCGTGTAGGTCGCGGGGTTGGACCGAGGGGTCTTGCCGATCGGTGACTGGTCGATCACGATTACCTTGTCGATCTCGGCGTCGAAGACGATCCCGTCGTGCCTGCCAGCCTGGTCCCGGGACTTGTTGATAATCTGCATCATGCCCTTGTAGAGCGTCTCGTACACAAGCGTGGACTTGCCGCTGCCCGAGACCCCGGTGACGACGGTCAGGAGGCCGATCGGGAACTTCGCGGTGATGTTCTTGAGGTTGTTCTCCCGGCAGTGTTTGACCGTGATATACCGTTTCGGTACCCGTCGCTTCCCGGGCACATCGATCTTCTTAACACCGGAAAGGTACTGGCCGGTCAGGGATTTTTTATTCTTCTCGATCTGGTTGGGATTTCCTTCTGCGACCACGTACCCGCCGTGCGTACCTGCCCCGGGGCCCATGTCGATGACATGCTCGGCGGACCGGATCATGTCCTCGTCATGCTCCACGACGAGTACGGTATTGCCGAGATCGCGGAGCGTCCGCAGGGTCTCGATCAGTTTCCTGTTGTCACGCTGGTGGAGTCCGATGGACGGCTCGTCGAGGACATACAGGACGCCCATCAGGTTCGAGCCGATCTGGGTGGCGAGCCGGATCCGCTGCGCTTCCCCGCCGGAGAGCGTCCCGGCATTCCGGGAGAGGGTGAGATATCCCAGGCCGACTTTTTCCAAAAAGTCGAGCCGGGACTGGATCTCCTTGATGATCTGGTGGGCGATCTCCCGCTCCTTGTCCGTGAGTTTGAGATCGCGGAACAATGCAGCACTTTCCGAGACCGGCATGTCGGTTACATCGATGATGGACTTCCCGTCAATCCGGACCGCGAGCACCTTGTCCTTGAGCCGCTTCCCGCTGCAGGCCGGGCAGGGGGAGACCCGCATGTAGCCTTCGAGCTCACGTTTCCGCCAGTCCGACTGTGTCTGGGCATAGAGCCGGGCGGTCTGGGGGAGGAGACCTTCCCATTCCCCGGTGTGCGACCACTGGGCATCGCCGTTCTTCATGCTCATCGAGAACTTCATCCGCTTCGAGGAGCCGAACATCAGCGCTTCGTACTGTTCCTTCGTTAAATCCTTGATCGGGGTGAGGGGTGAGAAGCCGAAGTTCTTCGCGAGGGTCGCGAGGTACTGGCCCCGGAACCCGTCCATCGGGTTGCGGTACGGGGCAACAGCCCCGTCAGCAATGCACCGGTCCTTATCCGGGATGATGAGGTCGGGATCGAACTCCATCTTCACCCCGAGCCCGTGGCACTCTTCGCAGGCGCCAAACGGGCTGTTAAAGGAGAACATCCTCGGCTGGAGCTCTTCAAACGCCATCCCGCAGACCGGGCAAGCCATGAGGGACGAGTAGGTGGACTCTTTCTCATCCTCGCCCGCGACGAGGACAAGCCCCTCAGACTTCTTCAGGGCATTCTCCACAGCCTCGGCGAGCCGGGAGCGTTCGGAAGATTCGAGCCGGTCGATGACGATCTCGATGTCCTGTTTTTTGTACCGGTCAAGGTTGATCTCCTCATCAGTCCGGATGATCTTCCCGTTGACCCGCACCCGGGCGTACCCTTCCTTGTTGAGGTCTTTTAAGAGCTGCTGGTAGGTCCCTTTTTTCTGCCGGACGATGGGGGCAAGCACCGTGACCATCCCCGGGTGTTCGGCAGCGATCTGGTCGGCGATCTTATCCGAAGTCTGGGCTGCGATGGGGATGTTGTGGTCGGGACAATAGGGCGTCCCGATCCGGGCGAAGAGGAGCCGGAGGTAATCGTAGATTTCAGTAATGGTCCCGACCGTGCTGCGGGGGTTCTTTGAGGTCGTCTTCTGTTCGATGGAGATTGCGGGCGAGAGCCCTTCGATGGAGTCCACATCCGGTTTCTGCATCATGCCGAGGAACTGCCGGGCATACGAGGAGAGCGATTCGACATACCGCCGCTGCCCTTCGGCGTACAGCGTGTCGAACGCGAGCGTCGATTTCCCGGAGCCCGAGACACCGGTGATCACCACGAGCTTGTCGCGGGGGATTGTGACGCTGATATTTTTAAGGTTGTGCTGGCGGGCACCTTTGATGATGATATCTTTCATTTTACGTGGGGTACAGATTGGT
>JBAZHD010000155.1:0-5323 GCA_041652515.1 Methanoregula sp.
CGAGACTGCCATAGGTGATATTCTTCCTGCTGTGGATAAGGAATTTCCAGTATCCCGAAGGCAGGGTGTCCGGGTTGTTGATCTTCAGATCAATCCTGCCATCGGTTTTACCATCCGAGACATCGTAAAAAGGACCGAGGGTCTTGTCCGGGGTAATAACGGTCATGGAAACCGGATCTGCCGGGTCATTGCTGTAAAGCGAGACGATGATATAGGGAATGCCGGCGGCAACGTACTTTGAGAACAGTGCAGTTTTTTCCTGGTACCCCGTCCCATTCTTTGCAGGAAACACGGTACCTGTCATATTCTCCTGGAGTTCTTCGGGAAGAGTTCCTCTGATCGGTGCAGTGGTGAAACGGTCCGTGATATGGATATCGCCCGGGAACACAAATGCCAGTGCCAGAATGACACCGGCACAGAACAGCAGGGCAATCCCCAGGATCTTCATACTATCAGCTGTTCATGGGAATTATTTCAGGATTCTCTTTTCCCTCTTTGTTTAGCGGGGCGCCGCGATGTGTAGAGGATTTGCTCATAAATCGTTTATTACGAGAATGCCATTTTTCAATCGTACAACCGTTCCCGGTTGCAGTCATTCCTGCAACCGGGGGGATAAACCATGATACAAAAAAACGTACCTCTCCTGATTCTGTCCGGTTTACTTGCGGGCATCATCCTTGCTTTTACCGTGATGGCAGTAGTCCCCCACAACCTGACGGGATCTCCCGGCACCGATGTGGCACTCCAGCTGATAATGCACCAGAACGTGACTGCGGGATCCGGTGATCTGCCACAGTTTTCCTCAAGTGACGAAGCACTTACATTTCTCAGGTCGCACAGGGAAGGAGACGACACTCCAGTGCTCCTGTCCGAAGGGTACAGCCCGGGTGTTTCCCTGATCAACGGAACCCGTACCTGGCGGTTTGAGGTTGATACTTCGACGTTCAAACCGGACGAGTATATCGTCATGGCGAGTGCTGTCATGCAGGACGCCACGGGCACGGCACTCTTCAATGTCCTTGAGCGTTCAGCAACGAAGGTACCGGGGCAGGTGCAGCAACCCGTACCGCTCCCGGCTACCGCCCGCCCGTTTATAACGGTCAACCGGATCGGCGACCATTATGTTGGCGATACGTTCACGATCACCGGACAGACGAACCTGGCTGCCGACGACGAAATCCTCGTTCAGATATATTCCTCATCCTTCAAACCCACGCAGAAGAGCCAGAGCGGGGAGTTCAGCGGTGTTACCGGCACGATACGGTCATCCGCGTATTCTCAGCCAGTTCCTGCCCCGACTGCTGCCGGAGCTCCGGCAACCGACCGCACATACTCCACAACGAATGTCCAGGTCAAAGAGGTGGACGAGGCGGATATCGTCAAGACCGACGGAACGTATGTCTATGTCCTGACTGGCAACCACCTCCATATTCTCAAGGGGTACCCTGCCACGGACGCAGGGATCATCTCGACCATCCAGTTCTCCGGCACCCCGCAGTCGCTGTACCTGAACGGCGACCGGCTCGTGCTGATCAGTTCCTCCCAGCGACAGGATACCTTCGGGCACTGCCAGCCCGGTTCCTGTGGCGTGACCATTCCGGTCGTCCAGAAGACGCAGGTACTTATCTATTTAGTGAAAGACCCGGCGCACCCGGCGCTCGTGCGTGAGATGGAACTGGACGGCGTATACAAGGACACCCGCATGATCGGGTCCATGCTCTACTTCGTTACGGACAATTACCTTGATTTGTATGGTGACGATGCAGGATTCCCCGGAGTGTATGATAGCAGCCACGGGTCATCGGTACCTCCGGTATACTACTTTGACCGGAACGACCAGGAGTTTTCCCTGACCACTATCGGTGCGGTCGATATACGGGCGACCGAGCCGGTGAAGGCAAAGACGTTTTTCATCGGATCTGCCGGGATCGTCTACGTCTCAACCAATAACCTGTATATTGCTATCCCGGCGGCAGGCAACGACCTCGTGACAAGGACCACTGAATTGTATGCCTTTGCACTGGATGAGGGGCGGCTGACGTATTCTGCCCGGGGTCTGGTAGACGGGACACTGTCAAACCAGTTTTCAATGGATGAAAGCGGCGGGAACCTGCGGGTGGCAACTACCCTTCAGGACAACAGCCAATCCCGTAACAGCCAGTCCAGCAAGGTTACCATCCTCGATGATCGGATGAGGATCCTCGGCACGGTGGGTAACCTTGCACCTGGTCAGCAGATTTATGCGGCAAGGTTCATGGGGGACCGGCTGTATCTTGTGACATTCCGGGAAACCGACCCGCTCTTTGTCATCGATCTGGTTAATCCCCGTAACCCCACAGTCCTTGGAGAACTGCATATCCCCGGATTCTCGCAATACCTGCACCCCTATGATGCCACCCACCTGATTGGTGTGGGAAAAGAGTCCACGCAGGGCGGGCTGAAGATCACGCTTTTCGATGTTGCCAATGTGCACAACCCATTCCTGGTTGACGAGAAGAAACTGGGGGGATCCGGCAGCGATTCTGAGGCGCTCCGGGACCACAAGGCATTCCTCTTCGACCGGGAGAAAAACCTCCTCGTCCTGCCTACTCGCATTGTGGAAGACACTACATACCATAGTGTAACGCGATCGGTCTGGGGTGGGGCATATGTCTTCGGCGTGAACCCGGACAAAGGGTTTTCCCTGAAAGGCACGGTTGTCCACTATCGGGACACGGGTACCCGGCGGGATGTCAAACGTGCATTCTACATTGAGGACGTGCTCTATACGATGGCGCCGGATAAGATTGTCATGAGTAACCTGAAGAACGGTATCTCCCTTATCGGTGCCCTGGAGCTGCCGTAGGTAATCCCCATATCCCCCCTTTTTCGCAGGACCGGCGTCCCCCGGAAAGGCAGAAACCCTGTCTGGTCGTGCACTTCCCCACCTTACCCTGACAAGTATCGATCGATCGATACTCTTATTATGCCTGCATGGCAAATGGTAAGACAGCACTTTTTCATGTGCTGACAGATGTAAGTCCGACGTGCTTCACCGCACTGCCCGAACGTGGCTTTGGGATTACAGGGGGTCAGTAAGCTTACTGCACTTTCTGGACTTACAGGACGTCTTAGAAGGAGGTATAACTATGGCACGAATGCACGCCCGAAGAAGAGGCAAATCCTGCTCAGTCCGCCCTTACCGGAAACAGGCGCCCGCATGGTCCAACACGGACACAAAGGCAATTGAGAAGATCATCATCGATCTCCGGAAGGAAGGCACATCGAGCGCAAAAATCGGTCTCATCCTTAGGGATCGTTACGGCGTCCCTGATGTCAAGCTGGCAACAGGCAAACGCATCGGCGACATCTTAAAGGAGAACAAGATCGAGTCCGAGATCCCCGAAGACCTTCGGAATCTCATGATAAAGGCACTCGGGTTGCGCAAGCACCTGGGTGAGAACAAGAAAGACCTGCACAACAAACGGCAGCTCCATCTCGTTGAAGCCAAGATCCGCAGGCTGGTAAGGTACTACACGGGAACGAAGAAACTGCCCGCTGGATTTACCTACAAACCCGAGACCGCAGAGATCCTGCTGTCACGGTAAGACAAGAACCCCCGTGTTGATCCCCATGTCGCTTGACGCCGCCGCAGAGACCGTTGCAGAACAGATCCGCCGCCAGCCGTTCGTTGAGGTGTATGCACACCACGACGCGGATGGCATTGCAGCGGGTGCTATCCTCTGCCACGCGATGCTCAGGGCAGGTATACGGTTCCGTCTCCGGATAAAATCTGAGGTCCGGGTCGCAGAACTGTCTGGCGATGGAGCAAAACTCCTCTGTGATCTCGGTTCCGGGATCGAGGACCTTCCCGCGGATACGATGGTCGTTGACCACCACATTCCCCGGTTTGAAGGCGAGTTCCACGCAAACCCCCGGTTGTCCGGTATTGACGGCGACCGCGAACTTTCGGCTGCCGGCATGGCATACATCGTCGCCCAGAAGATCGGGGATAACCGCGATCTTGCCGGGCTGGTCATTCCCGGAATCATTGGCGATGACCAGGAGATCAAAGGCAAGAACCTTGAGATCTCGAACGACGGCATCGGCAACGGGATCGTGCTCCCGGCTCGCGGGCTGACGCTTCCCGGTCGGGACATGACCGAACGGTGGTATCTCTCAACAAGCCCATACCTGCCCGGGATCAGCGGAGAAGAGACGGTCATATCAGATCTCCTCCTTGAAGCACAAGGGGAGAACGGTACCCGGCTCGACACCCTCATCTCGCTTGCCGTGCTCCGCGCCGCACCGCAGACATCAGCGGATCGCCTCATGGCGATCTACGGCGATACATACCATCTGGAGCGCGAAGTGATCGATGACGCCCATGCCCTCACCGCAGTCATTGATGCGTGCGGGAAATCCGGGCACGGGGATCTGGGTGCGGCACTCTGCCTGCGCTCGTCCCACGCACTCGACAAGGCATGGGAGATCGCGCGACTGCACCGGACGAACGTGATCACGGCGTTACGCGCTGTGCAACCCGTCGCGGGCAGTGCAGGAGTGTACGAGGTGCAGGATGCACAGCTCACGAGTGACATCGCAGATGTGCTGGCACGGGACACGGTGCAGACCGTCCCGGTGCTGGTCTATGCACGAAACGGGGACGTGTGCCGGATTTCGGCTCGCTGCCCGCGAAATGTCACGGCGGATATCGGGCTTGTCATCCATGAGGTTGCAGCCGCCTGCGGTGGAAACGGCGGCGGACATACCCGCCGTGCAGGTGCAACGATCCCGTGCAACCAGATCCCGGCGTTTGTCAGTGGCTGGCAGGGGGCGCTTGCGGGATGATGCAGATCACAGGAGAGATCATAACAGAACACCATGCCGCCAGGTGCGTGGCAGAAGCCCTTGCACCGGACAACTTAAAGAGCATGGTGACGCAGGCACACGGGGATCAGGTCATCACAACGATTGCCGGAACACAGGTCAGGTCGGTCATTGCATCGGTTGATGACTACCTGATGATGCTGGCAATTGCAGAGGACACATGTTCATACGTTTCGCAATGATGCGGGAAAACCCGGTGGACTCATGAGGTCACAGGCACTTCATGGGGATGATCGCAGAGGGTTTTGCCCGGTGCATGGCGAAACGGGAAGGTAAACCAGACCAAAAGAGAACCCCTTAAAGGTGATATTATGGCAAAGAAGAAACAGGTAGGAAGAAGAGTCGAAGGCTGGAAAGCCAAGAGCTGGTTCAAGGTCTACGTTCCCGACAATCTCGGGAAAGCGTATATCGGTGACACCATCGCAAATGATGCCGAGAGCGTGAAAGGCAGGAT
>JBAZHD010000156.1:0-5312 GCA_041652515.1 Methanoregula sp.
GAAGAATGAGCAGGTGAAGAAGATATTCTGGGCGTTGTTCGTTGCAATGGCCGGGCTGGTGCTTGCCCAGGTTCTGGACCCGGTGATGGCGCAGGAGATTGTTGGGATTATTACGGCGGGGGTGCCTTGAGATTCCGATGTTTCACCCGAAAATCGAAACGGGTTTGGGTCGGGATTGCGATAATTTAGTGTCCCTTCGGGGATAAAAGGGGTAGACGGGCGGGGAGAGATCCCTGCCCGGAACTTGACAAAATCTTATTCATTCATTGATACTATTTCGAATTCTTCTTGCCCTTTTTCGGTGATTCTTATCTTTGAAGCATCGATTGTGTACTTTTCAGGATTAAAAATGTGAGAGATAGGGTCGGAAAGAATAATTAGATGGCATTCGTCTAATTTTTTTCCATTATCATAATTTCCAACAAATATAATGTGGTATTGTTCTTTGAATTCACGAGCTTTTTTCAATTCATTTCTAGTCACTACGATTGCGAATCTTTTTTGTGATGATGATTTTACTTCAATGAATCGATCAGGGAGATCCGGTCTCGAACCAAGGCCCTCAAAAGATAAAATATCGTACCCGGCTTCCGAATTGAATTCGCTTATTAATTGAACTCGACGTCCGAGCTCGGGAAACCCTTCTGAAGTGAGCCGAGCAATTTCATTGTCATAAATGAGAATTTCAGCTTGTTTCGATCGTTCAATAATTTCTTCTGAAAGCTCCAGTCCGTCCCATTCAGGATGCCGGAATATCCGAATCCTTCTCGCAATATGAGTATTGAATACAGGATCAAGAAATATGACTTTGTCGTCAGTTTCGTTCAAAAATCCGATTGCGCTACAAAAAAATCGAATTCCTAATTCAGTGAGACGGCCGGATGGAGCTCGATTACTACCTTCATATCGTTGAGTATTGGTATTAAACGAAAAATCTCCTAGAATCCCTTCAAAGTGTTTACTTAGCTGAGTCCGACCGAATAAAATTGATAAAACGAGTAAATGCGTTTGTGATTCGGTGAGTTTGTACTGATTTTCAGGATTTTCTACCAAAAACGTTCGACCGGTGGGTGTTAATGATATGGAATCCTCGTGAAGATGTATCAGTCTAAAATGAAGAGCCAGATTTAGAATATCGTTGAAAGGTACCGGTCCACCTTGAAATGCTCGCTCCTTGAGGGCTTGTTCAATTCTTTTTATCGAAGATCGGCCAGTTTTCCGACTAAAATCCTGAATAAAAATTAAGAGGCGATTTAATTCTCCTGGATTCCTGATTGTCTCCAGGCATCGAACATCAATCATTCACGTCTGCCCAGTTCGGAATTGTCGGAGGTGCTCCAGTACTGCAGCAACATCTTCGTCATCCCAATCTCCTTCTGATAAGTCATCTGGAATGTCGAGATCGAGAATTCCGATATCATCATTCAAAATTCGATGCATAACATCCATCTTTTGCTTGAGTCTCGTCTCGATTATTTCATCCAAAGTTCCGGTACCAATTAGGAACCAGTATCGGGTATCGGTATGAGGTGGCAATCCGACTCGGTGGATTCGGTCCATCGATTGCATAAACAAACCGCAGTTGAATGTACGATCGACATAAATCGCTTCGTGGCATTCTTTATGGAGCGACACTGATTCCGCAATTGAGGGGATGGTCGCAACCAAAACTTGGGTAGATGGATCTGTTTTAAACTGATGAAGTAGTGAGTCTCTACAATTTTCTTGAGATTCATCTTTTGTTGTATTGCCTGTGACAACTATGCTATTTATCCCGGACTTGTTGACAAGCTTATTAATGGTTTCAGCGTTGTGGATGAAAGAAGTCCAGATTATCGATTTCCTTCCTTCCTCTACACTTAATTTCTTCGCTAGATTCGCAGCCGCAACCAATTTTTTTGGAATTTCATACGAGGAGTAATTGCGGATTAATTCCTCGAGGTCCACTCCAGTTGGAGATAATGGTGGGACTTTGAATTCATCAGAATATTCTGCAAGTAAGGTTGGATTTGAAGCCGCCTGAAGAAGTCGTACCATCAACGCTTTTCGGAGATCACGAATCAAACTCCGCTCTTCAATTTTTAACAAAGATTTTGACAGAATTCGCCGGCATAAAACATCATATATTTGTTGCTGGACAGGTCCCAATGGAACATCCATTTTGACAAATTGTCTTTGAGGAAGACCTAACTGGTCTTTTCGCACTCGTGTATAATATGGATTGAGAGTCTCTCGAAAATCTTCGATTTTATCGTTCGATCCATACAAATCCATTGCTTTCTTGGCTGGGTTCAAAATTGGCCAAAGAATTTCAAATTGGGGAACGATATCTTCGAGTTGATTGGGAGCTGGTGTTCCGGTAAGGATGACACGTCTCCGTGCGAGTGGTGCGATCTCGTTGACCGCATCATACCAGACACCTCCTGAACCCTTTTTAATATGGTGCGATTCATCGAGAATCAACAAACAAGGATATTTTTTTAAAATCTTGCCAATCGCTTCTTTTTCATTTGAAAGCATTTGGTATGTGCATAGAAAAAGCTCGACAGATTGAGAATCTGCCAATAGTTTTTTTCGTTCTTGTGGTGTCCCCGTAAGTCGTAT
This sequence comes from Methanoregula sp., assembly GCA_041652515.1. GTDB lineage: Archaea > Halobacteriota > Methanomicrobia > Methanomicrobiales > Methanospirillaceae > Methanoregula. The sequence continues at coordinate 2,605 of JBAZHD010000156.1, forward strand.
TGATTCCGGTTCTCTACCAAAACATCCCAAATATTCTTCTGTCCACGGTTCAAAAGCGGATCGGGGACAAATAACGACTAATTTTGATACCTCTTTTCGTTCCTTGAGGATCGAATAACCTGCAAGGACCATCGTAGTTTTGCCGCTTCCAGGCACTGAAAAATTTGCTGAATTCGTAACTTCAACAAGATGTTTGACAGAGGGAACTTGAAAATTTTTTAATTTCCGTTTAAATGAGTACGGGACTGCAATTTCTTTTGGTGGATTCCCATGAATTTCTCGGCCATTTTCAGATGACGATTTAAATGACCGTAAATATCGGACATATTCTTCAAGGGATTTTTTTGCGGCATTAGATAGCTGATTTGATATTCCGTTGTTCTCGAATACTCGTACGGCTTCGGCAATTTTTGTCCCTGGTCTGTTGTAAGACACAGCGATCAGACGGTCAGGGCCATCTGGTTGGAAATGTAAAATAACTGAAAGGGCGGTCCCGGCTCGTCCTTTTAAAAGTTTGGCCGCGGAAGCCCCGTTAATAATAATCTTGTCGGATTCGGGATCATAATCTATCTCAAACACAATAATTACCTGAATTTTTTTGCTAATTTTTTAAAGAGTTCCTCAAGATGTTGAAATTCTTTTTTATGCGTTTTCAATTGAGTTTGAGGAATTTCATCGAGAGCAACCAAATTTGATTCGATTCGCTTAAAAATTTGATTTGGTTTATTTTTTTGTTGATTTAATGTAACTTTTTCTTTTGTAGTCTCTAAAATGTCTTTCAATGTCTCTCTTAATTTTTCTTTTCCTTTTGGCGTTTTTGTTTTTTTAGCTGGGGACTCAAAATGTTCTCGTTCGTCGTCATTGTCGTCCTTTTGCTGTTTTTCTGTAGCCTCGGGAGGTGGAGTAATTAATTTATCTTCTAATTTCTTTAGTTCGTCTTCGGAGGGTTCCAACGTGATGCTTTCGATTTTTTTACCAGATGCTGGCTCACTCCCCTTTTTCTCTGGCTCAGATACTTCAAGTTCACCACAGGCAACAAGGATTTCTTTTGCCATGGTAACTGCGGTTTGTGGATCCTTGACAAAATGAGCAAAACCTCGAATTTCAAGGTGCGCAATATCCGCATCATGGATAAGATGATAGGCAGCATGTAACACAAGAATTTCCTGATCAGGTGTCAAATTTTTCCATTGTGTTCGATGCCGAATATTATCCAGATTGATGAAATGCTCCACCCGTCGCTCAACGGTGGAATATCGTTTATCTTGACCGAAATAATTTAGATAATCTTCAATTAACGTAAGAATTCGTAATTTTTGTTTAACCTTATCTACGGTGTTGTCTCCACCCAAAGTCAGTGCAATTTCCTGCAACGGGAGTCCATATTCAATTCCTTCTTTAATCTTGAGGAGCTCGTTTACCGGCCCATAATCAGCTTTTAATTCTACGGCCAGCTGAAACCCGGCTTCGAATCTCCACAAATCCTTCGGAGAAACATCAGGGGGTAATATTACAGTTTCCAGGAATGAGTATTTCTCATCACCCGTTTCCTTGAATAATTGACTTAAAATCGCCGCTCTTCTATTGCCATTGATGATGTACCCATCGTGGGTAATTGTCGCTGGATAAAGTTGACCGACCCGGACAAGATCCTTTTTTAACCACTCAGTTCTCTCGGTTTTTGTCTTATCTTTTAACAAAAGCTCTTCAATTTTTTCAGCATCTTTTGATTTTTCCGGCTCTAATCTAAGTCCCTCACTCACTTCGAATTCGTGAAGTTCGGCTGCAAATCTTCCATTTCTGATATTGTAACAAAGAAGATTAATTGGTAAACGCATTACGTCAAGACTTTGTCGTTTTCCAGCAATTTCATAAGGCTCTTGTCGGCCCTGGTATGCTCTTTCTTTGTGTTCTTTTATGTAGTCAGAAATTAAATCCGCCCTTAGATTTTTAATAGCCATGTCAATCAACCAGTGTCATCTGAATCCGTCCATTCTGTTTTAATGAAAATTCTTCTTCAAAATGCTTAAAGACATCACGTACTTTGTCATCCGTGATCTTACATCGAGTAAGATACGAAGCGATCAATCCGAAAACCAGACTTCTTTTATCGATATCCCGGAAATTTTTATCCTTTTGGTGTGATTCATCGGTCCATTTAGCTATGCGGGACGAGATCCATTTTTTGCCATGTTTGATTGAAAATTTCGGGGCGTTTTTGTCAAGTCCAGGTCTGCAAACAAAGACAACATCCCATTTAAGATTCCCATGGTCGCTGTGGAAACCACTTTTACCCTCAGCTAAAACCGGGAAACAATTTGTGACCTCGAAATCTGAAGCCCGCAGTGCCATTGTCACAGATTCCCAGGCTTTCTGATTGGTGTGATGATAGGTAAAAATCATGATGCCTTCGTCCTTTATCGCCCTGCGACATCCTGAAAATGCATGCGATAGCCCTTCCGTATATCGAGAATGTTCCTCCTCGTCATCACTCCGTACCAAGAGAGAATTCTTCATTGGCGCATGCTCGTTGGATCGGGTATTAATCCAGTTCACATGACCCTTTAACCAAACATAGTAAAAATCGGCCATCTCCGAATACGCAAGATTATCGTAATAGGGTGGATCTGTCAAAACAAGGTCAACCGATTTCTCCGGAAGCCAAAGGAGATCTCGTGAATCTGCAATTGTCAAAAAAGAAGATTGTC
>JBAZHD010000157.1:0-4080 GCA_041652515.1 Methanoregula sp.
CCAACTCGTATAGCGGCTCAATAAATCTGTTCTTCTTCGGAATGACGAAAAGTCAGGTAGTCAATTATATGAAAAATAATGCTGCGATACCATATTCTGATGCTGATGGGACACAGGAGTTTGGTATTCGCGGACCGAGCGTGGGATCGATGTCATGGACAAGCGTACCCATGCACTATCAATTGCAAAAAGGAAGCTATTTCGGTGTAAGGCACCACCTTATTGTCTTTGAGGGCGGTTACTCGTCAAGTTACGGTGATGACTGGTGTTACGGTCAGACACATAAAGAATACTGGTCGTGGATTAATCCGGGCCCGAATCATTTCCTGTATGATGATGCTTTTGATCTGGCACGAACACAATTCAACCAGGCAATGAACGGCGCCAAACCCATGTCTAACATGTACTTGTATAGTGAATTCCCGAATTATGCGGATGGTTACGCGTATACATACTGGATGGGGTAATCCCCGTCAATTTTTTTCGGTGTCTTTATGTCTGAATCTATCGCCGGTTTACTGGAAAAAAACCGGAAAATTCTTGGGATTTCAATTATTTTACTTTTAAGTTTTCTCCTGATGCGGTTTATTGTCGCGATATCAGAATTTTTCTCTTTTGGCTATCCTCCATTCAGAATCATGATGGGGTTGGCTATTGTATTTGTCCTGATTATCCCTCTTTTCATAATATTTCTCTCTGCAAAAACGATGACACCAGGAACAAGTTTTCTTTTACCTTTTATCATCGGTGGAATTCTTTTCCCGATCTGCGATTCATTCTTTTTGGATCCAGGTCTTCTCCTGTATCCCCCCTTTTATCTATCGTTCCTTATCGGGGGATTTGGTTATGGGTTAATCGGGCTTTCAGGGAATTATTATGAGAGCGATTTCAAAAAAACAATGATTTTCTTCACGGTGGGAATGGCAATAATTCTAGTAAATTCTGCCAATTTCATCCCCATAACATATTATGTCCTGACAGGAGATGCAGCGGTTTTACCATTAATATCTGGTCTTTAGTATGGATACAGAAAAATTTCCTCCCTCAAGAGACGATCAAAATCCATATGTCGAAACGGTTGAAGACGAAGGAAAACGAAGGAAATAAAAGTCTTTTCAAAATGATAAAGAACATTTAACCTGAGAGATTGAAAAAATGTTTATAATGTATTTGATTTAATTCGCGGTGATCCAAGATGTTCGACCTTAATAATCTGTTAACTATTGCATTCCAACAATGTGTGCTCATTGCCCTACCCTTGTCGGTCCTTGCATTTGGCATTTTTTTGGCAATCCGGTTAATCCCGTCACGACTTGTACAGTGTCTGGTCCCGTTGGCTGCAGGAACCATTCTTGTTATGTTGTATGCATCCCTGGATCCGTCAAATCCCGGAGAATCTGCATCGCTCCTGTTTATGACGGGAATTCTGATTCATCCGATGCTTGTCCTGCCCCCGATACTCTTCATGCAAAAATACCTGCACCGTTTCCTGACACGCTATGCTGTATTATTCACGATATTTCTCTCCCTGTGTTGTGTAATTACATGGGGTGTCCTGCAGGGAGATACGACATATGGAGGAGATCCCGTTTGGCAATCAATAATTCGTGCGACCGGCGATCTTCTTGCCGCATCAATTGTATCCGGACTTGTACTTATTCTGGACCGGTTTGCATTCAATAGTGAGAAGGAAAATTTACCTTAATGCGGGAAATTATCCCGGGAAAAAAAACAAGCAAATGATGAATCTGAGCAGACTTGGTTGCTGATTAAATCGGTCGAAATGAATCCTGGGCGGTTTCCCGGCCCGGGCCTACATCGGCTCTATGATATCTCACGTCGGTGAACATACACCCGTACCAGGGCTCCCCTCATTCAGGAGTACCTCCTGAATAAGCCCTGTACGGCCCCGGATTACCCTTTTTTCCGGGAAAATGACAGTGTTTCTCCGGAAAACAGCTGGGTTTTTTGGCAAAAAGTGTCTTTTCACGCCGGGGAAGGATGACAGGATATGGCAGAGTTGGGGAGGCGGAAAAGGGGGGTACGCGTGCTGCGGGACGGGGCTCCCCGGGCGGGAGGGATTTCCGGAAGAAGATCCGGGGGGCGCTTCTCCCCAGAAAAAAACTGGGCCCTTATCGTGCCCCGTTGTACCTGTTTTACCTCTGTTTCCCAGATAGCAGAGGCAATGATTCGTAAAAACGCGGTAATTCTCCCGGAACAAATCGCGGTTCTCCGGCGGGAATTGATGAGGCAATATTTAGCCGAGTTATGAGGGCCGGTTTTTCTCGTGAATGAGTATCAGTTCATGGTGGGGGTGTGATTGCGGACCGGCGGGCAGGGTACCCCTTCCGGGCGGGTGAACGGGGTTTACGTCGGTACCGTCGGGGAGATAATGTCGGTGGGGGTGGTGAGGGGGTGGGCACCCCTGCGCCGGCAAGAGTTGCCGGGGCTGGGGTTTTATCTGTGACGGCACTCAAAAAGTATGGTCGCTTATGAATTTCAGAACAGTTTTTTCTGCAGCATTCCTGTGCGGACTGCTGCTCGTATCGATGATGATTTGCGGATGTACTTCATCATCGGAGACGTCAGCTGCAGGAACTGATTCGCTTCCTGCGGTTAGTGCCGAGACGGCCGCGATGGCCGGGACGTACACGAGCGTTGAGGACCAGGTATCGAAAATCGTCCTGGAGGCGGATGGCAGAGCATCCATCGTCAAGCCCACCGGCAGTATTGCCGGCACCTATACGATGGAGAACGGCGAGATAAAAATCTGCGTTGAGGAGAGCGACGGCCGATCCTGCCTCAGGGCACCGGTGGAGCCGGATGGATCGTTCGTGCTCGGTCAGAATACCTACAAACAATAATTTTTTCCGGTTGCGGATGAGCCGGGTCCGGGCCTCGCGGGATTTTTCAATCAGGGTTCGGTAAAAAACCAATTAAAATCTGATCGATCCAAATCGCCACCGACAAGGGATACAAGACACTGATTGCGATCTCGGAACTCAGCCGACAGGTCACCTCAGCGTGATGAACATCTCATCCCGGTATTTTTGGGTGGGGGGCTTCTGAAAATGGGTAATCTCCGACGTAGAGATCCAAAACCCTCAAAAAGCCCGTTTCTTTCTGAAAAATTCCCGGGATAGGCAAAACCCCATCCCCCTCCCGTTTTCGCTGTCCAAATGCGCCCAAATAGCGTCTCATGATCTCCGACGTGAAACTGATTATATATTGATGAAATAATGTCGCTTTTTGGGGAAATACATCCTCTGTTTCCGGAAAAGCAGGGAATCGGAGCCCGTAAAGGGCTTATTTTGGGAGTACCCAAAAAGGGGGGATCTGTGACGAAATATCCCCCGATGTTGTGGTGTCTGACGAAAACCCTGATGAGCCATATTGTTCCGGATCGGAACATATGTTTTGTTTACAGCCGGGTTTGTCCTTCACGATTTTTCCTGCTCCTGCCGGAAAGCGTAGTATGAATAGACAACCGTGGCAAGCGCACTCGCGAGCACCGGGACCAGGATGAACCAGACGGCAAGATCCGGAACCAGCGCCCCGGCACAGCTCACGACACCGGCAATCTTGAACAATTTCCCGCCGAGCAGGTGGGTCTTCTTCCAGACCGCCGGACTGCTGAGGGTCCAGGGCGTCCGGATGCCGGCAAACCAGTTCGGCTCGACCCGTTCGAGGAAAAACCCGCAGTACAGGAAGAGGAGCCCTACAAGGACCGGCATCACCAGGTTCATGCTGATGCGATACCCGAGGCTCCAGAGGATGACCTGGCACTGGATCGCGAGCATGAAGAGCACAAACGCGAGGATGAAGCCGTCGTACCAGTCCCGGAAGGCGGCATAATTTTTCCGGAGCGGATCGATCCGGGGAAGAAACAGGAGCAGCGCCACGAGAGCAACCGTGATGAGCGGGACAAGGCCGATGCCTGCCGGTTTTCCCATGGAGCCGTCCGGCTCACCCGCGGCATTCCAGTGGGTGATGATTTGATCCGGGAGCACCGGGTACTCGGCGAGCGAGACGAGGAAGGTGAGGATGAGGCCGGCGATGATTGCTAGCCGGATGAGGTTC
>JBAZHD010000157.1:4090-5276 GCA_041652515.1 Methanoregula sp.
GATGGGTAATGATGAATGGGGGAGGTCGTGGGGGCGGGATTTCGCGGGAGAGCGTTCAGACTCAGGAAATGACTGGCCCCCCACTTGAAAAAATCTGTAAGATTCATGCCGTAAAATCTTCCAGGATCTCTTCGACATCGGCAGTAACCTGATAACCCATATTCCGGCCATCCCATTCACAGACAACCATCCGCTCCAGTAAAAACTGGGATAAATGCCAGTGCACGGTACTTTTATCGAGTTGCATCTTCTCTGCAATTCCTGTATTGCTGATCCCGGGTTCATTGAGGATTGTCATGAGGATCTCCCGCTTCGCCGGATTCCTGATGTAGCCAAAGACCTGTTTCTTTTCAGGAACGATCCTCCCGTTTTTAAACAAATACCTCATCTTCCCATCTTTCTTCTGGACGATTTTCCGTTCAAGACGAAGGAGATAGATATGGTATTTTACTGTACCCCGGTTGATCTGCATTTCATTCGAGATGTCTGATACCGTGCATCCGGGATTCATACTGATATATTCCATGATTATCCGCCGGTTAACGTTCTTCAGAATATCCCTTACCCGGCCGAGCACGACCGGGCCGAATGCGATCACGCCAAAAAAACCGAGCAGGACGCCAGTAACCCAACCGACCTGGATCCACAGCGGAAGTGCAAAGAAGGTAACTGTGCCATCAGCGCCGCTGGAATCGTATGATCCTGTCGGGAGAGAGTACGGTTCAACCGAGTAACTTCCGTGAACTACCCCAGTGATGAGAGAAAAAACAAATAAACAAATGAAAATAATTGTTGAACATTTCATTCAACAAATATGTACAGAACTTAAATGTAATAACTTTGTGTTCCGGTTACCCGGTCTCCGTACACTTCATAATACCATGTTCCTTTCGTAATTCCGTCAGGATTATTGATGTTCAGGTTTACCCGGCCATCACTATAGCCGTCATAGTTGTCATAGAACGGCCCGAATGTGTATCCCTCCGGGGAATGGACTTTCAGCCAAAGGGAATTTGCGGGATTTCCCCAGTTCAGATCGACAGTGAGTGTGGTAATGGAAGACCCCACATATTTGTCATGCCAGTTTGTTAGGCCCTGGGTAATTGTCGCGTACACTGATTTGATGCTTATCAGGTCATTGTCGGTGCCGTGAACAGGTTGGATAATGTAACCGCCAGCAGCGGTA
>JBAZHD010000158.1:0-5204 GCA_041652515.1 Methanoregula sp.
TTTCCATTCTGAAAAATATTTCAAACATATTTAATGGACCGTGCAGAATTTTCCATACTCATGAAGACGGACCCGGGAGCGGAAAAAAGCAGAACGATGCCTGTCAGTATTATTCTTATTCTCTCGATTGTTCTTTTCAGCGCACTGCTCGCGGCGGGGTGTGATGAACCGCCGGATAACCATATCGTGATTGTAAAACTCACGCCGAATGCAACGGTGGAATGGACGGAAATGCTGGATTCCGGCGGGGGTGATCTTGCATATCGGATGATCCAGACTCCCGATGATAATATTGCGATATTTTGCTCCCTGAAAAACTTTAAGGGTCTGGTTAAACTATCCCGTTCGACCGGGAAAATGTTATGGAAAACCTCTCTTTCTGAACAGGGATGTGGTTCCATCCTTACTACGGGCAGGAATGGCGATATAATTTCAGCGGGAGGGCCGAATATCTGCCGGATCAATTCCGATGGTGTCGTTGTCTGGAACCGCACGACACAACTGGATGGAAGTGCTCTTTCCATTCTGGAAACATCCGATGGCGGGTATATCGTTGGAGGTATCAAGACAGATTTCTATGTACCTCAAACAATCTATGTATCTCGTGAAGGGACTGTTTATGAGAATGTTACGCCGGAACTATCAGAAAGGGAAAAACGTCAGAATGGAATCCCCGTGACCCACATTATTCTTGCCAGATTTGACTCCCGTGGGAATGTCGTATGGGATACCGTTCTGGTATCGGCAGTTGCTTCCAACCGGATAATAACAATTGATCTGGAAAATGAACAAGGTTATGTTATCCAGACAGAAAATCAGGTTATCCGGCTGGACGAACAGGGCACGCTTATCAGCACGAAAAATATTGACAGCATTCCGGGATCCGATACTGGATCTCCATCAGAGCCGAATCTGAAACACTATGGATCTCTCTCAGAACAAAACTTACAATATTTCGTTTATCCCACCGACTTTATTTTTTATAATCCCTTGGGAGATGCAGTTGTGAAACAATCTCTGAAAAAAATATCCGTTGTCAGTGGGACAGATGAGGGGGGATATATTGCAGCGGGCTTCCCCGGAGATAACTCATTGTCGCGCATTTTCCACTCACGTGCAAGAGAAGGAAATCTTCATGTGATAAAAATTCGCGGGGATGGATCAAGAGAGTGGGATGAACCTGTATACGGTGTTACCGTAAACACGGTTGATCAGATTATTCAGACCTCTGACGGGGGATATGCATTGATGTGCGCGAATGACAAACGATGGGACTACCTGAGTAAATAAGACCGGAATTTACTTTCATCTCCCCTCAACAACAATCTCCTCAACCACAATATTCAAGAAAGACAAATATCCTATCAAGGCAGTCCACTCCATCGGGGAGCGCTACGGCACGATGGAGACGCGTGCCGTCCGGAGCGAACAGAACCGGTTCTTCTGCATTGTCAAAGCCGGGGTAACCCCGGCAGATGCGGGGTATATTACTATCCTGTCCCGTGACTATCTGTTTTTTCATTTTAATTTCATCTGAAACTGCCAGGTAAATTGAACCACCGGATCTCTGCGTTCGATAAAAAAGGAAAAAGCCGGGAAAAAGTGACCGGGCAAACGATTAATTAATTTAACAGCTAAAATTATTCCTCCACAATATCCTGGTTCCCCCGTCGGGCAATACAACGCCGGTCGTGCACCCGGCCGGGTATCCCAACCCGTGGGAAGCAATCAGGAAAATCCGCAGGATACCGGCAGGATGATGCCCATCTCCGCAACTCCGGGTGAATATTGTATCACGGGGTCGTGACCCGTTTCACCCGTCCGGGAAAAATACCGGGAAATTGGAGAGACTGTCATATGGCACTCAATCAACGTCACAACATCATCCGGGCCACGGATGCGTACAAACCCACGCAGGACGGCCTGGACCCTGAAGGCATTGATTACATCATGGAGTACACGACCGCCCGGGGCGGCCTTGTCCCGTATGTCCAGTTCTTTGGCCTGCAGTACTACCTGATGGAGTATCTCGCCGGCCAGGTTGTCACGCAGGCAAAGATCGACTTTGCGGAACGCCAGTGCATGAAAAATTACGGCATCCCGTATTTCCGGAAGGACCACTGGCAGTACATTCTCGATAAGCACGAAGGCCGGCTCCCGCTCAGCATCCGTGCGGTTCCTGAAGGCATGATCGTCCCCAAGCGGAACGTGCTCATGACCGTGGTCAACACGGATCCCCGGTGTGCCTGGCTTGTGCCGTACCTGGAATCGCTGCTCCTGAAAGTGAGCCGGCCCTCAACCATCTGCACCCGCGGCGGTGAAGGCCAGAAGGTTGCCCGGCGCTATGCCGATATGTGTGGCGAGGAAGTCCCGCTTTGTATCGACAACGATTTCGGTTACCGTGGTCTTGGGACAGAAGAGGAAGCAAAAATCTGCGGTATGGCGCACCTTATCAACTCACCGGGCGGCGACACGTTCCCCGCATTCGATGCAGCCGAGGAATATTACGGTGGTGAAAATGGCGGAGCGCTCATGCTGACCGTCCGGGCAACCGAACACCACACCATGCAGACATGGGGTAAAGATCGCGAGCTGGAAGCGTACCGCGAGATTATCCGGCGCACACCTTCGAATGCCATTCTTTCCCTTGTCACGGACACATGGGATCCGATGTATGCGCAGAAAGTCCTGCTCGGCACCGAACTCAAAAGCGAGATCCTCGCCCGTGAAGGCAGGACCGTGTTCCGTCCTGACAGCGGCTTCCCGCCCAAGATCGCAGTCGAGAGCCTGTACCAGATAGCCGAGTGCTTTGGTTACACCACGAACGCCAAAGGTTACAAGGTCAACAACCCCAAGGTCGGCCTCCTGATGGGCGACCAGATGAGTTTCGAGATGCAGGCAAAGGTCCTTGAAGCCGTGGTTGCCGAAGAGAAGTTTGCCATCTCCAACATCGTGTTCGGCATGGGGGGCAAACGCTACGCGGTCGAGCGGGACACGCTCGGTTTCACGACCAAGGAGTGTGCGTTCTGCAAAGACGGCGTCTGGTATGACACGTTCAAGGACCCGAAAACAAATGCGTGGGAAAAATCACTCGGTGGCCGGCTGAAACTCTGCCGCGAGAACGGCGAACTGGTGACGAGGACTTATGAACAGCCCGGCACCGATGTGATGGAAGAGGTATTCCGTGACGGGGAGATCCTGAAAACATACACGTTCACCGATGTCAAGGCAAACGGTAAATTGTCTGAGATTCCCGGATGAGCAGGGCCTCGTGTGGGGTTGTGATCCTCATCATGCTTTTTTTCTCCAATCTTAAAATAACCCATTTCGTCGCATGTCTCTCTCCGGAATGGAAACCGGTTTTTTTTAACGGAACCTGTGAAAAAAATTATCCCGGGTACCCGCTTACCTCAACGCCCATCTCCGGAAAATGCGGATCGTTCGTGACAACCGCAGCGCCGGCTGACCTGGCCGATGCCGCGATGATCGCATCGGCAACAGAAATTCCCGGTCGTTTGAGCATCCCGGCCTCAACTGCGATCTCCGCGGAAAGCGGGACGAGCTGCAGCTTCGAGCCCTGGACCTGCATGACCCGGAGCCGGGCGGTCGCTGCATCGGCCTTCCGTGCATAAATGTACGCCAGCTCGGTCAGCGTGATCGTTGCAACGAATCCTTCAGCCTCGCCGGCATGGACCGCGTCAAAATATTTTTTGATCGTTTCCGATCCGGCTTCGCGGCTGAAGAACGCGAGGAACGCGTGGGTATCAAAGAGCAGCTTTCTTTTCGAGATCATCGTCCCAGTCCTTCCGCAGTTCCATGACTGCCTGCCCGGTGTCTTTCAGCTGGTCGGCGCCCCAGAGTTCTGAGAGATTCGTGAGCGGCTGGAGCCGGATCCCATCGTTCTCTTCCACGAGCACGAGCGAGTCGCCTTCCTTGAGCGAGAATTTTTTCCGGACTTTTGCCGGGATGACGACCTGGCCCCTGGAGGAGAGGGTGACAACTTCCATGGTATTTGATTGGGATTGTAAGACAATATAGTTTTTGGCTTACCTTGTAAGACATAATGATATTTGTAAGACATCTGCTCATCGCTTGGATCTTCGGGTCACCCGGGAGGGGTGGAGTCAACGGAGGCGGTTTTGGCCCCCGATTGACCCTTTTTTGGATCCAACAGACAACATTTCGATGAAAAGCGACTACCCAATTTCCGGGAACGGCCATTTCAGCCCCTGATTGACGATCTGATACCGTTTACCCGCCCGGAAATGACCCTATTTAGCAACGATACAAGGCAGGATATTTCCAAAGACGGGCTGGAGGCTGTCCGGGAGATTGGGGCGGGAAAAGGGCAGGGTACTCCTTCCCCGGCGATGGTCCGGTCTTCCGTCGTGAGAGATGACTGGCCATCCAGTACCGGAAACTTGGGGGCCCGGGAGGGGTGGAGTCAACGGAGGCGGTTTTGGGCTCCGATTGACCCTTTTTTAGATCCAACAGACAACATTTCGATGAAAAGAGACAACCCAATTTCCGGGAACTGCTATTTCAGCCCCTGATTAGCGATCTGATGCCCTTTGGCGGCCCGGAAATGACCCTATTTAGCAACGATACAAGGCGGGATATTTTGAAAGACGGGCTGGGGGCTGTCCGGGAGATTGGGGCGGGAAAAGGGCAGGGTCCTCCTTTCCCGGCGATGGTTCGATCTTCTGTCGTGAGAGATGAGTGTGCCGCCTATACCGGGAATACGAGGGGGCCCGGGAGGGGTGGAGTCAACGGAGGTCGTTTTGGGCTCCGATAACCCCGTTTTCCGGACCAAATGACACTGTTTCGCGAAAAAATGACACCATCGTTTGAAGAGGTGGCCATTTCAGTTTCCGATTGGCGGGGATCGACCGTTTGCTCGCCCGGAATTGGCGGGCTACTGCACTCTTACAGCAGAGGATCTCCTGAAAAGCCATACTGGGGTATAGCCTGGGGGGAGAGGAGCCGGGACGCTCAGCGGGGCCATGGTCCGGAATCTTCGGGAAATACCCTCCCAACCGACGAGCCTGGGAGGGGTGAAGTCAACGGAGGCGGTTTTGGCCCCCGATTACCCGGTTTACCGGACCAAATGACACTGTTTCGCGAAAAAATGACACCATCGTTTGAAGATGTGGCCATTTCAGACTCCGATTGGCGGGGAGCAACCGTTTGCTCGCCCGGAATTG
>JBAZHD010000159.1:0-5198 GCA_041652515.1 Methanoregula sp.
CCCTCCGGCGATTCTTCGACAATAAAAATTATTTCAGTGTCTTTGTACTTCCCCATGGATAATTCCCCTCTTTCCATGCATATACGATGGTTATATTCATCAACTTTTCAGTGGATCCGTGTGGATAATCGGAAGGAAAAAATCCCGGCCGGTCAGTTCCGAGGGGAACCTGGTACCAACCTCAAGCAGCGATCCAACCCGGCCATAGAGATCAACCGTCCCTTCCGAAGGCGAAGTTATCCGTGACAAAATCTTCAGTAGCGCCGGCTTCCCGGCACCGTTCCGCCCGATGATGCCGACAACCTCGCCCTGCTCGACATCGAACGACACATCCTTCGGTGCCCGGAACTCAGAAGAAGGTTCAGAAGACGCCAACCGCCGGAACGGCGCCTTCCCCGAATTGACAATCGCGTTCCGGAAGGTGAGGTATTTCTCCAGGGGTCCGCCGATGGTGAATTTCTTGCCGGAATGGCTGACGCTGATAGGGGGATGATCGGGGGACATGACGGTTTTTCTCATGCAATAACTGGCGCAACAATTCTTTAGAGGATTGTTAATAACCCCCCCCTTTTTTCAGTACCATCTCGACAGACGGGTCTCCGGATTTGCAGGGTTATTCGCTATTCTCTTCAGAAGATTCTTAATTACGAAGAATCTCATGTCAGAACCAAAAAAAACCTCCCGCATTCAAGGTATTTTGAATATTTCCCCGTTGATAATGCCACGAAAGCGAGTGCAATTGATCTTAGCTATGCAACAAAAGTCCGGATAAATGAGGCGATCATTGCTCAACATTGTCTTGATCCCGGTCCTGATGGAATTTTTACCGATAATGGTAAGGATTTCAAAAAAATACCGGGTCTTACTATCTTAAACCTGCGGGAAGAGGAAAACCGGGGACGGTAATTGCAGGATTTTTTTTAAACTAAATTGGTCAGACCTGGCAGGATACCGTCGATACCCCGGCGGATTAATCGGGACCCGGAGTGGTTCCCATCGACCCCCGGAGAGTACCTCACCCCTCTCAGGGTCAAAAGGAGGTCATATCGGGCTCCGCTCATATGTTCGGAATATGTATGGACACCTGAACCCATGGACGATGTCCATATGCGGGAACCACCCGGTCCCCCCCGTCGGAAAATTTCCTCACCAAAGACGTTCGCGTGTCCATCCACAGAACTGGCCGGGAGGGCCCTTTTTTCGTCCCCATAGCAGTCTGGCAGGGACGGAAAATCCTGGCCGGCCACGATTGTGTAAGACATTTTCAGGATTCCGTGAGTGAAAAACCGGAGATTAACGGTGGGTAACTGGAAATAAATACCAAAATCCGCTCCGGACAGGATACCCCGGGTCCCGGCCACGATCTTAAGCCGGAATCCGGCGCCCCTGACCGCAAAGTTAAGAGTCAGAAGGACCATGCCCCACTATAAGAAATGAGGCTCTTCGCTGATCAGTGTGGGTAACCTGGATCCCGGTAAACAAGTTGATGGGGGCTAACGACCTAAAAACCCCCATTACGATGAACTCCGCCGCCCCCGATGGGACGCCCCCGCGGCGGCTCACGCAATGTAATGGCAGGTGAATTCATCGTTTATCTTACCCCCATGAAATGTCGGAGAGCCAGAATTTCCCTGTAATGGTACAGGTAATCAGAGGATGCCAGGTATCATCGTCATCACCCTGTTGTAACGTGAATGAATAATCTATTACATTGCCGATCGACTTTGGCTCGCTGATAATCTTGTTTAAACCTCGTTTCACTCAAGCGTTCTACCATAAGACGCACTGGTTTCAGATCAGCGGAAATCCTTTTCACTCCCGGAAAGATACGTACACGTACTATGCTGAAGCTGGCGCCCCAGAAAGTTACACTCGATCGTGTAAAAATCAAAGGCCGCATCCGCAAGCTTGCCCGGGGACTCGAGATCACGATCGAACCAGAAGAGGAACGGCTGATTCTTACCAATGAAGAGTTCGGGCTCCTGATCTCAGCGCAGACCCTGGAAGAAGGAATTGCCGGGATCTCTGAAGAACTGGATACTCTCTTTGAAGTTTATGTCAATGAAAACCCGGAAAACCTGACGAATGATGCACTGAAACTCCGGAAGAATCTCCAGTCTCTTGTTCCTGCGGGTGCAAGGGCTTGAAAACCTGCAAAGCCCGGGATATTGAAGCGGCGCTTAATAAAAAGGGATTTTTGCATAAGGAAACGCACCATAAAATCTTTTATCTTTGTATGAACGGAAAGATTACCGGCGTCCATACGTTCCTGAGCCATGGACACAAAGAATATTCCCCGGATCTCCCTAGCAAAAATGAAAAACCAGCTTCACCTGTCGGATAAGGAATTCACCAGTCTTATTCAATGTCCGCTCACCGGGGAACAATATCTCCAGCTGCTTGTTGATCGTGGTGTAATCGAAGCTGATGAAAATACTCTTGAGTGAACGGGATACCAGATAATTTTCCGGACTCCTGATCAATGCATTTTTACATAATCCGTGTTTTGCCTGAGTTATGGTTCCTGCCCCGGTCAATATTCAAAATTCTTCTTTTTTCCGATGGTGATGATCTCAATAAGGAGGATATCGTGATAGATGAAGAACGTTGCCCGGTACTCTCCGATACGGATTCGGTATCGCGGAACAATCTTCGGGCTGTCCCGGATCTTGACAACATCATGCCGTAAATCCGGATGTTCTGCAAACCGCTTCAGCGCATGTTCAATATGGACACGATGGTCCGGGGGAATCCCGACCAGATCTTTCTCGGCCCTGTGTGATAATCTGATCTGATACACACGATCACAGATACCGTGTTTTTATTTTATGTTTTTTCATTACCTTGTCATCACCGAGCTCTTTCATAATCTCATCGAGGGGCCGTGTCCGGCCGGCCTTGAGATCCGCAATGCCTTCTTCCATCGCTTCGATCTCTTCCGGCGTTAATGGCTCGTCATCATATGCGGCTTCAGCTAACCGGCGGACCACATCATCGTATGTCTCACGCGGATTCAGTTTCAGATCATCAAGAAGCGCCTTGGTATCGGTTCGCATCCTCACGGAGGTAACCTGGGACATATACTGGTGTATATGTGTGTATATGGAGATAAGGATAATTGTCCGATGCCGTAACCGGGCTTGGTTTTCCTGTCAGGGACCGGGAGGCACATTATCAAACGGAATGTGTTTTCACACCACATCCGCGTAATACTGCTCCATCTTCCGGAAATAAAATGCACCGGAAACAAGCAGCACAATAACCACGCCGACCGAAACGAGAATCATCGCGCCCGGCATCTCGGTCCCGAGCAGCGCCCAGCGGAATCCTTCGATGACGCCGGCCATGGGGTTCAGGCCATAGAGGAACCGAACCGATTCCGGGACAAGGCTTGCAGGATACACAACCGGTGATGCGAACAGCCCGAGCTGGATCATAAACGGGATCGTGTACTGGAAATCCCGGTACTGGACGTTCAGTGCCGAGAGCCAGAGCCCGATGCCGAGTGATGTGGCAAGGGCAAGGAGGATGAAGAGCGGGAGGAACACCACATTCAGGGTCGGGACAAATCCGTAGAACGCCATCATCACGATAAGAATGGAGAACGCAAAAACAAAATCCACGAGCGGCGACAGGACTCCGGAGAACGGCATAATCAGCCGGGGAAAGTAGACCTTGGTCATGATATTGGCGTTCGTGATCATGCTGGATGTAGAGCGGGTAATGCCCTCTGCAAAGAGTGTCCAGGGAAGCAATGCTGCGAGAACGAAAAGCGGATAGGGAATGCCATCAGACGGGATCTTTGCCAACCGGCCGAAGAACACGGTGAAGATCAGCATCATGAAGAGCGGCTGGATGATTGCCCAGAGGAAACCGAGCGCAGTCTGTTTGTACCGGATCTTCACATCGCGCCATGTGAACGAGTATAAGAGTTCCCGGTAGTTCCAGAGTTCACTGAGGTTGACGGGGATCCATTTTTTCGGGGGGCTGATGTGGAGGTGGGGGACAGGGCTCATCTCATGCGAATTTACGGAAGCAACCATAATCCTGATTAAGTTTTATTCCGTGCTTATTGATAGAATCACCGGTTGTCGTATCAATTGTTGAAAATTATGAAAAAACATGCGTGGAGCAGGATTCCTGACAACAAGTTAGATGCTAAAACGCTCCAATTTTTCCCGGATTTTTAAACGAAAAGTGATTTGAAATTATTTGGCACGCAGCATAAATAAATATTTTCCTGAACCGCGTTGATCGAAAAATTGCGCTGGAAGACTAACCGCGCACAAAGCGAGCCGGTCCGCGGAGCATGTGCGAGTGCGCCAAAGGTGCACGAAGCGTGCGGAGCGGGGCGGCGATCCTCCCCCAGCGGTTTACGAGATATGAAGACGCTCAGTCATGTTCGTCTCCACGGGCTCGCGCCCGTTCCGCTCACATCACTTCGCTGCTTTTCTTCGGTTAATTGGGCAGACGAAGACGCACCCCCTTGCTCGCAGGCTCGCGGCGGGGCTTGCTGTCCGGCCCGCTCCTCACACCATGCTCCGCATCGTGTTCGTCGCTGCTGATGCGAAAACGTAGACGTTCAGTGACTCACTCGCGCGACGCATCAGGGGCTCGGACTCGATGCTGATGCATCTCGTTACCTTCGCACCCTGAAGCGGCGCTCGTTCGGGCCACTGTGGCCACGACCCGCCTCCCGCTTCGCTCCTCCCGCCCTTCTTAAGGGACGGGCAGTCATTAGGATAACCACGGGAGAAGGTTTCCGGTTGGGGGTGGGAGGATGCGAGCCGGAACACGGCGACCATCGCCGTGTCGCGTGAGCATCGGGCGGGCCTGGGAAGATCAGGGCGGCTCAACAGGACCGGCACACGGCAGCGGTCCGGGCGGGAAGAAGGCGAGCCGGAAACGGGACCGCCGGGCGGGCCCGTCGCGTGAGCCTTCAGGGTGGGCCAACCTTTGCCAAGAAAGATAATGCCAGGCGTCGATATTGTACCAACCCGGGCAGGGCTCTTTGATTGGCCTCATGGTGTCCCTGTCCGGGCCACTTTTTACCGACAGAAAAAGATGATCCGCATCTTTGTCCGGTGCAGCCACCACCGCAGGCTTTTCCATATTCCAAAAATGGTTGATCGGTATTTCCGGCGCTCCCGGTATTTTCGCGGGCTGATCATAGGATCTACTCCGTCCGGATCCCGCTC
>JBAZHD010000160.1:0-5121 GCA_041652515.1 Methanoregula sp.
CATCGGCTTTACGTTTGATTCTAGTGATTTCTCATCTTCAAGTGACTTCATCCTCTTCTCACAATATACCATGAAATTTACTAATTCGAGATTTGATTCAGATTTTAAGACATTTTGAGGTCGCGGGATTACCAGTGTTATTGGTACCCCACTTAGCAGATGTAAATTTTTAGAAAAATACGAGTTCATTGCCATTTTTATTGGAATTTCTATTTTTTCCGAAAGTGCGATCAATCCCCTGAGATTATCTGGTAAATCTGCGAAATATTTTCTATAAATCATTTTTTTGGGAGGCCATACTAGAATGCCATAAAGATTGCAATCGCTTAGGTTGGTATCAGTGTGAAGTGCGTTAATTTCTTTTTCTAATTGAATTATTTTGTTTGGGACACTTTCAGTCAACCTGGTGCCCATTTTAATCATAAAAAATGTATTTTTGTTTTCAAAAGGCTCTTTCTCTAAGTTTTTTTCCAGAATGTATGGGACAAAACAAAAACCGGATCTATTTCTATTTGACTGCCATCCCTCAGCAACCCTTTCTCGAAATTTGATCGGATCATAAGTGCACAAGCCTATGAAATCATCAATTCGCGTTACTTCAAAACCGTCCTCTTTTCTTATTAGGCGATCACTTGCCGCATCCGAAAGCCAGAATTGGACTCTTTGGATGAAATCAATTATTGAATGCTCCGAGAACCATGTTTCAATACTTCCTCGATGTAAACAAAAGCTCGCAGGATTTCCTGGAGGTTTGGGATTAAGATGCGGTAGGCAATCCTTCGGAAAATCACGTCGGTCCGACCATGCCTGAGGTGCTTTGTATGGATAATACCGTCTATCCAATATAATCACAATTGGTTCATCTTTTCGGATATCTACTTCATGGACAGTCCCTCTTGTGGGGAGGTTAATTTTTAAAATCAACGGAATTGCGACATAATTCTCATTCCACCTAAGTACCTTGATTTCTTGATCTTCGAAAGCGCCTCGGATTTCTGAAAGAGCCGATTGAATACTTTGATTTAAGTCCCCATCACTCTCAAGCGTCAAAGAAGAGCTAAAAAAATTTTCATCCATATGTAGCGGGCGTTTTAAGAACGGAACTGATCGCAGATGTTGTATTCAACTTATTGAATGACAAATCCATTTTCTGAGGTCCTTTTTTGGTCATCGTAAATATTAACGGCTGGGGTTGTTTAGAGTCTGGATATTCCCCCATTACAATGAAATTGTCTTTTCCAACAGCTTTAACGTACTGTTGTTTTGCCGCAAAATGTGGAGGATTGTCGTCGTCATTCTTAATTGGCTTGCATGAGGCAACTATTATCGCTCCAGAACATCGCTTATTTAACAGTTCTAGCGAAGATTTGCTCGGCTCATCATCCTCATTGTAGGGTGTTGTGTTAAAAAATGACCATGAGCAATGATGTGGTGCCATAAAAATATCCCACTTAAGGGTTGCCTCTTTGCTACGCTTGACAATATCCTCCCAAATTTCAAAACCGCTATCTCCTCCGAAGAAAATCCGCGCTGCGTCCTTCTCGTCTTCGATATCGAATCGTGCCTGAAGAACGACACTAGTATCGTTTCGCTCTGCCCATTTCGCATCAGTGTCTTTTTTGAAGGGTGCATGAACAAAGAAAGAAAAATCTTTGAGTGTGCTTCCGTTTATCGCATTGATTGAATTACCCGGTGTTGTAATGACTTCTTCCGCTCCTTTGAGATCCGGATTATCGGTGTAACCAATTATTCGGAGTCTATTGCCAGAATTATTTTTTTCTGATTTTTTGCCTTGATAAAGCTTCAGCCTTCGCGTCGCTTCTTTGCGGATTATTTTGGCGGTTTCAGACATGTCTTTTTCATGAGGTGAAAAGATACGTGGAGAGAACCACAACTCATCAATCCGAATCAAACCATCTTTTTTATGTTTTTCTGCAAACGCCGAGGGATCTCCCGTGTAGAATGTTTCGCCGAACCCCCTACAATGATCCTCATCAGGATGTGTCAGGATAAAGGCATCAATGTACGGAACTTCTTTTTCCTTTTTTACTATAGATTGAAGATGGGAGTGAACGTTGTAAGTAGTTTCGTCTGATTCGTCCTTGGAATCATTTGTGATATTACAGTCAATGAGAATATTTTGTCCGTTCGACAAACGAATTAAGCTGGTATCCCCATTCCCAACCGGAAAGTACGTAATAGATGGATCTGTCAAAACTATCCTCTCCTAGAGATACAATTACTAACACTAGATGATAAATGAGGGTCTCGTGGAGTGAAAATAAAAAATGTCAATAAAAAACGATGAAATGAGTCAAGAGTGTAAAATTGCGTATCCCCAAATCGCTATGAAAACCTAATTAAGAACAAGACATTCTAAGATTATTATGCTTGATTATAAGGATTACATCCTTCCGAATATTTTGCAAACAAGCGTTATTCAACAAGCGATTGATTTTTTCACCACGAGACAGATGATCGATTTGCCTCTTACCGAACCATTCAATGATGCCGGGGTCTACGCCTTGTATTATTTTGGTTCATTCAAGGATTATCGGTCGATCGCAAAGATCAATAAAAATGCAAAATCCCTGAATGAATATTTTCCCGTATACGTTGGTAAAGCGGTACCGAAAGGATCTAGGACCGCGAGAACGAAAACATCCGCCGAGCAAAATCTCTTTAGAAGGCTCGAAGAGCATACGAAAAGTATTGGCTGCGCTTCAAATTTGGATATTAAGGATTTCAAGTGTAGATTTGCAATTCTCCGGGATAACGAAGTTGATTTAATCGTCCCTCTCGAAGCAGCTTTGATTCGACAGTATGCACCTCTTTGGAACTCTTGTATATCGGGATTCGGCATCCATCACCCGGGATCCGGAAGGTACGCTCAGAAAAGGTCTGAATGGGATACACTTCATACTGGCAGATATTTTGCCGATAAACTAACGGGAAAAGAATTAGACCTAGATGAAATTAAGGGAAAAATTTCAGAATACTCCAAAAATCTATGATTTTTTCAGTTCGACAATAGCCTCATACAACTGGTGTCCTTTCGTCGGTTTCGTTATCCTGACGTTGGAATGGATTATGCTGTTTCCGATTCGTTTGGATCTCGGAATATGGATTTCGACTGTTTCGAGACCGACGGTTTCTGCGATTTTTGCAAAATATTCATCGGTTGGAATCGTCACACCCTGCAGAATGCTGTTCCCGATTACGACAAGCGCGGTCCCACCCTTTTTTAAGGTATAATCAATTCCCTTTGAAAATTTATAACAGTCGTTGAAATACGACATCGCATAATTTGCCCAGCCGCTTCCTCCATAAACCCCTTTCTCGGGATTAATTTTCCGAATCTGTTCAATTTTTTCAATCAAATCAATATCGGGGACGTTAAAGATTGGGTCAATTTTCTCTCTGCCTCTCACGGTCTGCCAGAAATTCCCGAAGTTGTTTTCTTCAAGCGGCTTCAGATCGGCGGGACCATTTGCGAACCCGAGCCAGAAGATCTGGGGTCTGGTGTTCCGGTTGTAATGATAATTGTTCAGGTACGGGGGTGATGTGATGATGAGATCGACAGTTTTCTTCATGAGATGATCTTTGTAATTGAAAAATGAATCATTGATTATCCTCGAAGTTGGAACTCTCTGGTTGGATACAGTTTTCTTAATCCATGCAATATCCCGTAAAAATTCCAGGAGTTTCTGAATAGTTACTGCGCTAACGTCGTAGTCTTCGATATCCGCTTTACCCGATCCCCTACGGGTTCCCAAGCTTGGTTCATAGGAATAATTTGAATACTTCACCATCGTCGATGTAAAAGCCAGTTTAAACAAATCCGCGATTGTCTGGTCTTCTATCGTCTCGATGAAGTCCATTAAAATCAGAACTTTGTGCAGGACCTTCGGGCTGTAGAACTCGATCTTTGTCTTGAAACCATCTGGTACTTTGCTGCGGACCTTATACTTTGAATTCAGGTTTTTCAGATAAAATGCTGAAAACCGTTCAATCTCCTCATTGAACTTACCCTCGTTAATCTGGAGACTGTTAATTTTCGTTTTGCAGGCGAAGTAGGCATACGGATTGATCTCAAAACCAATCGAGTCGTTTCCCGTAATATGAGATTCTACGAGGGTAGTGCCGACCCCGGCAAATGGATCCATTATTGTTCCGGTTCCATCGATGTACCGTTTAATAGAGTCATTGACGAATTCTTTCGAGAAGCCCGCTATCCATGGAACCCAGCGGTGGATAGGCTGCGTTTTATTGCTTGCGAATGCGGGGTCTGAAAAACTCGAATGGTTGTTTCCATTTATTGGGGGGGTGACTTTTTCCGGAATGGAATCGCCGAGGAAATGACCCAACGACTGATTCGGATTGGAGATAGACTTCATTTTCTTTCCTCATTGTTCCCGTTATTTCCCATACGATGTTTGACGGTGGTTGAGATAAGAGATTTTTCAGCGAGCCAGGCTAAAACTATATTCCGGATAATGTCCGCATCGCCTTCCCCGAATTCCCCTCTCAGTTGTGAAATGAGCTCCCACTGTCCCGGAGTAAAGACAACCTGGACGCGTTTCTTATCATTCATTTGTGTCTCCACGCACACATATGAAACACAGTTGGAAGACAAAAAGGTATAAAGTTGTTGTTTTGATCATACAATTTTCCGATTTCCCCCACCCTTCAGCAAAGGCTAAGCCCCCCGTCCTATAGAGTAATATTCAGCCCAAGGGCCCAAGGGCGGGAGTGAAGAATGGCAGATTTCGTACAGAGTGCAAATGTCAAGAGTGCGACCCGCACCCTTGCAGAACCCATCGTGGATGTTGCGACGTTCAACACGATCGTCCAGTCGGTCATCACCGACAATCCCTTTGAGTGTGTAGCATATATGACTGCCGGTGAGAGCCACCCCCCGGTCGAAAAGACCAAGGAGGCATACACCGCAAAGCTCGTCTATCAGGACACCGATGCCAAGACCGTTGGCACGGGTAGCCACAAGTTCGACACCCTGGCAAAGTTCAATGCCGGTGTGACTGCACTGCTCGCTGCCGCTGCGGTCAGCACGGCCCACGGCGGGTCCGTGGTCCACGATCTCGGGAAGGATGCATTCAGCGC
>JBAZHD010000161.1:0-5119 GCA_041652515.1 Methanoregula sp.
CCATGGGTTTTTCATATTATATTGGCCTCTTCAGGAATTGCTGATGGGGGTTGAGACCCCCATACCCCCAAAAATGATAAACTCCGCCGCCCCCGACGGGGCGCCCCCGCGGCGGATCAGGACGTTTGAAATAATTATTTGCCGTTTTTCGTTGCTTTGGTGCGAAGTCTTTGACATCATGCGGTTTTTTTTGAAAATTTTTAGAGAGAGATTAAAAAATAATTCCGTATCCCGGGAAAAATTCAGGAAAAAAATCCCGGCACGGCTCTGATGTTCCATGAATTTTCCCCCCTGGTCATCCCACCAGGCCACACCCAGATCATCGCCGGAGATACCCCCTCCCGATGGATCCGGGGGTCATGAAAAAGGGTGGGCTGGACCCCCGATCTCCTCTTAAAATGCCCGGTTTGCCAAAAGGGCCATTTTCACAAAACCCCGCAAAACGCCCGGATTCCATCCGGGACAAATACGGCGCCCGTTCACCCAGAGGAGCCCGATGCGCTGTTTTTATGATCTGGGTGAGTTTTCCTTTGGCCAAAGGGGGTTGGACTGAAGGGCGGGGTCGGAAAAAAATGCCTGCCAAAACGCAATACGGTGCATCAGAACGCATTATATGCGCTTCAGTTTGGGCTTATTTCAAGGAATGGGGCACGCTCCTTGGCTGGTTTATCGTCGACGGGAAGGATTTACGACGGTGGCGGTGGAGGTACTCCTGCGGCACTATTTCTTCGACGTGAGGGTGGACAGGAGGCGGGAGAAGGGGGGTTTGGGATCCCTTACCCCCCTGTGAAAATTCTGGTACATCGGAGCCTGCTGTGAGCCCGGTTGTACCTCAATTCCCCCATCCCCGGATTTGGGAGGTCATAATTCGTGAAAAATGCGGAACCGGGCCGGAATTACTCAACGATCTCCGACGGGAATGGATGAGGTAGTATTTAGCAATGTTCTGATGGCCGAAAGCGGGAGGGGATGTGTTTTGGGACATGGCAGGTACCGGCCAGGGAATATGCTGGCATATCAGGGGAACCTCCGGGATATCGAGGAAATCCCCCCGCAAAAAAAATCAAAATTTTTCAACAGGCATGCCCGAAAATTTCCGGCAAAACTATTGTGGCTGCAAAAACCCGAAAAAAAAATTCCTGAAAATCCCGACAGAATTTTTCCGGAGAAAATCCCGGCCGTGAAAAAGAAACCGCGTCACACCCGGAACGCCACGCCCGTAAATTCCGCAACCGGCCGCTCGCCCTCATGCACCATGACACGGTACGTGTCGCACGAACCATTGTCGGCAACCCGCTTTGCAACCGCGACCAGCTTCCCTTTTGCCGGCGCGATGTACTGGATACTCACCGAGACCGCAACGCGATGCGTGCCGCAGCAGTTAGCAGCAATCCCGAACGCCTGGTCGGCAAGCGAGAAGATGGCGCCGCCATGGGCAACACCGCCCGGGTTCATCTTGCCGGCGCAGTCCATTGTTACGCGGGAGTATCCTTCCGATGCCTCGATGATCTCCATCTGGAGGAGCCGGGCAAACTCGCTGGCATTGAAGATCCGGATCTGCTCCGCGATCGCCAATGGATCCGGGGTGTGGGCAGGGTAATCGGTCATGGAAATCCCGATGAGCAAAAATGGTGAGGTCCCTCATTTGTACTTCTTCTGCGTGTACGAATATTTCCCGCTCTCGCCGCCATCGGCAACGATATAGATCCACTCGTAGATCGACTGGAATGTGCCGAACTTCTGGTAACGCCGCATCGAGAACCCGACCTTGAGCCGGTTGTCGAAATAAATACTCCCCTCATCTTTCAGCCGCATCGCGATCTCGAGATCGTCTCCCGCATCGATGCACCGGTACATGCCGGCCTTCACAAACGCTTCCTTGCGGAACGCAGTGTTGCACCCGAGCGTATAGTAAAAGGTCCGGCTGTAATACCCGATCCGGGAGAAGGTATTTGCAAGGAGGAGTGAGAACTGGTTGCCGATCCCTTCTTCAATCGGGTAAACCGGGCCGTAGACCTGTACAACGCCGGGCTTTTTGAAATCCCCGGCAATCCGCCCCACCCAGTTCGGCGGGAGGATGCAGTCTGCATCCGTGGTAGCGATGATATCCCCTTTTGCTGCCTTCACGCCATCGTTCCGTGCCCCGCCGACTTTTTTGCTGGTCTGGGTAAAGACCTGGTCGGCATATTTTTTTGCAATCTCGCAGGTTGCATCCTTTGACCCGCCATCGACAACGATGATCTCGTATTCGCTTCTCGGGATGGTCTGGTGAGAGAGCGAGACGAGACACTGGGCGATATTCTCTTCTTCATTGAATGTCGGGATAACGACCGAAATCATGACGTAATGGTCTCCTTATAGTAAAAATTGGGTTGTATTCCTGATAAGCATGATGCACAGGAATTATTCCGGGGGATATGCCTTCACAAAGTCCATGACGCTGCGGATGCAGGCGTCCATGTTCAGGTACTCGAACTGCGCGAACCTCCCGACAAGCGGGATCTCATCCGACCGGCAGAAATCCCTGACGGTTGCGATGTTCTCCTGGTACGCAAGGTCATAAACCACGTAGGCAAACGGCTGGCGTTCTACTGAAGTAAAGACAACCTGATCCGGGGTACAGATCTTCATGGATTCCAGCATGCGCACGACTTCATCGATCAGTTCCTTATCAGAGATGCGGCTTACTTCATCGCCCGGCTGGTGGGTGATCTCCGCAAGGATGGCGCTGCAGCCATCGGGTGCTGCATGGTTGCTGAAATTTGACGGGAACGAGAGGCGGTTGGTCTTTCCCAGGGTTTTTTCGGGAATATACATCCATGAAACGGGTGGCAGCTGGCCACGGATCCCGATATTGATACAGACCAGGGAATTGTACACGAGGGCATGGCAGGCTTCCGTGACCTTCTCCGGCACCTTGTCAAGGCAGGGGAGCAGGTGCTGGACCGGTATCGTGCAGATGACACGGTCTGCAGTGATCGTTTCGGATCCGTTACCGATATGCCATTTCCGGGATTCTTTCCGGAGTGAAGTGACCCGGAACCCGGTCCTGATAAAAGGCAGTACCGGTTCTGTAATGGCCGTCACCAGCTGCTCGATGCCTCCGTCCAGCGGATAGGAGAAGACTGCCTGGTGCGTATAACCTTCGGTCTCGATGCCGATGGCCGATTTGATGATATCCTCGACCGGGGGACGGGGAATGCGGCCGTCAACCCAGTGGAGGGACATCTTTTCTGTGGGGTATTTCCAGATCTTTTCGTTATACGGCACCATGTAACATTCGGCAATGCCCGGGCCGAACGTGTAATAGATCCATTCCCGGAAATTTTTTGGCTGGGGGACTTCGCCTTTTTCAACAGCGATCAGGTTTTTGATAAAACCATTGATGCAGAGAAACCGGTCCTCTTCCGGCAGTTCATACAGGCCGTTCTCGAACGGGTACTTGACGAATTTTCCCTTGTAAAAGATTTTTGTATTCCGGTTATTGCGCTGCTCGTTCTTTTCGATCATCCGGCGCATGAACGCGAGGACTTCCTCATCCCGGGAAAAGATGATGTGAGATCCCCCGGTATCGAATGTGAATCCTTTATCCGTGCGGGACCGGCAGAGCCCGCCGATCTGCTGTTCCGCTTCGAGGATGATAACCTTCTCGCCCCGTTCATGGAGAAGGCGTGCAAGCGTAAGACCGGAAAGGCCGCCGCCAAGAATCGCTGTTGTCACGCACTAATCATGGGAACTCTGGATTTAAATGGTTGATTATGGCCGGTTGTTATCATGGCCGAATCGTTAAATGGCCAGCGACCTTGTTTTTCCGGTCCCCGATATGCAGACAGACAAAAAATAATGGAATTTCCGGCATCAGAGATAACTATCGAAAATAACCTGATCCGTACCATCGAAAAATTTCGCAGTAGCAACAATATGATCCTTTCCGATGAACCGCCCGTTAAACGAGATTTTACTGCCAACTTCGAGGGGGTCCGTATCATCATCCTGCTTCATATTTTGTGTCTGGGAACTGTCTTCACTGTCCGTAACCGTCACGACAACCTGGCGTACCTGGTCCGCATCCGGTCCCCCCCGGTAGGTCATCTCGATGAAACCGGCACTCGTCTGTTGCGCTGTTACGGCAACAACTTTTGTATGATGGATATTACCGGCCATCCCGAAAACAAAGCTGGCAATGACGGCAGCAAGAATTATCGTCACAATAATCATAACAACGAACAGTATTACCGGTAACCAGAACAACCTGCTTTTACGCGTGAACCCGATTTCCCGCGAGTTAATTCCTTGTGAGGTGCTATAGGCATCATACATACCGTAAACCCGGATCCCAAGCCCCAGGATCATGAAAATACTTGTCACCAGCAGGTTACCGTTCAGGATAATACTCAATACAAGATTCAGGATTCCCAAAAAAGTTGTAACGCCAAAAAAACCCAGGCCCTTCCATCGTTCCCCATTGTACCACTGGCCCCACCCGGAGAACAAGAAACTGAATATCACGGCATACCAGGGATTCCTGATCAATTCTTTTCCCGGGGAGGAACCCGGTTTGGGCGACACAGGAGCCGAAACGTAAGAACGCCGGGGCGCAGGTTCCATTTTCTTTTCAAGATCTGTTTTTTTCTGTTTTTCCCATAAACCAAGCACCATGGTCCTGGCTTTAGTGGCATTTTCGTGGTCGGGGTCGAGTAAAAGCGCCTGATCAAATGAATGAAGTGCCTGCTCGTATTTTACGATCTGTGCACAGGCCACCCCGCGATTGAACCACGCATCTTTGACAGACTGGTTAAAGGTGATGGCCTTGTCAAACGCAGATATTGCGCCGGTAAAATCCCCTTCCTCAAGAAGAGTGATTCCCCGGTCACACCAGTTTCCCGAATCTTCCATTCTATATTAAAAATCTCTCATATGATATACGGGTTTCTCAATGAATCCCATTGAGGATTTCCGGAATTTATAAAGCGTTTTCTAATATCCATTCGTTGTACAGTCCCGAAAGTATTTCCTATATCAGACGTTGAACCGAAGACAAAGTCAACGATGAAGTTGACCAGGAAGAAGATACGTTGGATAATCCGCCAGAAAGAGAAGCAAGAATCCTCTGGGATAT
>JBAZHD010000162.1:0-5102 GCA_041652515.1 Methanoregula sp.
AGGCCTGGAGGCCGGCAAACAGGAGCAGGGTCGTGACAATGCCGGCCGCCACGCCACCCGCTCCAATCTGACGGTCGGTGAGCGCCCGGACCCGCTTTTCCCGGTCACCGTGCGCCATCAGGCCGTCGCCGAGATCAAGGAGGCCGTCGAAATGGTGGGCACCGGAGATGAGGATGACGAGGGCAACT
Source organism: Methanoregula sp. (assembly GCA_041652515.1). Taxonomy (GTDB): domain Archaea; phylum Halobacteriota; class Methanomicrobia; order Methanomicrobiales; family Methanospirillaceae; genus Methanoregula. The sequence goes on from JBAZHD010000162.1 coordinate 189, forward strand.
GCCACCGCCGCGGCTATAGTATGGTCTGCGATAAAAAGGACGGGGACGGCTGCGAGGCACCCGATCATGTACCCGGCCAGCGGGTAGAGCCAGGAGCGACGGGCGAACTCGTCGAAGTCCTGCGGTTTCCCGAGCGGGAGAATGGTGGTGAACTGCAACAGAGCGAGAAGGGCACTCATAGGCATTCGCTGTAGAGGCGGGAGGTGCAGCCGGCGATCAGGCCCGCGACCGCGTCATCGAGAAACGGCCCGAGGCGGGCAAGGATGCCGGGCTTCTTCTGGTCGTAGCGCGTGAACTCGAAGCGGGCATAGGTGCCGCCGATGCATTCGGCGATTGCCATCCCGATGATCTCGTCGCTTAACAAAAAGATGGGATCGTCGGCGATCTCGGAGTCCTTCCTTTTTGTATAGAGTTCGTCCTCAAGCAGGATCGCCCCGAGGAGGAGCGAGGCAACATTGGGATCATTGAGATACTTTAAGATCTTCTTCTTGATCTCGACTGCGGCCTCATCGTCGGACATCCCGTGGGAGACATAGAGCCCCATTGCAGCGGTGACCATCTCATCGGTCGTGATGCCCCGGTCACGCAGCCGCTTCTCTATCTCAAACATGTACCAAGTGATGGGTGCAGGGCAGTATTAGAGCGTTTGTACATGGCTCGGATCGATATCTTCAAACTGGACCCGCACCATAGCTGTACCCACTGATTATTATGGCATTTCTCTCGGAAAAACCGGATATCACCTTCAAATCGCCTCTCTTTGCCACCATCCTTGGCAATACCATCCTCTCCACTGTGCCGGGTATCTCCGGGGCAGGCCCGAGCCCGGAGAAAACGCTCCTGACCCCCAACATCGACGCGGAACTGATCACAAACGGGGCGATCACCAGCACCCCGGCTAATTCCAATACCCCGACCGGGTGCCCGACACCCGCCTCGATCACGCGGGCGATGATGGTGCTGACCGGGTTGAAACCGCTCTTCATTAATGCCGGGCTCCGCCATACTCCGACCGTGCCCTGTCTCGATGCATACGGGGAGATCTCGGGAGACCCGCGGAACGGCGATGCCCTGCCGTCAGCGGACCGTCTGTTTTTGCAGGGCGAACGGATGGGCATGTTCCTCTCCACCCGGGCCGATCTCCTTGTCCTCGGCGAATGCGTGCCCGGCGGGACCACGACCGCGCTCTGCATACTCAGGGCACTGGGGTACGAGGCCTCGGTGAGCAGTAGTTTTGTGGACAACCCCCTGTCCATCAAGGAGGCGGTCTGCCGGCAGGCACTGGCCCGCGCAGAATCCGGCGGCAGGAAAACCCCTCATGAGTTTGTCCGGGCCCTTGGCGATCCCATGATGCCGGTCGCTGCCGGGATTGCGAAGAGTTTTTCCGGGACCCTTGTCCTTGCCGGGGGCACCCAGATGCTGGCGGTCTGTGCGCTCATCAGGGCACTGGGACGGCCGCTTCCCTCCGTGGTGACAACCTGCTATGTGCGGGACGACCCGAGCGCGAACGTGCCGGCGCTTGTCAGCAGGATCGGCGCCAGGGTCACGTACGTGGATCCCGGGTTTGGGGACCTTGGCCATGCCGGCCTGGCCCGCTACTGTATCGGCGAAGTAAAGGAAGGCACCGGAGCCGGCGGGGCAATGTATCTTGCAAACCTCATGGGATATTCACCGGACGCGATACGAAAGGCGATCCTCACAACCGTGACCGGCTATAGTTGAACTATCTTATAGGAAAACGGCGTAAATCTAGTGAAGAATGCTTCCCATCTACGTGATCAACAACTTCGGGCAGTTCAACCACCTCATCCACCGGGCAGTGCGGGACCTGGATATTGATGTGGCCATGGTTCCCAATTCCACCCCGGCGGCCCGGGTCGCTGAAGAGTGCCGCGGGATAATCCTCGGCGGCGGGCCGGACATCTCGCGGGCCGGAAACTGTGCGGAGTACCTGGACCTTGGCCTCCCCGTGCTCGGTATCTGTCTGGGCCTCCATATCATCGCTACAAAATTCGGGGGGAGCGTACACCCCGGCAGCAGTGGAGGTTACGGCCCGGTCGAAGTCGAGATCTGCGAACCGGACGATATCCTCATGGGATACCCGGGGACCATGAATGTCTGGGCATCGCATGCGGACGAAGTAACGCATGTCCCGGACGATTTTTTCCTCCTTGCCCGCTCCGGCATCTGCGGTGCGGAAGCGATCGCGATGCCTGACCGTCACATCTACGGGCTCCAGTGGCACCCGGAAGTCAGCCATACGTTCGAAGGGAACCGCGTGTTCGAAAACTTCGACCGGATTATCAGGGACTCCGGCTGATCGTTCGCAAGTCCGGATACCGGATCCGTTTTTTTCGTCCTGAACCCATGATGGTTTTCTCTGGGAACCCGGAGGTATTTGACAAGTATATATAATGGGAACGGTCAAGGTTCCTTATGATGAACAGCTTGGGAAAAATCTGTACTGTGCTGGCACTCGCACTCCTTATCATTCCCGCAGGAGTGATGGCTGCACCCGCGATAGGCACAATCGCCGCCGGGAACACCGTCTTCCTTGGTGAGGAGAACCTGGATATTACTGCTGCCATGGGTCCCGACACCCGGATCGGCTGGTGGGCATCAGCAGCATCGATTCCGACATCCTCCCCGAGTTATACGATCTCGGTAGCCACACCATCGGCGTTTTTTATCACCCCGTCAGAATTTTCGGGTAAGCTTGGACCCTGGTACCGTCTCGATCCGACCGGACAGGCGAATGGCACTGCCTTCACGGTAGCAGATCCGACCATGGAGATCCGGGTCATGGATGAAACCCTCGGCGTGGATGCAACCACAAACGGCTGGATCACGACAGGTTCCGAGGTCTCGTTCAAGATAACAACAAACCTCTACCAGATGGGTCAGCGCTCCGGTGTTGCCGGGGCCCCGGTCACGATCAAGGTCCAGGCACCGGACGGGGCCACCTACTCTGCCCTTATCAACGGAGCAGGGACAACGACGAGCATCGTCAACATGCCGGTCTCCACGTCACCCTATTCCACGGGAGCGATCTGGGATACCGGCCGGTCCGATACCTACCCGTACGGTACCTACCGGATCTGGGCGGAGTGCAATGCCAACTCCATGAAGGACAACTATGGCGATGTAGGGAAAACGTACACTGCACCCTGGGGCCTGCTCGACCAGGAGAGAAACCCGATAATCGGAGCCTATACCCGGACAGCATCCCCTACAACATCTGCTACAACGGTACCCACTACCGTGAAGACCACGGTTGCCACAACGATACAGACCACGGTGACAACGCCGACGCCTGAGCCGACAACTGTGCAGACTACAGCACCAACAACACCCCCGACAGCTGTACCGACTACAGCACCGACAAAATCACCCGGGTTTGAAGCAGTCCTTGCTGGCGCAGGGCTGCTCATTGCACTGGCGTGGTCCGTGCGGAAAGAATAACCCGGTCCCTTTTTTATTCATGGAATAATGCTTCATTCTCATTCGAAGAACTCAGTCACCCGCCTCTCATTGTTGTAGTCGTGGTGGAGCCCCCGGAAGTCGAAGAACTCCGATGAGTATGAGGGTTTCCCATGAAAAGCGAATCATTTAACGTGGAATGATGGGGGTTGAGACCCCCATGCCCCCAGTTACGATATATGCCGCCGCCCCCGGCGGGGCGCCCCCGCGGCGTATCAGGACGGTTGAAATAATTATTTGCCGATTTTCAATGCTTGGGTGTGAACCGGATCGGTTCATGCTTGTTTTTTTTAAAAACCCCTGCGAGGAGAATAGAGGCAAAGCCGGCCATCGACTTCGTCTCATCCTCGTGGTCTGATGACTACCCGGATTCACAATCTTTTATTAACCCCGTTTACCCATTACCGAGTATGAACGTTGTAACCTCAATAATCAAATCACGTCACAGTGTCCGGAAATTCAAGCCGGACCCGGTCGGAGACCTCGTGATTGCCGATGTCCTTGAATGCGCCGCACATGCACCGACAGCAATGAATGTCCAGCCCTGGCTCTTCGGGGTAATTAAGGATAAGAAAACACTCTCGGAGATCGCCAGTCTGGCAACGTATGGGAAATTTATCGGGGATTGTCCCCTTTGTTTTGCCGTTTTTGGCGAGAAGAAACAGCAGTTCTATCTCGAGGACTGTTGTGCAGCAACCGAGAACCTGATCCTGGCACTGCAGGCACACGGGGTCAGTTCCTGCTGGGTGGCGGGTAACCAGACTCCCTACGTCGAAGCGGTACGGAAGCTCCTTGATGTCCCGGAGGGATACACGCTTGTCTCTCTCGTGGCGGCCGGCAGCCCGGCGGATATTACTATCACGCCGAAAAAAGAGATGAAACACGTAGCGTTTTTTGAAAAGTTTGAGAAAGAATAATTTTTTTTTGCTCTGGAGAAATCCTCTGCTCATAGTAATGATCACCCCCTTGCGCCAGCCCTGCCCCCAAAGGGGGCGCGTTGCGATACCTCTGTATTATCCGTACTGAAAAATCCTGCGCGATTGTTTTCAGGTATTACCGAATCATCGCTATCGGGGGATGCCTCATCGGAGGGGAAAGAGGCCCCGGGAGCGTTATAATTGAAATTTTAAGCTCTGTAGAAAACTTTTCTCGCGTGATACGATGCCCCCCTCTTGCGCCACCAGTCCTCCGTTGGGGGACGAGGCGCATTGCGATAGTCTGTTTCAGGTTCCAGGTAATCCGTCGTTATCGCAATTAGGGGCTGCCCCAGCGGCGGGGGCGAAGCTCCCGGGAGCGTCAGATTGTTTTGAATGATTTAATATGAAAATGAGTAACTCACCGACTCCCTTCACGAAGATTCTGTTCAAGAACTGAGTCCGGGTGAATTACCTTAAAGCCATGTTCGACAATAAAATCAATAGCCGTTTGAATGTC
>JBAZHD010000163.1:0-5094 GCA_041652515.1 Methanoregula sp.
TAAGGTTCTTGAAGAACTCGAACGCATCGAGATTGCAATACCCGCGATGGAGCGCCGGGCATTCATGCTGCAGGCTGAAGCGCAGGATCTCCGCTACAGGCACGATGAGATCATCAAGTCGTGGACAGATAGGGCAGCATGGGAGGGGCTCGACAACCTGATCGCTGAGCGGCACCGGCTTGATATGATCGCGTGGCATTGCGATCCGCTGCCGAGCGGGATCCGGACGGAGTAGATCCTATGCTCAGCCTGCGAAAATACCGGGAGCACCGGAAATACCGATCAACTATTTTTGGGATGTGGAAAAGCCTGCGGTGGTGGCTGCACCGGACAAAGATGCGGATCATCTTTTTCTGTCGCTAAAAAGTGGCCCGGACAGGGACACCATGAGGCCAATCAAAGAGCCCTGCCCGGGTTGGTACAATATCGACTCCTGGCATTATCTTTCTTGGCAACGGTTGGCCCACCCCGAAGGCTCCCGCGACGGGCCCGGCCGCGGTCCCGTATCCGGCTCGCCTTCTTCCCGCCCGGACCCGCTACCGTGTGCCTGTCCTGTTGAGATGCCCTGATCTTCCTGGACCCGCCCGATGCTCACGCGACACGGCGATGGTCGCCGTGTTCCGGCTCGCATCCTCCCACCCCCAACCTGAAACCTTACCCCGTGGTTATCCTAATGACTGCCCGTTCCTTTCAAGGGCGGGAGGAGCGAAGCGGGTGGCGGGTAGTCGTGGCCGCAGTGGCCCGAACGAGCACCGCTTCAGGGTGCGAAGGTAACGAGATGCATCAGCATCGAGTCCGAGCCCCTGATGCGTCGTGCGAGTGAGTCACTGAACGTCTACGTTTTCGCATCAACAGCGACGAACACGATGCGAAGCATGGTGTGAGGAGCGGGCCGGAACAGCAAGCCCCGCCGCGAGCCTGCGAGCAAGGGGGTGCGTCTTCATCTGCCCGATCAACCGAAGAAAAGCAGCGAGGTGATGTGAAGCGAGCCGGAGCCTCAGCGAGGACGAGTGAACATGACCGAGCGTCATCATATCCCGTGAACCGCTGGGGGAGGATCGCCGCCCCGCTCCGCACGCTTCGTGCACCTGCGGCGCACTCGCACATGCTCCGCGGACCGGCTTGCTTTGTCCTGTACAGCTGAGGGGAAGCCCACGCGGCAAGGGGCCAAAGCCCCGTTGAGCGTAAGGTCTCTGAAAAAATATGAGTTGATACTGTGCGCGGTCTACGTTTTTTATCATTTTTTTGCTGAACGGATTTCAGGAAAATATTTATTTATCGTGCGTGACAAATAATTTCAAATCAGTTTTCGTTTCAAAATTCAGCAAAAATCCGCCGTTTGCGAATCGCACTTAAGGTCCAGAATCCCATCCCTCGCATATAGTTGTGGAATAGTAAATCGTTCTGTTTTTTATTAACTCATCAGACACTATTTGATATCGAAACTTGTTGGCACAACGATAGTAATGATTGATCCTTATTCCGGTTCTGTTCGGAATTTTACTGATTGGAGTGGCCGTTGCTTAACTAACAAAAAGAGTAATTCAGGTTAATGAAATATTCCGGGAATGAAATTTCTCCCAAAAAAAATCAAGCAAACTGGAAAAGATCCTACACGCACATTAAAAGTCATATTTGAGTTTTCGTTATTACCGGTTTTAAGTTTACTCCACCACCCTCTTGCGATAACCGTTAGGAGATTTTGAGTTACACCAATCAACATCCACTCGTTGTCACATTGAATCGTCCCTCTCCGCTGAACCTTTCGGATACCCCGGTTCTCCTTAATCCAACCAAAAACCGGTTCGATAATAGTTTTTCTCCGATAATATTTTCATATCAACTAACCGGAAAAACTACTCTTTTTTTACCTACAAAAACATTCGACATTAAAGGTATTCACTAAATAGATATCAGGCGAAATAGAGGAAGTACTATGAAACCCGCTGCCAGATTTCGAAAGGAGAATCATGTATGTCGTGTATAAAAGTCCGAATGCTTATTCTTGCTGGATTTCTTGTAGTCATGGCTGCGATTATCTTCCCTCTGGCCGCTGCCACATCAGGTCCTGTAAGTTGTCCGGGTTGCGGGATGGTGTGGAAGGATACCTGTATCCCGTTCGAGCGGAACAACGAGACCGCATATAACGAAGAACTGCTCTCTTCCTATACACAGATTGCGGCAAACCTTACTGCACCGGTACCCGACTACAGCACCCAATCGTGGAGCAACGCGTTCCTTGCCTTTAATAACCTCATCAGGGAGCAGTACGCCTTTACGCAGTGGAAGTCGGTCGACTTCGATGCACTTTATACAATATATGCGCCCGCGATTGCCGATGCCGAGAAGAAGCAGGACAAGGCCGCCTATTACCGGGTCCTTAGGGAATACCTGTTTGCCATCCCGGACGGACACGTGGACGTCCTGCCGACCGCCGGTGACTTCGGGGCAAAATATGCAGATATCGGTGGGAGCTACGGATTTGCGGTGAACCGGCTTGATTCGGGCACGGTCATCGTGAGTTATGTGGTAAACGGGAGTGCAGCCGAGCGTACGGGTATCCGGTTCGGGGATGAAGTGTGGGCGATGAACGAGAAGGAGATCGCAGATGCCATCAAAGATACTCCCTATATCTGGGCAGTGAAAAAACCCTCTACTGCTGAAGGGATTATCCTCCAGAAAACCCGGCTTGTCACACGGGCTCCTGTCGGGACTACGGCAACTTTCACGATAACAAACAATTCCGATTCACGTCCCTGGAGCGTAGTACTTGTGGCCTACGATGACGAGGCCGATACCATAAAAAAGACCACATTTTTCCTCGGGAAACAGATCAATGATATCGGGGTGGCCAGTATCTTAACAGATATCAAGCCACAGATCAGCAATGATTTGGTCACGTACCGGACCCTGCCTGGTGAGTACGCGTATATCGCGATCTATGAAGAGTCCTATGATGTGTACCAACCGTTTAAGGCGGCAATACAGGATGCAATCGCAAAAAAGGCGCCGGGTATTGTACTCGACTTTCGGTACAACAGCGGCGGTGATGACAATATCGCGTCCTGCTTTGCCGGGTGGTTTGTAGAGAAACCGATCTTCTACGAGTATACCACCAAGTACGATCCAGGCTCCCGGCAGTTTGCGATGGTGTCGGAAGCATGGACACAGCCCCGGCCGGACGGGTATCACGGGCCAGTCGCGGTGCTTGTTTCCCCAGACACGATCAGTTCCGGCGAGGGACTTCCTCTGATGTTTGCAAACTCCGGGACCGGAACAATTGTATCCTGGTACGGGACGAACGGGGCGTTTGGCATGAATGGCCTGCGGGCCATCCTGCCTCTCGGCATGTACGTAGTTTTCCCTGACGGGGCATCTCTCGATAAAAACGGTATGATACAGGTTGACAGCAATGCTACGCTCAATGGAGGAGTAGCACCGCAAATACGGGTACCGATGAATGAAGATACCGTTGCTCGCGCCATTGCCGGTGAGGATGTTCAGTTGACCTATGCGATAAAGTGGCTGGATGAACAGCAGAATCTAAAAATCCCGGCTACAGCCCTGCCAACACAGAAGTCTTCACCAGGAATCGCGATTGTGGTCCTTATGCTCGGTCTTCTTATTGTTATTGCAAGACGAAAGTAATTTTTTATTTTTTATTTTTCGGATTCTCCGATTCCCTCCCGCTAACTAAAAGAGAAAAATACATCACATCCAGCGATAGATGTTGAAATATAACGTTTCAGGGTTTTTTATGCCGTGCAAGGATCTTACCGAAGCAATGGATGATTCCCCGTTCACGTTCAAGCATGCCCATATCTGGTTTCTCTCATCTATGGGGATCTTTTTAGATGGTTTTGATCTCTTCGTGATGTCGATTGCTTTACCGCTCATCATTGTCCAATTCGCTGCAACGCCACTCGAACAGGGTATTGTAGCTTCTGCTGCGGTTATCGGGGCGATCTTCGGGGCACTCATCGGGGGAAAGCTTTGTGATCGTTTCGGGAGAAAGAAAGTCTTTTTAGTCGATCTCCTGATATTTATCGTCTTTGCCGTTTTATCGGCTTATGCCTGGAACGTAGAGTCTCTTATCCTCTTCCGGTTCCTTCTCGGTGTTGGCATCGGTGCTGATTACCCGGTCTGTGCATCCTATGTCAGTGAATTCATGCCTAAACGGATCCGGGGCCGGATGCTGATCGCTGCATTCAGTTTTCAGGCAGTCGGGATCTTTGCCGCAGCAGCAATCGGGCTCTTCATCCTTGCCATGCACCCATCCGAATCCGCATGGCGGTGGATGCTGGTTGCCGGTGCGGTACCGGCAATCCTGATCCTTGTGCTGCGGCGTGGTCTTCCCGAGAGCGCCCGGTGGCATATTCAGCGCGGGGAATGGAAACTTGCCATGGGTGTTGTCCGCATGCTGATACCGGATTTCAGTATAAAGGATCGGGTCAGACCACCGGTGGCAGTCCCGGTGCAGAAGCAACTGGAACACAAGCCGCCATGGCATTCTCACCTCAGATCTTATGCCGAACTCTTCTCCAAAAAGAACCTCCGGCGGACGATCCTCATCACCGTGCCGTGGTTTTTTATGGACTTTGCCTTTTACGGGGTCGGGATATTTACGCCTATTCTCATCGCATCCATGATTGGCACAGATATGGCCGGACTCAATTACATTGCGCAGGACTTCTTCTCATCCGAGTATACGGTTGTGCTCGACGTCTTTTTAGTTCTCGGTTTCATCCTCAATATCCTTTTTATCGAGAGGATCGGCAGGATCCGTCTACAGCTTGCAGGATTTATCGGCATGGCAGCCGGCATGTTCATCCTTGCTGCATCCCAATCCGGTTCCCAGACTGTCATAGCCCTTGCATTTGTTGGGTTCGGGCTTTTTAACCTCCTAATGAACTGGGGGCCGAATGCCACCACGTTCCTCCTCCCCGCCGAGCTATTTCCCACCCGCCTCCGGGCCACTGCCCACGGGTTTGCCGCCGGACTTGCCAAGGTCGGGGCTGCCTGCGGGATCATCTTTGTCCCATTGATGAAGGCATCCTACGGGGTTAAAGAAACAGTCATTTTCATGGGCATCAT
>JBAZHD010000164.1:0-4696 GCA_041652515.1 Methanoregula sp.
AACCGGTTATAGCGGTCGAGCCGGTCCCGAAAAACAAGATCAAGGACTACGGGATCATTGACGGGAAGGAGATCGCAAAGGGTGTCTTCTCGATACGGGATATTGTTGAGAAACCGGCGCCGTCAAAGGCACCCTCCAATCTCGGGGCTATCGGACGGTACATCCTCCCGCCGGAGATCTTCGATCTCCTGCGGGCAACACGGCCCGGCCACCATGGCGAACTCCAGCTTACCGATGCGCTGAGGAAGCTGGATGAACCGCTGGGGCTCGTCACGGACTGCCGGCGGTACGATATTGGCGACAAGCTGGGATGGATGAGATCCAGTATCGAGCTGACGCTTGAACGGGAGGAATTTGCAGATGAGATGCGGAAATTTTTATCCGGTCTTCTTAAGGGGGATCGCATATGACGTTTGATACGACTGAAGAACTGGATATCATACGAAAAAACCTTGGACAGATCAGTTATGAAGATCAGCGGGTGCTGGTAACCGGCGGGGCGGGATTTCTCGGTTCATGGATGTGCGACACCCTCCTCGCATCCGGTGCCCATGTCACCTGTGTTGATAATTTTTCCAGTGGCCAGAAGGAAAATATCCGGCACCTGATGAACCACGAACGGTTCCGGTTTATTGAGCACGATATTTCTGTACCGCTTCATATCGACACGACGCTCGATTACGTCTTCCACATGGCAAGCCGTGCCTCGCCTTTCGAATTCGAGCATTACCCGATCCAGATCCTCAAGGCAAATACGATGGGGGTGCTGGTTGCACTCGGTATTGCCAAAAAGCACGGTGCAAAAATCCTGTACACCTCAACGAGCGAAGTGTACGGGAACCCGGACATTGTCCCGACTCCTGAAACCTATTATGGCAACGTGAACCCGATCGGGCCCCGGGGTTGTTACGATGAGGCGAAACGGTGCGGCGAGGCCTATGTCATGGCGTACCGGAAACAGCACAATCTCGATGCCCGGATCGCCCGGATCTTCAACACGTACGGACCGCGGATCCGCATGGACGGTATTTACGGCAGGGTGATCCCGCGGTTCATCAGCCAGGCCCTGCACAATGAACCGATCACGGTCTTTGGCGACGGTATGCAGACCCGTAGTTTTACCTATGTGACCGATCAGGTTGAGGGACTCCTGCGTCTCGCGTCGCTGGAAGCAGCCCGCGGGCAGGTCGTCAACATCGGGAACGTCAACGAGATCACGGTGCTTACGCTTGCAAAACAAGTGATTGAGATTACCGGGTCTTCATCAACACTTTCCTTTTCACCCCTGCCCGAGGATGACCCGCTCCGGAGGCGGCCGGATGTGACACGGGCAAAGCAGGTGCTGGGGTGGGAGCCGAAAGTGCCGCTGGAGAAGGGGCTGGTCCGGACGATTGAATGGATCCGGTCGTGCGGGTGAGTTTCCCCGCCCTCATATTTTCAGAAAACTCTTGCCCTGATTGATTTTTTCTGCTCTTTAGAAAATCTGTTTCAAAAGATATGATCGCCCCCCCTTGCGCCAGCCCAGCCCCCATTGGGGGCGGGGGCGCATATGATGCCTCGGAAATACCAGAACAGAAATCCTCTGCATTTTTTTATGTACCAGGCAATACGGCACTATCGTAACCGGGGCGCATCAGCGGCGGGGCGAAGCCCTTGGAGCGTCAGGACCCTGTAAATGATTTAGGCTCTTCTCCAATTTTAGGAAATTAAAATACCCAACTATTCTTTTTTTAATTGTCGACGACAAACGGTTCTTTGTTGAAATAGGCGCGTAAGATAAATAATTAAGTCAGGTTACCTGAAATCACTAAAACCGTCTTGCCCAGGTGCGACCCGACGAGGCGTCGCACCGACCCCCCTCAGGGGGTGGGAATCCTCATAATGCAGGGGTTTGGGGGCGGCAGCCCCCATTACTATGTTTACAAAGAATATGGTTTACCAACAAACATGATGACGACCCGGACAATTGATATTCCTGAAACTATTTTTGAGTCAGAAAAAACGGTTTATATTTCCTCCATTTGGATTTCATCGCAACTGAATTTTCTCAAATGAAAACGAATCGTTTCTTTTGGATAATTTCAGATGATCCTAATTTGGGAGAAGAACCATGATTTAATATGAAAATGAAGCTCCGTTTTCATCCTGTGTGCTTGTGGCTTACGGCATCATGTCCGTTCCAAGGAAAATGGGCCTCATGAGAAATTGCTGATGGGGCTTAGAGACCCCCATGCCCCCAAAAATGATAAACGCCGCCGCCCCCGGCAGGAAGCCCCCGCGGCGGATCAAGACTGTTGAAATAATTATTTGCTGATTTTCATGGCATGAGTGTGAAACGGATCGGTTCATGCTCGTTTCTACAGATCTAATTTCTCCCGAAATAGATCGATGCAGGTACGAGATTTTTACGCTTCAGGATTGTCACCAGGAAACAGTAGCATGGTGCCGGGTAGTGGTATTCACCTGATTGTTGATATTTATAGTAAAAAACTCAAAACAATTGAGAGTAATTTCTTTGGTCTCATAACGTACAATAGAAACTACAGGACAGCATCATGAAAAACGTATTAATCACCGGCTCCAGCGGATTAATCGGCAGCGCATGTGTTGAAAAATTCCTCACGAAAGGCTGGAAAGTGGTCGGTGTCGATAATTTCACCCGGGAAAAATTATTCGGGAAAGAAGCCGATACCCACAGCAACCTCGATCCTGTAAAGAAAAATAAAAATTTTACTTTTGTCGAATCTGATATCCGGAACAATGAAGTCGTCAAACCCCTTATCGAGGAAGCTGATGCAATCGTCCACCTTGCGGCACAGCCCTCACACCCGCGATCGCTGGAGATCCCGATGGAAGATTTCCAGATCAATGCGTTCGGGACCCTGAACCTCCTTGAATTAACCCGGCAATACAACAAGGAGATCCCGTTTGCGTACATGTCATCCAATAAAGTCTACGGGGATTATCCGAATTTTTACAATTATAAGACCATTGAAAACAACGTCTACAAACGGTACGAGAATACGGCGCTCGAATCGTTTGATGAATTCCTTCCCATAGACGGGTGCGGCCATACCCCGTTCGGGGTATCCAAAGCCGCTGCAGATATGTACTGCCAGGAATACGCGATCAATTACGGGATGACGACCGCAACATTCCGGGGGGGGTGTCTTATCGGCTCCCACCAGAAGGCAGTGGAGATGCACGGCTTCCTGGGTTTTTTCACAAAACAGATCCTGCTGCAGAACAAGTTGTTCGTGTATGGCGGGGGATACCGGGTCCGGGACAATATTCATTCCAGTGACGTGGCTGACATGCTCCATCTCTGGGTAACCAACCCGAAACCATCGCAGACCGGCCAGTTCGGGAAACCCTATAACCTCGGGGGAATGCGGGCGAATTCTGTTTCGATCTATGAGACCATCGCAGCCATCGAGGCAAAGACCGGTCTGAAGGCCAATTTTGAAGAAGCCGCCGAACGTGAGAGCGACCATCTCTGGTGGATCAGCAACATGTCCCGGTTCAAAAACGATTATCCGGAATGGAAAGGGCCAAAGAGAGACCTGGACTATATCTTCAACGAGCTCCTCCAGAACTGGATTGACGTGCTCCACCTGAAGGTCAGACTCCGGCAACCGCATTACTTCCGGGAGCTCCGTACATGAGGATCCTGATAACCGGTGGTGCAGGTTTTGTCGGTTCAAATCTCGCGTTTTATCTGAAAAAAACCATTCCTGGATCCACGGTTGTCTGTTTTGATAATTTAAAACGAAGAGGTTCCGAGCTGAACCTTACCCGGCTGAAAGAGGCCGGCATACAATTTATCCACGGGGATGTCAGGAATCCGGAAGATTTTGAAACGATCCCGCCTTTTGACCTGATGATAGAATGTTCGGCTGAACCCTCGGTACTTGCCGGCGTTGATTCCTCCCCCTCGTATGTCCTGAATACAAACCTCCTGGGCACGATAAACTGCCTTGAAGCCGTGAGAAAAAACCATGCTGCCCTTATCTTTCTCTCAACGAGCCGGGTCTATCCCTTTAAACCGATTAACGCACTTACGTACCGTGAAGATGCCACACGGTTCTCGCTTGCAGAAAATAATGATGTGCCCGGGGTAACTCGCGAAGGCATCACAGCGGATTTTTCCCTCCAGGGTCCCCGGTCCATCTATGGTGCGACAAAATTATGTTCGGAATATCTCATTACCGAATATGCTGAATCGTACGGCATCCGGGCCATGATCAACCGGTGCGGGCTTATTGCCGGGCCCTGGCAGATGGGCAAAGTTGACCAGGGTGTCGTGATGCTCTGGGTAGCCTGTCACCTTTTCAAACGGGACCTGTCATATATCGGTTACAATGGTACCGGCAAACAGGTACGGGACGTGCTGCATATTGACGATCTCTGTGATCTCATCCTGCTCCAGATTCAGCGGTTCGATGAATTCAACGGGGAGATTTTCAATGTCGGCGGCGGCCGGGAAAACAGCATCTCCCTCCAGGAGATGACTGCCCTCTGTAAGGAAGTTACCGGCCAGGCTACCTCCATAAGTACTGTTTCACAGACACGGCCAAACGACCTGATCTGGTATGTGACCGACAATTCCCGGGTCTCCCGTGCCTTTGGCTGGAAACCTAAAAGGTCCGTGAAGGATACGATCACCGATATCAGCCAGTGGATTTGCTCCAACCGG
>JBAZHD010000164.1:4706-5076 GCA_041652515.1 Methanoregula sp.
TTTAGGAATTCTGCAATGACTGCCAATGCCCCGTTTTTTATTTCATGCATTGTACCTGCACGAAATGAGGAGGGAAACATTGCAAAGGTTGTTGACGCATTGTCACCGGTCCTGGCCAGTTCGCCGCTCATACGGGATTATGAAATTATCATTGTTAATGACAACAGCACGGATTCTACCGGTCGGTTGATCGATTCCCTGGCAGAGAAAGATCTTCATATCCGCCCGGTTCACCGGACCTCGTCCCCAGGTTTTGGGAATGCAGTAAAAAGCGGGATGGCAGAAGCAAAAGGCGATATCGTCATCCCGTTCATGGGAGATCTTTCCGACAATCCCAGGGATATTCCCCGGCTTGTGGAACGGATTGGTG
>JBAZHD010000165.1:0-4969 GCA_041652515.1 Methanoregula sp.
TGTCAACACCAAGGCTGAGCTGCTTGCAGCAGCCGGGACCAAATACAACATCAGCCCGAACATTGCACTCCTCAAGGAGGCAACCCGCAGCTTCGGTCTTGACAAGATTGGTATCGTCGGTACCCCGTGCCAGATGCAGGCAATCCGCAAGGCACAGCTCTACCCGATCGGTATGAGAGATGTCGGCGCGAGCATTGCACTTGCAGTAGGCATCTTCTGCATGGAGAACTTCCCCTACCAGGGTATCCTCCAGCTTGTGGAAGACCACGCAGCGATGAAGATGGAATCCGTCAAGAAGATGGAGATCGGCAAGGGCAAGTTCTGGGTATACGGCAAGCGCGGACAGGTCGTCCAGCTGCCGCTCAAGGTGACCCACAAGTACGAGCAGCCCGGCTGCCACGTCTGCCTTGACTACGTTGCAAACCTCGGTGATATCTCCACCGGTTCCGTCGGCAGCCCTGACGGATGGAGCACCGTCTTTGTCAGGTCCAAGATCGGAGACACCGTCTGGGCAAAGGCAATGGCAGCAGGTTGCTTCGAGACCCAGCCGATCGAGAAGGTCAAGCCCGGTCTTGAACTCGTAACCAAACTCGCTAACGAGAAGATCTCCAAGAACAAGAAGACTCTCGAAGAGCGCGCAACATTCGGTGTAGGCAAGGCTCTCCGGAACCCCTACATCTAACCTTTTTTTTTGAGGAGGGTCATCAGACCCAAACGATGAGAAGAAACCATCAGGTTTCTTCGAATTGACGCGTTGTTTCTCCCATTTTCTTTTGACCAAAAGGTTGTTTTCAGGATCTTCTGCTCTGATAGTATTGTACCCAAAGTATCCATTTCCACCATATCAGGAGCAATATAGGAGTAAGTGGAGGCATCCAGAGCAGGATAATGGATGAAAAGCAGACACGCCGCTCAGGCCTCACAATAAGAAACCGACCAAAAACCCGCTGAACCACTCTCTGATCTGTTCTATGAGAGGGATGGGATCGGCCATTCACGGGAAAACCGATACTATTGCATCATTCTCAATGATCCTTGTATATCCGCGAAGGAGACCGACAATATCAAAATCGCATTTTATCAACAAATTTTGTCAATAAACCGCCCGCTGATATACACTAACTGGCTGGTTTTCCAGTTTATTTTCATCGATAATCAGACAGGTTCAGGAACAAAAGGGGGTGAATCACCCCCGTATTCTAATCTGATTAAATGTTGAAACTCCGATCCCTCACCATTCAATTCATATTATCCGATTCCGGGAGAACAAACGGGGGATCATGGGAAAACACAAACACAGGGACAAGATTCGCGTTCAAATCCTGGTATCAATAGATACCAGAAACACACTCATTTCACTATTTAGAAAAAACGCCCATAATACAGCAACATCTGGGAGAAATCAGAATTCCCGGAAGTCCCCAGAAGAGAGAGCATACCTGAAATGATGACTACTGTAACTATAACGACAACTGCAATAACGATAAAAACTGCCGCTGCAACAAATAACACCATATGGACCATCTGCATCGGCCTGAATTCGAGCGTTCCATCGTTCATTTTTCCTGCGGTGATATGGGCATCATACATACTATAAATCCAGATGATAAGACCGGGGATCAGGAAGAGAAGCGCCCCAAAAAGGGAACCGAGAAGCAAAACGAAACCCTTCAGGGTTTCTCCATTATACACTTGTCCAAGGCCGGGGATAAAAGATGAACAGAACACCGCGATCTGCGGATTCTTTTCATCATCACGCCGGGTTTCACTCACGGAACCTACCGGTATAACGCAGCCATCAATCCGGCCGCCGCATGCACTGCAGAATTGCGGTTGTTCCTCTAAAGAATGATGACCACAATGCGGACAGGTCTTATCCATGGTTCACTCATCTGGTCATTAGTCGTCCAGATACAAAGAACCCGCTAATCGATCTGATATCTGCACTTTTCTGAAAGTCTTGATTTTCACAAAATAATGATTCCGTGGGACAGAAAGCGTTTAACAATCCGAAATTAAAAGATCCTTATCCAATAATGTGGCTGAGCTGTGTAAATCCGGGTAAATGGGGAATACTAATCCTGCTCCTGCTTGCAATCATAGCAACGCCGGTTACCGCCGAGGTTTATTTTACATCAAGCACACCGGGGATCATCACCAAGGGGGATCCTTTTTCCGTAAGCGGGACCGGGGCAGTCAATGGCACGGTGGGAATCTGGATTGTCGGGAGAGATCATTTCGAAGTCCTTACTACCGCACCAGATCGTCATGGAAATTTCTCGATAACCATCAAACCTTCCGCCACGGATGGGTTTTCCAGTGGCCAGTATGCCATCATATTCCAGGATCCAGGTACGAGCGGCATTCTCGAGATCGAGGGTGGAACGGATGTAAACGGAAGCCTCGTAGTCATGAACCGGGGAAAGATCGTTGCAAGACTCGGACCCCGCCAGGACCTGGGTGAGAATATCCGGAACGTAACTAACAAGATCCTGTCAACGTCATCTATCCCGGGTGTTGACGATACCTTTCAAGCTGAATATTTCTTTGTTCAGAAACCAGCCATCTTTTTCAATAAAGTGATCCCAGCATCAGGACTCCGGCTTCCAGACCAGATAACAGGTGAACGAATTGTCATCTCAGGGACCACCAATATCGGGACAGAAAATACCCTCAACACCGAAATCCGGAAACGGAGTACCAATGAAATTGTAACAATAAAAACCGTTCCGGTGATAGCGGGATATCCCATAAACACCTGGACATGGGATCTCAACGCACCCGGTCTGCCCCCGGGGGATTATAATGTGACCATCGGGTGGGAAAAATCGAATACTTTCAGTAATGGAACATTCACGGTAAAATACCCCGCTCCCCCTTCATCCACTCCGGTAAAGCCTGTGGATAATCCAATTCCTCAACAGGATGACTATACATTTCCCGTTTTTGTGGCAAGCTCATTGATCGTTCTTGCGATTGTCCTCTATTACGCAGGCCGTGACTGAACCGGCAGTCCTTTCCGTTCCGGGTTCATTTCTCCAAAATCCTTTACTGCTAAAAGACAGAGATCTAACGGAGACACAAGCGTGGAGGAGGAATTTTTTTATGAGACCGGGGGAATCCATATCCTCAATGATGATGTTTTTACTACCAGAAAGATCAGGTCCGGCAGTATAGACCTTGTTATCACATCACCTCCGTATAATGTGGATATCCAATACAATTCGCATAACGACCGGGGATCCTATGAGGATTACCTTATCTTTTCTGACTCCTGGATGCGACGGTGTCATAACTGGCTCAGGGACGACGGAAGGTTCTGCCTCAATATCCCGCTTGACAAGAATAAGGGCGGCCAGCAGAGTGTTGGGGCGGATCTTACGACTATTGCAAAAAAAGCAGGGTTTTCCTACCACTCGACCATTGTCTGGAACGAAGGGAACATTTCCCGGAGAACCGCATGGGGATCGTGGTTAAGCGCATCAGCACCGTACGTCATCGCTCCGGTTGAGTTGATCGTTGTCCTGTATAAAAACACCTGGAAGAAGACCAGCGGGTCAAAACTGTCAGATATTACCCGGGATGAGTTTATGGCATGGACGAACGGGCTCTGGACGTTTAATGGGGAGAAAAAGACAAAAATCGGTCATCCGGCTCCGTTTCCCGTTGAACTCCCGCTCCGGTGCATGAAACTCTTTTCTTTTGTCGGGGATATCGTACTTGATCCGTTTATGGGCAGCGGTTCAACGCTTGTTGCAGCGTCCAGGTGCAACCGCAGGAGTATCGGTATCGAGATTGATCCTCATTATTGCGAGATTGCATCAGGACGGGTAGAACGCGAAGGACGACCAGAATAAAGAGACCCTAAATAATTCTCACGAATGACATCCAGTTCCGCATATATCGACATGGAATTTGCAGGTATCTACGGCACACACCAGGGCATGCAGATCCCAATAGAGATCGGGGTTGTTATCCACCAGCCGGATACTGACGTACTCTCATTCGCCGGAAAAGCATTCAACCGGAACATCGATGTCGAACTCTGGAAAAACATCACGGATGACGTGGGAAAACGGATCGAAGGACAGCGACGGGTTTTCAACCTGGCTTCCCGCGGACATACAAAAAATTTTGATAAAAGATTCCATCTCGATACGGAGGGACGCAAGGACGGGCGCCGTGCAATTGCGGGGGTACATCGGGATCTCCGGGAGTTTATGCAGGCGCTCAACCAGATGGATATCGGCACCCTTGTTTTTTTTGCCCGCCGCCGTGAAATGGAAACATTCCAGAATTCCCGGGTAAAAACGGACGGTTTTATTATCCGCGATCTCCAGGATGAGATACGGTCCTGTTTTCATCTTAAGGAACACGTATCGCTTGACCGGGTATCCCTTGTTACGAACTTCGGGATCACAAAATCCACGATCAGTTCCGCCCATTTCTCGTATATTCTGCCGGAAAAATTCCGTTACCTGATAAAACCGCACAAGGCAATCGGGGATGCTGCACGTATGTTCCTTGTCGATCTGGAATTTCATCGGCACCAGGAAAAATTCGGGGAACAACTCACGGGACACCTTGAGGAGTACGAGCGCAGGAAAGGTGCGGAAAAACCAGCACCGGACGACGGAAACGGGCAGATCTGACCACAAACTATGTCAATTGCCTCATCCTCGTACTATAATCATGCACTACACCATTATCACGGAATCGCACGAGAAAGGCGGTTTTACCGCCCGCTGCGTCGAGATTCCGGGTGCTGCTGGATACGGAAGCACACAGGGCGAGGCCCTGGCCCGGATCCGTGAAGCAATCGAAGTGGTGCGGGTAGCACAGAATGCAGAGCTGCATAAGACTATTGCAGCGGTCCATTCTGAGATCATCAAGATCGAAGTCGCTGACTCCGCATAAGTCTCCCGGCCCTGCCGGTGGGACAATGAATTCTTCCCTTTTTTTCAGGAAT
>JBAZHD010000166.1:0-4938 GCA_041652515.1 Methanoregula sp.
CATGAACTCCTCTCCTTCCAGGAATCCCCGCTTTGCTTCCTCTTCCGTCCGCTCCGTTATCTCCGGCCGGTACCTGGTATCGGCCAGTATCTCAAAAGGTTCGTCGGGCATTCTGGTTCATCCGGTTTTTTTTTGAAAAATTTTGTTCCGCAATTATACTGGTATCCGGTAATCCGGTTTCGCATATGGCCTTTCTGCCCGGAACTCACGGGCAGCTGAATCCACCTCTCCGATATGAAAACATTGGGGAAAACAGGGAGGTTTTTCGTCAGGTTCCGGGCCGGTGATTGTTACAAAGCCCGGTGCAAAGCATCCGGACCCCCCCGGAGACATTCTTCGATGTACTGTTTTACTCGCACCCTCGCTGATTCCCTGGACACGGAACCCCGTGGTCCATAATGACACGGGAATACGCAGGGGATTTTTCTACCCGGTCTTCAAACCCAGTGACCTCAAGAGTGCGACGCATGAACGGACAGGTCCGGCTGCGTTTTCTGCGATTCAGCAAAGCCCGTCTCCCCCGCATCATCCGGTTACGAGAGCCGGGGTTATAAAAAAAGGTCGGAGATTCAGAAGTCTTCTTCGGTCAGGCCCGTCGCTTTCATGATCGTATGGGTCGTCTTCCGACTCATCGGATCGTGCTGAGGTATGGTGACTTTTTCCCGGTCGCCGGGTTCTTCATCCCTACGTGACTGCCCTTCCGACTTGAGACTTCCCAGCCTTTACGGAAAAGGATCCTGCACATCTCCCGCCCGGAGATCGCAGGGATTTTCATGCTTCAACCTGGACCTCAATCCTGTTGGGGTGTGCTTTCAGAAGATCTTCGTTCTGCATCTCGACATAGAGGGCGATCGCTTCCTTGATGTTTTCAAGGGCTTCCTCTTTTGTCTCACCCTCCGATATGCAGCCCGGGAGTGAGGGGACCGTGACGGTGAACCCTCCTTCTTCATCAGATTCCAACTGGACTACGTATTTCATAACCATGACTTGTACCTCCTGTTTTATCTTGTTTTTGGGAACTGCAATTTCTTATGGGAGGTAAGGGGATCGTTCTCCGCACTCCCGATCTCCGCCAGATCGATGGGTTCCAGGGGATCATATTCCCTGAGGTCCATGCCGGTTCATCCTCACGCATCCGGGGAACCCGCAAACGAATCCATTCCCGGGGATATTTCCGCAGTCCCGACAGCCTGCACCCCGACCACCATGAACTCCTCTCCTCCCAGGAATCCCCGCTTTGCTTCCTCCGACGGGGCCATCCCTCACGTCGAAAACTTTGTTCGTTCCCTCCAGGCATTCCCCGATAAAAAATCCACATCTCCGACGTAAAAACGTTCCGGGAAACAGGGGTTTTTTCCGTTTGCCTGTGCCAGAGTAGGATCCAGAAGGAGATCGACCATCCGGTTGAACCTGTTTGCGCACTTTTGACATCCGGGGGAATTTTTTTAGATCCGGGCACTTAAAGAAGAGATAAAAATGAATTTACATCCATTTTTCCCGAATTCCGCACATATCCCGGTGCCACATCCGGTACCCTTTCATAAATTCGCCCTTAAAATCGTCCGTTTACCAAAAGGAGCCCGATATGAAAATGAGAGCCCTTCCCGGTTCCGGTACTCCCGGGGGATCTCACCACCGGCGTGAGAACCGGTACCCTGCATTCCCTGCATTCCCGGACCCGGTCATTCACAGACGGTTACTAATTACTAATGAGTAGATTTATCGTATTATACTAATTACTAATTAGTATGACATCCCGGGAGATCCTCCGCCACCTCGTTGTCCAGCAGAAAAACGAGATCCAGAAAGGCGGCGAGTACATCGAACGGCCGGTCCTGCAAAAAATCCTCGATGCATTCAGCGACAACCGGGTCGTGATCCTTTCCGGCATACGGCGCTCGGGCAAATCCACGCTCCTCAAACAGATCATGCGGACAAAGAGCCGGTACTGTTACATGAATTTCGAGGACGAGCGGCTGCTCACGTTCCCTGCAGAAGATTTTGAGATCCTCAACGAAATCCTGCTGGAAGAATACGGGCCCGCTGATGTCTATTTCTTCGATGAGATCCAGAACATCGACCGGTTCGAGACCTTTGTCCGGCGGCTTCAGGATGCCGAAAAAAAAGTTGTCATCACCGGATCCAATGCTGCCCTGCTCAGCAAAGAATTCGGGACGCGGCTCACAGGAAGGTACAAGCTCTTCGAGATCTATCCGTTCTCGTTTGCAGAATATCTCCGCTTCAAAAAAATCCCGGTAACGAAAGATTCCCTTCACCTTACGGAGAGTCGGGCGAACCTGAGCGCGGCATTCGGGGATTATACTGAAAACGGAGGACTCCCCGAATACCTCAAAAACCGGGACAGCGACTACATCAAAACACTCTATGACAACATCATCTACCGTGACATCATCGCCCGGTACTCCATACGAAGACAGCGCCTGGTGCGGGAACTTGTCGGGATGCTCGCATCCGCAGTCACGCTCCCCTTCACCTACAATGCACTGAAAAAAAGCCTCGGGCTGAAAAATGCCATCACGGTCAAGGAATACATCTCCTACCTGGCCGGAGCCTACCTGTTCTTTGAACTGACCAGGTTCGATTTCTCCGTTAAGAAACAGCTCAATGCCCCAAGAAAGATCTATTGTATCGATACCGCATTCTGTATCCTTGCCGGTTTCTCACTTTCGCCCAACAAAGGACGCCTGCTGGAAAACATCGTATACATTGAGCTCCGCCGCAGGAATTGCGAAGTCTATTACTATTCCGGTACCCGCAAGTGCGATTTTATCATAAAGGATAACCGGAAGATCTCCCGGGCAATCCAGGTCTGTCATGAACTGAATGCAGAGAATACAGAACGGGAGATCGGAGGGCTTCGTGAAGCACTGGAAGACTTCGGGCTCACTGAGGGACTTATCCTGACCGGCAACCAGGAGGATCAGAGAAAGGAAGGAGATTTTACCATCATCATCAAACCCGTATGGAAATGGCTCCTTGAAAAAGAAATCCGGTAAGGTCAGGATTTTCCGGGTTCTCCAGACCGGGGGGGACTGGTACCTGGCCGGCAGCCGGGTATTGACAGGTCAATCCGGGGCCGGTACCGTTGCCAGGAACCCCCTCACCCGGCGGGCAGTGCTGCCAGTCCATCCTTGTCAATCTCGACAAGCCCGTGATCATCCACGCGGAAGAACCGCCACGCGTACCGCGGGGAGCAGAGCCAGAGCTCGCGGGTCACCTCCCGGCACGAGACGGTCCTGCGGATAGCCGCGAGTATCTCTGCAAGTTCCCGTTCAATCTCCTGCACCGTGCAGCCGAGCCGGCGCATGCATTTCATCCGGACATGCGCAGTACACCCCAGGGAAAATATCGCGAAACTGAAAACCGCTCCCGGCTCGTGCCGGAAATGCTGGACCATCCCCCGCTTGCGTCCGATGGGATCGGCCTCATCCTGTGCCCGGACCGGCAGGCGCCCGCGGGTCATGCCGGCCTCCCGGTACTACCGGCCCCATGAATCAGCATGGAGATGTGCCACTTGTCCGGAGCGGACACGAACGGTTGATCGTTTCCCTTCACAAAAAAATCCCGGTTGATTGGTTTTTCAGGACGCATAGTCTGCCGTTCGCACAACAAAATCTCTCGTGCTTAAAAACAGGCATTCCGGTCCCTGCTCTCCAGCTCAATGGAGCGCCAAAAAATAATATTTTTATGGTCGGTTGAAAAAAACCCGGCCTGCAGGGCAATGGCTGATACGGGACATAATGTTCTCACGGATACAACACCGGCTGACACAACAGAGCAGGCGCAATCGAAGATCTGCCCGGCTTAACTACCATCCAAACCGCTTGTACCGTTTATGCGCTTCCTCGATTGTCATCACTTCAAGAATGGTGACAATCCCTCCGGGCAGGACATCGAAAAACGCAGGAGAGGAATGCGCAATATGCATCCGGCAATGACCATTTTTCAGCAGCTCCACATCGGTAGCAGAACAGGGATCTTCAAGCATCAGCAGGTGCTGCTTGACGATCCTGCGATCCTTCTCCGGCAGGCTGTTAACGTACTGCAGCGCCCGCTTGTCGATTTTTACTCTCACGGCGCATCTCTTTTTTCAGGCTTGCGTATTCGGGATCGCTGTCAAGAGGGACGAATTCTCCAACCTCCGCGATCCTGTCTAGGTGTGCGATGAAGTCCTGGCGCTTCCGATCCTGCAGCACCCGTTCGATCACATCCCCGTACCGTTCTCCCGGCTCCTTGATGGACATCAGGGCTTGTTTAGTATCCGCCGAAACGAGTACTTTCTCGGTAAGTGGATTACAGTTCTTTGCCATAATCATAATCTCCTTTACTGGCTGAATGTACCATTTGTCCTTTTTTTCATTAAACCTGGGTGTCACGACATCATTCATTGGATTTCGCCCGTCGTCAAATAAACATCAGGGAAAAATTCGTACCGTAGAATATACCCTGTACACCTGATACGAAAACACCGGATAAACCCGGTATAAAAAAAATAAAAAAATTTATACAACTCTCGATGTTGTCGAGGCCTCGATTCCTTTCTCGGTGATGATAAACGGCAGGAGCCGCTGCGGCGCTGCGGCATCCTTGATCTTGTGCACCGCAAGAGTCCGCTCGATTTCCGACTGGTGGACATCGATTTTGTACTCGATTACCACATCGGCTGCCCGCATGATCCGGGTCATCTCCATCGGCGTGTGGATACCGGTATAGACAACGAACATGAGATTTGCCCCGCGTTTCCTGACTTCTTCGCGGGCAAGGCGCAAAAATTTCAGGGCCCCGTCAATCCCGTACCTGGCGATGATCGTGGAGAGCGAATCAACGACAATCCTGCCGCCTATCATCTGGGGGATGTACATCTCCGGGTGCATTTCCGATGCATCCACCATCCCTACTTCAACGTCCCCTTCATTC
>JBAZHD010000167.1:0-4903 GCA_041652515.1 Methanoregula sp.
TCCGTAGACCCGGTTGTCATGTACAAGCACGGTGATGTCAAGATTCCTTTTTGCCCCGAAGATCAGGTGATCAAGTCCCTCGGCATAGGAATCCCCGTCCCCGGTGAGACAGATGACTTTGAGATCGGGGTTTGACAGCCTGATGCCGGTAGCGACCGGAATCGTCCGCCCGTGCAGCGAATAAAACCCGTTCAGGTTCATGAAATCGAAGGTTTTGCCGTGCTGGCCAATCCCGGTAACAATGACAATATTCTCAAGGGGAAACCCTTCTGTTTCCATATTCAACAGAACATCCTTGAGTGCGTGCTGGATGGCAAAATTGCCACAGCCCGGGCACCAGGTGTTCTTCGCCGTGCTGATGAGTTCATTTCCGGTCATGGAATCACCTTGTTCAATGCTGCTTCAAGCTCATCGACCATAAACGGCCTGCCGTCATACTTCAGGATCTTCCCTGAAGGTGTATACCCGAACCTGCTCACAAGTGCGGCGAGTTGACCTGACTCATTGGTCTCGACAGCGTAGAACTGTTCCACGCCATCCATCGCCCGGGCAAACGCTTTTTCCGCAAATGGCCAGAGGACAACCGGCTGGATCATACGGAAACCCTTCTTCCTCGCCAGTTCTTCGCACACCCCTTTTGTGGACCCCCAGCAGAGTAAGGCTGTTGGAGCGCCCGTAACTCCCCCGGTATTAACGGGTCTCATGCCTTCGATCTCATGGGTAAGCCCGGACATCTTTTTCATCCGCTTGTCCGCCATCTCTTTTGTTACCCGGGAATCTTCTGTCGTGATCCCGTCCGGATCATGAACATGGCTGTTCACCCTGATGATCTCTCCTTTGGCAGGCGGGAACCTCAGAGGAGAGATCCCGGAATCCGTCAGGGCATACCTGAAATACGGGTGAATGCCAGGATCTGCCATGACCGGCCCGGTCGCGTATCGTGTCCCCGAATCCGGTTCCACGCTATACAGTCCTTCGCAGATGAGACGATCGGGGAGGAGAATGGCAGGAATCTGGTACTTCCATGCAAGATCCAGTGCCATTCCTGACCAGTGGCGTGCCTCACCAGCGTCGCCCGGTGCAATGATCAGGCGGGGGAACTCTCCCTGCCCGGCATGCAGGGCAAAATGAAGGTCTGACTGGGCAGAATAGGTCGCAAGACCGGTACTTGGCCCGGTACGCTGGCCAAGAATAATCAGGACTGGCAGTTCTGCAATACCTGCCAGGCTCAGCGCCTCGGTCATCAGGCAGAACCCGCCGCCTGAGGTACCGACTGCTGCCCTCGATCCCGCGTAGGAACACCCCAGAGCCATCAGGATCACGGCGATCTCGCTCTCCGGCTGGAGAACACGGATATGGAGCTCATCTGCATAACCGGCAAGGAAATGAAGGATATTGGAGGTGGGTGACATCGGATAACTGAAATACACCTCAAGGTCTGCCTCAACCAGCCCGATACTGATCGCCTCGTTGCCGGTCAACACCGGGAAAACGGGTTTTCCTGTGCCGGGAACCCGTTGCCGTTCCTCTGATGCTTCATACGCCTTCCTGGCAACACGCAGGTTCTTTTCAGTTCCTTTCGGCATGGATTTCTTCAGTACTTCGGTTGAGGTGTCCCAGTTAAGCCCTGCCGCCCGAATGAAAGCCCCAATCATGGCAGAATTTCCCATCACGGGTGGTGCTTCTTCGGCAGCCAGGATTTCCTTTACCGGAATTCCAATACCTTCTGCCAGTTTCACCGTTCCGGTATCGTATATGACAGTCCCCCGTTCCCCCAGTCGCTGCCGGTGAAGCTTTACCGTCTCCTGATCAAGAGCAAGGATGAAATCGATCCGTTCCCTGACAGCGCCGATCTCCTCTTCTGCTGCACGGACGATTGCATAGTTATGCCCGCCTTTGATCAGCGACGGGTAATCGAAGTACATATGCACCCGGTACCCGCCCCGGGCAAGCAGGTGGGCGATGATCTGGCCGGCACTCGAAATCCCGTCTCCGGCCTTCCCCCCGATTAGTACCGATACTTCTTTGTCTGCCATACAATCTCTCCAGATACTGGTGAAAAATACAATTCCAGCCATAGGATAAAATGGTATCCACAAATCCTGAAAACCAGACCATGATCTGACCCGATGCGTACAGTTATCTACCTTCATGCAATACACGAGACGTAATGGTGGATGTCAATGCATAGCGAGTCGGGCTTGCACTGTTATGATGTAATTATCATCGGAGGGGGGTTGACCGGGCTCCGTGCCGCCCTGCAATTGTCCCGGGCAGATTTTTCCTGTGCGATACTGTCAAAGGTCCACCCGTTGCGATCCCACTCGGTAGCCGCACAGGGTGGAATGAATGCGTCCCTGGGAAATGTCCCTGGCAACGAGGGTGCCATGGACAACTGGGAAAGGCATGCATATGATACTGTCAAAGGATCGGATTATCTCGCGGACCAGGACGCGGTCGTGCGCATGTGCAAAGATGCAGCAGCGACGGTCATTGAGCTGGAGCATATGGGCACGGTCTGGTCGAGGCTGGAGAACGGGAAAATCGCCCAGCGCCCGTTCGGAGGAGCCGGATTTCCACGGACCTGTTATGCTGCAGACAGGACGGGTCATACAATCCTCCATACCCTCTACGAGCAGGTGACTGATAAAAAAATACCCGTATACGAAGATTTTTTTGTGACTTCGCTTGTCGCTGATTCCGGACGGTGCACAGGATGCACCGCACTGGAAATCCTGACCGGATCAATTCATGGGTTCTGCGCAAAAGCGACCATCATGGCCACAGGAGGATTCGGGCGGATCTATTCCAGATCCACAAACGCAATCATCAATACCGGAGATGGACAGGCACTCGCGATCCAGGCAGGAGCCTCCCTTAAGGATATGGAGTTTGTCCAGTTCCACCCGACATCCCTGAGGGGATCAAATATTCTCATTTCTGAAGCGGCCCGCGGTGAAGGGGGTGTCCTGGTCAATAAAAACGGAGAACGGTTCATGACCCGCTATGCTCCTCATTCGGCAGATCTCGCCCCACGGGATGTGGTTGCCCGTGCGATTGAACAGGAGATTGCTGCCGGCAGAGGTTTTGGAGGGGATTATGTACACCTCGATCTCCGCCATCTTGGTGCGGAGCGGATCGAGGAACGTCTGCCCGGAATCCGTCTGATCGCGATGGACTTTGCAGGCGTGGATCCCATCACCGGACCGATCCCGGTCGAACCAGCACAGCACTATTCCATGGGCGGGATCAATGTGGGAATTGAAGGGCAATCGGGCCTCCCCGGCCTGTACGCAGCCGGCGAATGCGCCTGCATAAGTGTCCACGGGGCAAACCGGCTGGGGGGAAATTCGCTCCTTGAAACGGTAGTGTTCGGGCGGCTGGTGGCAGATTCTGTCATCCGGGATGTACGGTCAGAACCCGTTCCGGCTACCGGTGCGGTCCTTTCAGCCGTGAAGGAAATCGAGCGGAAGATCGACAGCATTCTTGGGCAGGGCGGTGGAGAGCCGCTCTTTCCGATACTCGACTCTTTAAAAGAGACCATGTACACGAGATTCGGTATTTTCCGGGAAGCGGAGAGTATGGCAGATGGCCTTGCCGAGATCCATAACCTTCGGAAAAGGTTGGGAAACATTTCAATCTCCGACAAGAATCGTGAGGCAAACCAGGCTCTCGTCCGGTATCTCGAGCTCGAATACATGCTTCCGGTAGCAGAAACAGTAGCTCTCGGGGCGATAAAACGCAGGGAGAGTCGTGGCTCGCATACAAGAACAGACTGTCCGGCACGTGATGATGACCACTTCCTGACCCATACAATAGCCATCCTCCGGGACGGTGAGATTGGGATTACCTATGCCCCGGTCACCCTCGGTATGTTCGTCCCTGAGGAGCGTGTGTACTGATGAAACTAAAGGTGTACCGTTTCCGTCCCGGCATGGAAAAACCGAGGTATGATACATTTGCTATAGACCCCGCACCTGGCAAGACCGTCCTCACCGCACTGTTTGAGGCGCAGTCACGGTATGATGACTCCCTTGCATTCCGGTATTCCTGCCGTGGTGCGGTCTGTGGCACATGTGCGATGCTGATCAACCGCGTACCGCGGCTTGCATGCCGGACCAAGTTGGGGGCGCTCGCAGCCGGCGTCCTGGACATTCCCCTCTCTGATTACGTCCTGCCAGCATTCACAGAATCGTGGGATAAAAAAGAGGAAATTCTCGTAGAGCCGCTCCCGAACCTTCCGGTGATCAAGGATCTCATCGTGGATATGGGGACATTTTTTACCTGCTACCGGGCAGTTGAACCGGTGTTCAGGCCTGAGGATCCGGATCCGGAAAAGGAACGGCTTATGCTACCGGAATCAGTCCGCGAGCTTGAGCAGTATACCTCCTGTATCCTCTGTGCTGCCTGCTTTGCGGCGTGCCCGGTCAATGGAAAAAATCCCCGGTATTCCGGACCGGCGGCACTCGCAAAACTCTACCGTTTCCGGATCGATCCGCGTGAACAGCCTGGTGCCGCCAGGCTGATGAGTGCCGATCGGCCGGATGGATGGTGGGCATGTGAGTTCCACACCAACTGCCGCAGGGTCTGCCCGAAAGGGGTACCACCGGATAAGGCCATCGGAAATGCCAGACAGGAACTTAAAAAATTAAAACGAGAAACGGAATCAGGAGGAGATGGAGCATGATGCGACACGAGAGTGATCCTCTGGGTGTCCGTGATGTACCTTCCAACGTATATTACGGCATCCAGACATTGAGAGCCGTAGAGAATTTTCCGGTCAGCGGACGCAGGGAACCGCCGGAACTGATCGCTGCATATGCTGTGATCAAAAAAGCTGCTGCTCTTACAAATATGGAGATTGGAAGTCTTGACCTGCAGCGTGGCAGGGCGATTGTATCTG
>JBAZHD010000168.1:0-4876 GCA_041652515.1 Methanoregula sp.
ACGCCAGGGATAATTTCGACATCGACAATATCACCAGAGTGCTCAAGCACCTCAAGAACGATACTTGCCATGCCATAGACTCCCGCATCGCCGCCCGATACAATGGCTACTGCATGGCTTCGGGCCAGTTCGATTGCCTGTTTTGCCCGGTCCACTTCCTTTCCCATGGAACTGGAGATCACATTCTTACCGGTGAGCAATGGTTCCAGCGGTTCGAGATAACTGGAATGGCCAAGGACATAGTCTGCGGCAGCAACCGCTTTGAGCGCCCGGACGGTCATATATTCCCGCTTCCCCGGGCCAAGCCCGACAATCATCAGGCATCCCTGCTTTTTTTCAGCGTGCGATGGCAACGGTAACTCTCCCGTACACTTTCTTATCCATGATCAGTTCTTTCCTTTTTGCTGTTGCAAGAGCGCAGGGCCCGGCAACGCCGAGAAGACCGATCTTTGATGCCCGCGAAGGGCCGGTCCCGGCCTGTGCGTTTATGGTATCATCGTCAAGGAATATTAAATTGCCAGAGAGGGCACCTACAGCAGCGACAAGACCGGCCTCATGCATTTTCTTGACAGTGGTTGCGTAGATGAATACATCAGTTTCGGTAATGCCGTTCTCTCTCAGGGCGGTGCGGACAGCATCGGTAACCTCATCCTGCCCGACACCTTTCCGGCACCCGATCCCGATCGAATACTCCCCTTTTCTCACCAGGATGGATACATCGGGACCGGCAAGCACGATTGCAGGTCCTTCGATTGCATGGAGCGGCAGGTCCCTGGTCAGCAGCGCTGCATTCACTGCCCGGGTGGAATCCCGGTTAACAACGGCAGTACCGGTCCGATCTGCAATGGTCTCAACGGAATCCCGGCCCCGCGATTCCGTGGCAGTCGTGATGACCGGCTCAAGACCAAGCCCGGCAAGCTCCTTTGCCAGCTCGTTGGCACCATGGTGGCCGCCCAGCAGCGGTATTGCATACCGGCAGTCGGGGCTGATGACAACAACCGCGGGGTCCGTCCACTTGTCATCAAGCAGCGGGGCTATCTTCCGGACAACAATTCCCATCGACATGAGGGCAACGATCCGTTTCCGGCTGCAAAAGACCTCATCAAAGATTTCCGGGGTATAGGTGGCAATATCTGCACCCAGAAATGCGGCTATCCGTTCCGCATCGTTCCGGAAATACGGGAGGGCAATAACAATGGTATCGGTCATGAGTAGAGGTGCGATCGCCGGTAACCGGATTCAGTCCCCTGAACCGCCTTCCCGACAATGAGAAGGGCAGAACGGGTGATACCGGCGTCCTTTGCTTTCTCAGCGATATCGGCAACCGTACCGGTGATGACCTGCTGGTCCGGCCAGGACGCGCGAAAGATCACTGCAGCAGGGGTATCCCGGGGGCAGGCAAGTTTTTTTGTGATATCCGCAAAATGTTCGCTCCCGAGGAAGAAGGCCATGGTTGCCGGGTACTGCGAGAGTTCAGCGATATAATCCTTCTCAAGGGTTTTTCCTGCCGGTCGGGTAATGATCAGGGTCTCGGAGACGCCGCGGGGGGTAAATTCGGTTGCAAGAGCAGCTGCAGCAGCAAACACGGACGAGACGCCGGGGACAATCCGGACCGTGATGTTGTGTTTCTTCAGTTCTGCAATCTGTTCAACGATCGAACCGAAAAGCGCCGGGTCGCCGGAATGGAGCCGGACCACCGTCTTACCCTGCTTCACCCGTTCGGCCATGAGACTGACCATGTCATCAAGGTGCATGCCCCAGCTGTCCACTTTCTCCGGGGCAGGGCTTGAAGCAACAAGGACGGGATTGACAAGCGAGCCCGCATAGAGCAGGACCTCCGCCCGGTCGAGCAGGGCCCTGCCTTTCACCGTAATCAGCTCAGGATCGCCGGGACCTGCCCCGACAAACCAGACAACATTTCCCTCATCATTTACGGGCATACATCACGCTCATGTAATCGCTTTTTTCAGGCAGATCCGCGTTCCGGTATACTTTCATATCCGGGAAGAACATCCGTTCGACCAGAACGAATTCACGGTAACCTTCAGCCATGAGCAGGTTGGCCCGCTCTTTCGGCCTGCGGACTTTCAGCAGGATTCTCGCATCCGACAGGGTACCGTCGGAGACAGTAAATCCTTCATTGACCGGGACCTGTGCTGCTGCTGCAAATGCGGTGATGGAACTGATCCCGGGTTCTGTCCGGCATTCGATACCGGGATGGGTTTCTGCAATAACAGCGCAGAGACGGGAGAAGGTTGAGAAGAAGTTCGGGTCACCAAGGATACCGAAAACGGCAAGTCCGTTCTCTGCAACCGGGGCTATCTTTTTTGCATTCTCTTCAAGACACTGCTGTATCCGTGCTGCATCGTCCGTCATCGGGAAATCGAGCATGACGGGTTCGCGATACGGGATAACAAGATCGTGGGCAATGCGTCCCGGGACAAAAACCCCGTCAGCTTCCTTCAGGAGCCGGACCGCCCGGAGCGTCAGGAGCTCCGGGTTGCCCGGACCAAGACCGAGACCTACGAGCATGCTGCACCCCGGCCAACGATAATGAAGACGGGATCGATGGGCCGGAACATGATACTGCCGGCAATATCGTACGATCGCGAAACCTGAACCTGCACAACTTCGGTAAAAATCCCGAGATCTTTCAGGCTCGCCACCGCACATTCAAGCGTACTTACCATTACCGCGTTGATAACGATGGTCCGCTTCACCTTCTTTGCCAGAACAGGAATGATCTCGGCAAGATTTTTCGTACCGCCAAGGAATGCACAGTCAAACACCTGATCGTTTCTTAAGAAATCCATTGCATCCATGCAGGAAAAATCAATGGTGGAAATACCCGCCTGCCGGGCGGTTTGCGTTGCAAGGGAAATGGCTTCCTGTCGCCGGTCCAGTGCATACACCTTTTTTGCCAGTCTTGCCATGGCAACCGAGACCTTCCCGGTGCCGCACCCGATTTCGAGGACAGTATCGGCAGGGCCGAGACCGAGTTTGAAGAGAGAGACCGCCATAATCTCATCCTGGGTCGGGCCACCGGGAAGTTTCGGTTCGGGCATCTGCACAATTTTTGTTGTGTTAAGGTATTAACCCTTGTTATAAATTACTAGTAGCGGAAAACTTTATGTTTTAACCACTCTATTAACTCATTATGGCAACAAGGGCAACACAACAGACCAGCGATCCTCCTATCGCTAAGTTCCTAGAAAGGTATCGAAAATCAACGGGATATATCTACCGTTGCGGTATCCTTGAATTCTTTGATTTCGTCAACGGGAAACGAATGCGGGGATTCAATTGCACGACTGATGAGTTCCAGGAGTATGAACAATTCGCTACCGCATACCTGAAAGGGAAAAAGGACAGGGCGCGGGATTTCTTCTTGTTCGTCAAGGATATGGACGAAAAGAAGGTAGCCCCGAAAACAGCGCATACCCGGTATATCGCCGTCCGTGAATGGTTTAAACATCACGATATCGTTATCCCTGAAAAGATACGGGACGATGCTAAACGGATGAAACCTAAGGGCGGGAAACGGACAGACTTTGAGTTCTTTGACAAGAAGATGATCGGGGAGATCCTAGCGCATGGGGATGTACGATTCCGGGCGTTCGTGTTGGTCCTTGCATCCAGCGGGATCCGGTTGGGGGAAGCTCTTAACCTGAAATGGAGTAACCTGACGATCCCCGACCGGCTGAAATATCCGGAGAAACCGGCATCAATCTTTATTGAGGAATCAAAGACGGGATACTCTCGGAAGGTATTCATCAGCAGAGAGACAGAGAACGCGCTGGATGAATGGCGGAAGGTCATTCCCCAGTACCGTGAGAACGCAGAGAAGAAAGCCCGCAATCTCGGAAAAATATCGATGCACAACCCTGATGCCGTGTTCCCGATATCCGAGACTGTTGTATATGAGATATGGTCCGGCGCACTCAATGACGCGGGACTGATGAAGAAAGACGATCGGACCGGCAGGACCAGGTTGAATATTCACAGGCTCCGGAATTTCTTTTCCGTCCAGGTTGCCAGTGCTGCAGGTACTCAGGTATCCGAGCTCCTGTTAGGCCACACTGACCGGTACGGCGGGGCATATACGGGCCGGTCAGAGGAACAGTTAGAGCAGGAATACCGGAAAGCAGAAACCGCCCTGACAATATCCGGCGTGGTTCTCCCATCGAAGGAATTGGATGAGTTACGAAGGGAGAATGAGAAGCTCCGGGAGGACAACGCAAAGCGGGATCTCGAAATTGACGGTGTAAAAGATATGCTGATAAAATTACGGGATAACCTGCCTCGTGTTGATCTCGATCAATGGGCCAAATTCGTTAAGGAAAACCCCGGTTTAAAACTCGAAATGTTGCCAGACGGGACAATAAAAATGGAGAAAAAATAACCCATACTTTTTTTATCTACACCCTTCTATATCACCACTTAATCCCGGAGGTGGGATATGAATGAGAAAGAGATTAGTGAACGCATAGACCTTCTCCTCAACTCGACATCCCAAGGAAAAACCTTAGAACGATTCGAAAAGGCGTTAAATAAAGAGGATGTTCGCAACATCATAATCGAACTTATAAAAAGAGACGAACTTCATTTAACAACATAGAGCGATTACGATGGCGGCAGATGTAGTTATTAATTTTTCAAATGTCAGTGTTTCCGTCGCTCTGATATTCGGAGGCGTTTTCCTATATTGGCAGGGATGTATCACGAATATGGAAAATTTGAAATTTACAGGAATTGTGTCACTATTTACACTACCCCAATCGCTGCTGATGGAACGAACGGATCACCATCAAATGCATCTTTAATCGATCCGAGCACCGGTCGATCATTCTTACGTACAGTTGAGATATATCCCCTG
>JBAZHD010000169.1:0-4849 GCA_041652515.1 Methanoregula sp.
TCTTTTTCGATTTGGAGACCATATAGCGACATTTTTATAAACATATAAACATATCTATTACTGATATGGTACAGCACGAAATTTTCTAGATCTTGAGGGATTTTTCCCATTTTTTGATGTGAATTTTTCCAAGCACGCAGAT
Source organism: Methanoregula sp. (assembly GCA_041652515.1). Classification (GTDB taxonomy): domain Archaea; phylum Halobacteriota; class Methanomicrobia; order Methanomicrobiales; family Methanospirillaceae; genus Methanoregula. The sequence goes on from JBAZHD010000169.1 coordinate 143, forward strand.
GAGGAGATGAGCGTGCTGGTTTTTCAAAAGTAGTTAACTTTCTTGAAGGGGGATGTCACAGATTGCTGGATCGTGACCGTTTTTTTAATGTACTGGAGTTGTCCTGTTGATAGGATGACGCCCCTGGCTTGTCGCGATGCTCCTGCGCCAGCGGCTGCTCTTTGCCCGTTCCTCACACCATGCTTCGTATCGTGTTCCTCGCTGTTGATCGTACTCATGCAGTACGCTCAGTGACTCGTCCGCACGACGCATCAGGGGTTCGGACTCACCGCTGATGCGGTTCGTTACCTTCGCGCCCTGAAGCGGTGCTCCCTCGGGCCGCTGGGCCGGGCTAGGATAGCCCCCTTATGGGGGCACGGGCTTCTTGTTCGGGCGGGGAGCAAAGGGATCGACGAGTCGTTGACGCGCCGCAAAACCCGGAAGAACCTTTTTGCCATGCGACGCCAATCCCTTGTAAGGATGTGAGCTGCATGCAGTTGTTCCCGGAAAAAATGCCATCAGAGCATAAGGCGATCATATCAGGTTCCGTAGTGTGTATCGCGATTTTTGTCTATATCATGCTGAGCGCCGATCTTCTCCCGCTCGTGGGCATCCACATCCCCCTTGTCCCGTACATGGAGTATGTGAAGATGGGGTCAGCAACCCTTGCAGCCTTCTTCTGCTTCTGGTATTTCCGTGGCCTACCAAATGCCCTTATCGGGCTCATCGGGATCTGCACGCTATTTTGGCTCCTCGAGTTCCTAGCCGGTCATCTGGGGTTTTTTGGCGGGGGCTACTCGTATTCCAATGCTTTCCCCGGCCCCGCAATTGGTGGAACACCCGTCCTGCTAGGGCTCGAACACTATGCCTATTATTTCTTCATGTCCTACTTCATCGCAAACCTACTCGTGGATGGCGTCATCGTCTCATCGCAAAAGAGTTGGTGGAAGCTGGCCCTCTTCGTCTCGTTTATCGCTAGTGCCATTGTCAGTATCTCCGAAAGGTAAATCCTAATTGGTGTTGAAATCCCCCAATTTCCATTCGAACCGATTTTTTTCATTATACTTCATGATACTAACCGGCAGATTTATATACTATTCTAGTATCAAATAAATATCTATGAAAAATGTTAAAATTGAAATGGCAAATCGAATCGAAATTGAGAGCATTCAGGGATTTCCGATTCGAAAAGTGACGAAATTTGGAAACAGCCCAAAGGAATACCTCGGTCAAACCGTGTTCCTGCCCATGACATGAATATCAGAGACGCTCGATATTTCAGAACCCTGAAAACCTTGGACACATTCGTTGATCGCGCTCTATTGCTTGACTACAAAGGTCCGAATTTGTCCGGTTTTCAATACAATCGCGATTTGCTCAAGGCAGTTGTTGCGAATACATATCTTGAAACTGTCGGAACTCGCGCAGATTCGATCCAGCTGGCTATTAAAAAAGTCCTAACCCGAGACATTTTCTGGGCGTTCCGGAATACGGTCGAACGTATTGGAACACGATTTAACCTGCGACAGAAGAATGTTGTTCTCGCTCTTGATTACACCGATGAAGATTTTTATGGCAACCCAACAGATCTGTGGATTCATGGGTATACGGGAGAACATGGAGTCACAGGCAAGTTCAAATTCCTTTCTTGTTCGATAATCAATTCGGATATTCCGGAAAAAATTCCACTTATCTCTGTTCCTGTTCAACTTGGACATAATATGGCAACGATGGTTGCTTGGTGTCTGGGGCTCATCACACACTTGGTAAATTCAATCGATTTGGCGATATTTGATCGGGGATTTTATAGCAAGGATCTCATGCTGACCTTGGCAAACTCCGACTATCCCTATCTCATATTTGTTCCGAAAAATTCTCGAATCCGTGCTGAACTCAATGCTCTTGACATTGCTGAAAAGAAAAAAATTCAATTCCCCTTCAAAGTCAACAAAGAAAAAACGGTCTTCAGGGGTGAAACTACGCTTGCACTTCTAAAGCAAATCTTTGATAAAAAATCTAAAAAGTCATTCGATTGGGCTTTTGCCACAAATCAACCGTTAATCGATCTTGACTACATTATTCCTACGTACAAAAACCGATGGAGAATTGAAACTGGATTTCGAGTTCAGGATGAAGCCAGAATTTCATCCAAATCGAAAGATGTCAGAATTCGATTCTTCTTTTTTGTTTATGAACAAGTGCTGCAACTCCTTTGGGTCGCACTATATAAAGAAGAGGTGAGTTTCAAACAGTTCCTGATTGAAATGTACGAACTCTGCGTTGCTCGATATAAAGAGCCGTGAGTGAACTTGATTGCCATTTCCTTGGTTCAGCTACATGGGGATGTGGGTCGCTGAATCACAGCAATTCAGCGATAACAACAGCCAATCTAGAAGGCTCACGTCGATTCAGTACGGGGTACTCTCTCTCTAAAATTTGGATTCGGAGATACTGATTGTCGTGGGGATTGATATGATGGCCGACCCGGTTCAGGTTGGTGTGTTCCATGAGTGGCAATGGTCGAACGGCTCGCCATATTTCGGAATACCCTACGGCAATTACTTCGGGTATATCGTCATCTATACCACCATACTGTTCTTATTCAAGTCTCTCGAAGTCAGGTTCCATGCACAGCCGATAGGTCCACCCCTCATCGCAATCGCGATGGTGCCGCTGGTTATGCATTTCTCCCGGTTCTTAGAATATGCGTCCACCGAGCTCCCGAGCCTAACCATCATCGGGTGCTTTACCATGCTGCTGCCCTGCATTCTTGCATCAGACAAGTTGATGCAGTATTTCCAGCGGGAGGAGTCCGACAGAAAACAGTCGTAGCAGGTTTTGGCTGGATATATTCCTGCTGAACGGTCCGGGTGAGAGGATGCGAGCCGGAACACGGCGACCTTCGCCGTGTCGCGTGAGCATCGGGTGGGCCAACCCATTACCAAGAAAGATAATGCCGGATGACGTATATTGTACCAACCCGGCAGGGCTCTTTTGATTGGACTCATGGTGTCCCTGTCGGGCCACCTTTCATCCGCAATAAAAAAGGATTTTTTTCATCATCCGGTGCAGTCGCCATTTAGCAAATTTCCACAGTCCCCAGATGGTGATTCGATTTCTTTTGTGCTTTCGGATCTCTTTCATCGTCAGCATCTCACCGCCTCACTATTCCGAGGTGATCCCGCTCGGGAGTGGTTCTGATATCCATGTGATCGCCTCCAGCCAGCGCCGCTCTTCCACCAGGTTATATAAGCCCCCCCATGCTACCTTGGCTTTCCACGATGCGATGATCTCATCGTGCCTGCTGCGGAGATCCTGCGCTTGGGCCTGCAACCGGAAAGCCCGGCTCTCTATCTCGGGAAGAGTGATCTCGATGCGTTCGAGTTCTTCGAGGACCTTTAACGGCATGGCATCAAAAATAGTGTTCATGCCGTCACCCCTTCGACAGCATCTGTCCCGGTGGCGCTGGCAGAAACCGGGGCCGAAGCCCCGATCATGAAATCCGCTGCCTTCTCTGCCCGACCTGCTGCATAAATGACGAGATCTGCGTCAGCCTTGATCGCCGTCGCCCAGTTCTGGAGATAGGCTGCCTGATTCTGGACAATTGCCGATGAATCAATGCCGGTGAGAGCTGCCAGGTAAGCGCTCCCGATCTCGGCGACCAGTTCCTCGCGCCCGTAGGTGTCGGAACCAAAGCAGACCGGATCGGTCCGCTTGAACCGGTCGAGCCGTGGCCCGGTGGAGTGGACGCACTCATGAAACATCGTGGCGTAATAGTGCTCCGATGTTCTGAACTGGCTAATGTCCGGGATGGTGATCCTATCCATCTGCGGGAGGAATGCAGCCCGGTCTCCTGCGGTGATTCGTATTGAGTGCCGGCCTGTGTAGTCGCGAATGATTACATCGCATCCGAGCAGGTGAGCGTTCTTTTTTACATCGGGGAGTTTGTACCCCTGCTCTATGTAATCGGTCTGTGCGACGTTGAAAACAACGAAGGCTTTCAGGAACCGGATTTGTTTTTTATTTTCCGTCTCTTTGCCGTTCTTGTCGGTCTTCGTCTCGGTCTTTACGGTACGGCCTGCGTAGATAATCTCGTGACCGTGCTCGCCTTTCTGGACCTGTAGCCCTGCGGCAAGATACTGGCGATAAGTTGCCCAAAAAGGAAGAGGATAGGGACTGAGCCCGAGAATCAACCGGTTCAGCCCGGTATATGCCCTGCCGCTGAAAAGATTTCGCGGGCCGTTCTCGGTCCACGGTTTCAGCCAGGGAAATTAAATAGTCGGCTGTCCTATCAGATGTGTGGTCCACTATGGGCTCTGTTAAGGACATCATGGAGATGTTCATCTCACGGGATATCCGAACTATTTTTCCACCTTGCGAAGGCTGGAAATACCGCCAGATACCGACGAGCAAAAACATACCGATTATGTTTCTGGTCTCAAGAACCGATTACTATAAAACCCAGTTCGCAGTTGTAGCAATTTCCTATGCATCTGATACAGCACCTGGTTGCATCGCCGCGTTATACAGTGCCGCGAAAGATCGGAGTGATTGTGTGGGAAAATACCTGCTCGTCCCTCAATCAATAGAAATGCAGCATATACCGGCAGATATCTTGATCAGGCAAATGCATGCGTTCGGGTTTGTAAACGGAAGGCTTGTCTGGCTGACAAAAAAGAAAAATGCACGGCGGATTGTGTGTGAAATGAGCACTCCCGCGTAAGATGA
>JBAZHD010000170.1:0-4802 GCA_041652515.1 Methanoregula sp.
TTATGTACTCGTTAAGGGTTTCTGGTTTGTCGATCACCTCGTGCGAAAGTTCGAGATACCCCTTAAGCACGAGCAACTGGTTGAGGATATCGTGCCGGGTGATGGAAGAGAGCAGGTTTAGCTGTTTGTTTACCTGCCGCAACGCCTTTTCTGCACTTTTCCGGTCAGTGATGTCCTGGTTTGCTCCATGGGTTTTGATCGTTCTACCTTCCGTATCTTTCGTGATTCCAAACCGTACGATGATATGCCGGATCTCGCCATCCCTACGGATAATCCGGTGCTCGATATTCCTCGTATAGTCCGGGTCAGTGGTATCTATCGACTTTTGCACTTCTTCAGCAACCATGCCCACTTCATCCGGGTGAACGAATTCCCGTGCTTCCCAAACTTCAGAAGCGCCGGGTAGTGTATCCCCCAAAAGGACAACCTCATCCCATACCGAATGAGGAATTATTACCCGCCCAAACCTCTCATGCAGCAGATACGACCTGCCAATACCCGCCAGGTTGATCAATGTGGATGAGTCACTGATGACTATGGGCGTATTCGATATCTTCAGTTAGATCCCGCTCCGTGTAATGCCGGGGTATTTTCCGTATCTTTAGCAGATTGTTGAATTGCCAGCGATCCAATCCGGCAAGTATACATGCATTCCCGGAGGTTAACACACCTCGTTGGTACAATGCAAGCGCCAGCTCCTTTTTTAGTTCGCTCTCCATATCCCCGGGAGGAAAGCGGATCACATTTACGATCTGCTCCGGAATCTTCAGACAGATATCTCCCATTGCTCAACTTACTTCAGTATTCTCCTTTGATGACAAGATATTGTTCTATTTGTAGTATTAAACCTCTCATGAACATATAAAAGACCAGATACCCACTGCCTATGCACAGATGGCAGAGATTGATCCCAAAGACACTCCGTTTCCTGCCCTTGCCCACCATCTGAAAATGCCCGATCTGGTCAGATGACACTCACCTGAAATGGATGCTATTCACCAAAAGTGTAGAGGTGATCGCACGTGATGATAAGGATATGACAGCTCTTTCGGGAATGAAGGCTGACACATGGAAAGAGAAAAAGAGTCTCTTCGGCTTGTAATCGACACCAATATTCTGATCGGTGCGACAATATCCGTCACGTGGATCTGATGGTTACGGTATCGAGGAATCTGGATCAACCGTTCGTTTCATGCGAATAGAACGGAATTTTCCCCGGCACCGGGTAGATTTTTTTTAAGAAAGTGTCAAATAGCACGTTATCCTATATGGTGAACAGGGACAGATGGTGAGGATATATGCAACAAAAATACCTTCTGCGTGAGATGAGGTATTTCAATACAATCCGTCATGAATTGCTTGGAAGAGCCCGGGGCGAATATGTCCTGATCAAGGATGACGTATTGATAGGTACCTGGCGTTCAAAGATTGATGCGATTAATTCGGGTTATGAGCGGTTCGGCAACACGCCATTTCTGGTGAAAAAAATTCTCGAATTTGACGAGACAGCATCATTCACCTCGAACCTGATAGCGCTGACCTAGTGGGGATATCGTGCCTTCTTTTACCCTGAAGATCCCCAATCTTGTGCATAATGGACCTTTGGTCAATGCGACAATTGCCCTGACAACGCCGTTATTTGAGGCAATGAAAAAGAAGGCAGATCCCATTCCGGAGCCGGTAAAGGTCATGGCACTTATTGATACCGGTGCGACGTCCTCTGTTGTCGCTCCTGATGTGATCACGCGTCTGGGCATCTTTCCAACCGGTTCGGTGAAAGTGAACACACCCTCGTGCTCCGGTGTGCTCTGCAACCAGTATACTGCGGCAATCGTGCTCCCCAATAATATCATCATCGAGACAACGAACCGTATCGAAGCACCGTTGCAGGGACAACCAATCCAATGTCTCTTGGGAAGAGATATCCTGTCTCAGGTGGTTCTCATCTATAATGGATATGCCGAGGAAGTGACGTTCAGTATTTAGACCCATTTTACCGGTCAGTAATTCAAACGCATGGTTAAACCGGGTGATACGAAAGTCTGGATCCCATACGATGATCGGTACATTGGCATAATCGATAAAATTTTGGAGATACTCGTTGGTCTCCTGGAGCGCTTCCTCTGCCCGCTTACGGTCGGTGATGTCCTGAACATGGGTGATGAAATAGTGCGGCTTCCCTTCAGGATCTTTTAATAGCGCTGAACTGACGAGAGCCAAAACCAGTGTTCCGTCTTTTTTACATACCGCTTCTCGAAACTGAAATTCCGGATTTTTCCTTCAATTGCATCATTGATCCAATCGCTTGATTCCTGGATATCTTCAGGAACAGTAACATGCTTAAACGTTTTGTTGAGCAGCTCTTCGCGAGAATAGCCAAGGAGTGAGCAAAAAGTCTGGTTCACCCGCATTAAATGACCATCCAGAGCAGTCATAGACATCGCGATTGCCGCATCCTCAAATGCGGTGCGGAACTTCTCCTCGCTCTCCCGGAGCGCTATTTCCGATTGCATACGTTCGGTGATATCAATCACCGAGATTAATCCTACCGGTTCACCGTTGAACTGGAACTGGCTCCCGGTCAGGGAAACCCATTTCTCAGTGCCGTCTTTTGCGATTATTTTAAAATCATAGGTTCTGGGGAGTTGTTTACCGGCTTGTCGCTGTTTGCCATTGTCCCTGATACGCTGCCGGAATTGCATCCGGACGGGATTGCCCGTGAGGGATGGTGTTCCCGTGGTGGCACTATTGTTACCTTATACTGGGCTGATAGTTTTAGGTAACGGATAGACCCCGGGGTGGCGTGGAATATCGTCATTCACCGACAGGGGCACACAGTCCCGATGAGATCACTGATGAGAAGATTCGCCGGAGTGAACCGGAAGGCGCCGCTTTTTATGCCGGCGGAGGATGCCGTGCCGGATGCCGGGGGGTGAGCCAGTGCCTAAAATGAACACACCGGTTTTTTATGAGGGCGTGGCGGAACGGTACGCCCCTTTCGGCACCGTGATCTCAAAACGGGTGCCTTTTCCCGGAGTGCCGTTCCCGGTAATCGTGATTCCGGTAATCGCAAGAATTTCACGGGAAAGGAACAGCCCAAGCCCGTTGTTCTTCCCGAAGCCCCGGGTGAAGAGTCGCGACTGCGGATTGCCTTAAAAAACCGAGCAGGGGAAGTTACTCCTCTGCTGTTTGGTCTCACTTCTGTACTTTACCACACCATGTGATCGAAGACCCGGTCCCAGATGACGAGCATCCCCGGGATGATCACGTACACGAGCAGTCCTGCGCCGGGGAATGCTTTAGTGATGAGGATTTCTTTGTCCATCAATCTCACCTTACGCAAGTGACGGGATGCGGTCTGCTCATACCCCCAAACACCGACAACTCAATCTTCACAAGCGCAGCGGCATTGCAGTACCAGCAGAACAGCACCGACCCAGCGGAGAGGCAGATCCAAAACTCCCCCTCCGTTGTTCTCGCCAACCATGCAGTCCGACCCGGCAGCCGATCGCCAGCTGGAAAGAACATAAAAGGACATTTTGGAAGACCGTCGGCAGAATGCAAAAAAATGACCTGTTTTAGGGTGAATAAGACGTGGTTTTGCCGGAATAAGACCTAAACCAGCATTCCGAAGGACCGGGTTGATCCAGGCTCCTGTACTTTCTCCGTCGGAGGATTAGTTACGATAGGATTTGATGGATGGTCGGTACCCTTCAGCTGGTCACGACCGGCATGAGACAGATCAACCGGGCGGATTTTTATCTCTCCTCCCGGATACCAAAAACGGTATGCTCAAAAGAGGGGTTTTTCTCCATTCCAGGTACTACATGTCACCCGGCAGCCGATCGCCTGCTGGAAAGAACATAAAAGGACATTTTGGAAGACCGTCGGTAGAATGCCAAAAAACGACCTGTTTTAGGGTGAATAAGACGTGGTTTTGCCGGAATAAGACCTAGAACGGCATTCCGCAGGACCGGGTTGATCCAGGTTCCTGTACTTTTACCGTCGGAGGATTCTGTATTGTAAGATTTGATGGATGGTCGGTACCCTTCAGCTGGTCACAACCGGCATGAGACAGATCAATCGGGCGTATTTTGATCCCTCCTCCCGGATACCCAAAACGGTATGCTCAAAAGAGGGGTTTTTCTCCATTCCAGGTACTACATGTCACCCGGCAGCCGATCGCCTGCTGGAAAGAACATAAAAGGACATTTTGGAAGACCGTCGGTAGAATGCAAAAAAATGACCTGTTTTAGGGTGAATAAGACGTGGTTTTGCCCAAATATGACCTAAACCAGCATTCCGAAGGACCGGGTTGATCCAGGTTCCTGAACTTTTTCCGTCGGAGGATTCGTTACTGTAGGATTTGATGGATGGTTGGTATCCTTCAGCTGGTCACAACCGGCATGAGACAGATCCACCGGGCGGATTTTGATCCCTCCTCACCCCATAAAAAGGGGGTGTGATTGGTATCTGGATGCCCTGTGACCGGCAAGTCACCCCGGCGTTCCAGCCGGGACCGGCTGTTTTGCTACGGCATGTTGGTCTGGTCGGAGAGTGGCGAGAACCTTCCCGTCCCGGTCCAGCTCCACGAGACCGGCGTCTTCGATCCGAAAGAACCGGAAGACGCTGTACGGGGACCAGAACCAGATCTCGCGCGAGACAAAAGCAGGAGCCGTCAGATGGCGGAACTGTTGGATCGCTTCACAGCACTGCGCCTCCATCTGCCCGGGTGTGCACCAGAGATGACGGGTCCGCTTGACCCGGACGATGCAGAGCCGGTCGGTCGCAAGGAACAGGTA
>JBAZHD010000171.1:0-4731 GCA_041652515.1 Methanoregula sp.
CAATGTCCAATCCGGGGAAACCGTACTGACGGCTGCCGGAGGTGCCCTGCTATGACCAGCAGGCGCGGAACGGTCATCGAAGAGGGCGCACGCGAACTTCTCCAGATGCACGGGTACTCCGTCAGGATCGTTCCTTCCGGGTTTAACCGCCGGTCCCCGCCGGCCCATCTTGTTGCATCGACGGGAAGCGGGACCCGGTTTATCAGGATACGGAAGATCTCGCACCTGCCGGTCTGCCCCGAAACCATCGAGTACCACTGTATTCAGGACGTTGTGCAGTTCCGGAAATACCTCGCGGGACATCCCCATGGGGCCGGCCTGTGCTGCGAGATCTGGATCTATACCCTCAGCCACGGGTTCAGGTCGTTCCTGGTTACACCGGACACCGTCACGGAGATCCCAAAGACCGGCCCGTGCCGGCTGCCATCCGCTTTTCCTGCCGGAGGGTGCGTATGAGCGCCGGGCGGCGTATGGCGGTACTGGAGCGCGAGGCACAACACCTGCTGAACACGCGGGGCTATGAGGCCGTGAGCGTCAGCGATCTGTTCCAGAACTGCCGGTATATTCCGTATAACCTGATTGGTCATCGGGTTCGTGAAGGCGGGGGCGACGAAATGCTGATCGTGAAGATCAAGCTCGCCCTCCACAAGCTCGGTACCATCGATGCCGCATCATTCTGCCGTGCCGAGATTGTGCAGCTGCGAAAGATGCTTGCCGCTCTTCCCCCGGAACTTGAGGGTGCCCGGTACGAGTGCTGGATCTCGGTTCCACCGGACATATTCCAGCAGTTTGCGATCACCGGGCAGGGAATTTGCGAGATCCTGCCGGGAGAAGCCGACGATCCTGCCCCGGAAAACGGGGGTGAAGCATGCACAAAATAAGCGCGTTTGCTGCATTCAGGAAGCGGGCCCGGCTCCTGCTTGCTTTCCGGGGATACGAGCCGGTGGAGCCGGTCGGACGCAGTTATCTTTCGCGCCTTATCCCGCTGCACCTGATCGGCGTGAAGGGCGATTACGAGGCGCTCTGCGTGAAACTGCGGATGGCGAACGGGGCGGTGAACGTGCCGTATGCCGAATCGCTCTGCAGGTACGAGATCTGCCAGTTCAGATCGCTTTTGCGGATGGACCCGGGCAACGCATTCCTCCGCTGCGAGGTCTGGGTCGTTTCGCCAAACGGGATCATCCATTGCTTCGAGATAAACGAAGACAGGATCCGCGAGGTGGCTGCGTATGCCCGGTGAGGCCGCCTGCCCGGCGGTAGTATCCGAGAAGGTCGAGGGCGTCCCTTTGTATTTGATCCCCCGGGTCATTGCCGATCAGATCACAAAGAGAGGCGAGACCGTTTTCTGTATCCGGGTTGAGCGCCGGTTCAATCACCGGTATATTGTTATTGTTGAGTCAAGGGGGGAACATGAGGAGAGGGGAAAGCAGGAGGTTGGGGGTTGTAACGAAGAACCACGGGCCTTGTGAAACAAACGCTCATCAAATCATATGACAGATCTGTCGGGTTGTCGATAGTTCCGATTTTTTTAATTTGGGACAAACTGTATCCTGCCGAAAAACGGACAAAACCGATCTCTTTATTATTTTTCAGGTTGCTGTTGCGATCCCGGGACTGGACATACTGATTTTTGTGATACCTTTCCAGAGTCAATTGACCAACCGGATTTCCAGGGTGTCGGTACAAACGTATCACCATTCTTCCCCCGTGAACGAAAGTCCCATGTTACCATTCTAGTCGTTTGACACAGAAAAGACTCTGGGGGCTACTTCACGGCCCACCCTGATGATAAATCGAAATTATTAAAAAGAGCGTTTACCGTGATCGGGGCGAATTGGATGGTGATGGGAGAACTGACCAGATGTTAAGGTTCATTTCTCTGATCAAACTTGTGGAACCACACTGAGATCGAATTTTAATATTTTCACGGCCTCTGGTTTTACAATTGAATAATTGATGGTTGTTTTTACTAATATTTTCATTGACAACTCATCTTTTTCATTGGGCGCAATTTCAACACTAATACGCTCATCTGTATTGTTTATCGGTTTGTATATCCAGGCCCCTGCAGATTTATCAAGAATTACAATTTCTTTGAACTCCCATCGATTATTTGAATTAACAATTATCAGGGAGGTGTCATCACTAATTTTCAAGGTATCAAAATTTCCAAGATACTCTTTTACCAACTGAGTTGTAAGTTCAAGTGGCAAAAATATCACTGAAGGATTCAACCCGTCATTTTTCATTTGAGATACGATATCAGTAATTTTACCCATAATTGCCGATGTATGGATTTCTTTAAGCGTCTGGATTTCAATGGAACTGGCATTTTTAATTGTATTAAGGACATGGAAGCGTTCTTCTCGTGAGATCGCTCGACCAAATTCAGTAAATATATAATCCACCAGTGAGTCATCCTCTTTGAAAAACCATCCTTTAACAAGATTTTCATTATGCGTGTCAATAGGAATAAATTGTAAGTCGCTGTCTGTCACTTCGTTGAATTTTCTAACTTCTGCGAGTTTATCAACGATACTGGTATTGAGGTATTCTTCGAGAACCTTTTGTGAGAAATAACCGATCTTCTCGTTATCCGGAACCATCCGCTTTTTCAATTCTATGGAGATTTTTTCACAATATTCGACATTGCTTTTAATCCATTCTCTTGTCTTTTCAAATGATTCTCGGGCATGATCGTTAAATAAAAGATCCCACTGATGAGAATCTTGGATCAAATTATCACAATGAGATAGCAAAATAGCGGATTCCCTTATGAAGATATTGGCAAATTCGAAAAATTCCTTGAATTTGTATGGTTCTTTCGCTTTGAGATGGTCCAGTTCTTCAACCGATGACAGAGATAATGTACTACCCGCTCTTTCAACACATCGGGTAATCATCAGGAGATAATATTGATACAGGTATTTTTCAGGCCCGTGATAATCGTCAAACCCTAAATGGAGACTAAATGTTGCTCTGGTCCAGGACTCAACATTTTTCCCTCCGTAAAAATGTAAATATGTCAGCCATAACGGATCAAAAAGAGCCGGGGTCTCGTTGAGGTTAATTCCACTGGCATCATCAGGATGGGTATGATCCCACAATTCTTTGAGGTATCGGGCAGAATTAACTCTTTTTTGTTTTCCTGCAAAGATGATGAACGCACCAATCCGATAAAAAGTGAAATGCAAATTAAGACTGATATAGAGGAGATCAAATTGTTTTGTAATGCAAAAATAGTCTGATTCATCGACAACATTTATGGAATTGATCGTTGTCTCGACCATTTTAAGGACACCATCTCGATCGGTCCCGTACATTTTTGCGATTTCTTGGATCAACTCCTCCGATTTTGTTATCGAAAAGATATATTTCTCCAGGTTCATCTCGTATAACCTGTAAGCATTGGCAATGACGCTCACGGAACTGAAATCCTTACAGGTCCAGTATTTTAACAGAAATTCAAAACAGCTGATCTCCGTCTGGATTTTCTCATAAACAGAACTGTCATGCAAAAATAATGGTGGATGAATTTCTTTATACAGCAATGTATGAATTTCGTCCTGGATAAACCTCGGATTATGCACATTCATCAGGCTTGTATGGTTGATAGTGTTTTTAAATAGATCAAAATCATCTTTATCGACACTTAATCGGATATAATCGAACAAGAATCCTGATATAAGCGGATCGACTTCCTGATTCTTCGCTGTCAACGACATACCTCCAACAGAATGGCTTCAAACAATATCCCATTCAAAAAAAATCGCGATTCATCATTATTATCAATAGAATATCGTAAAACCCGGGCAACTTCATTGAATACAATTTTCCGAAGATCATTTTTTTGAGAAGGGGATAACCTGCTCTCAAAAATATCATAATTTATTGAATTGATTGTCTGGATATATTTAGATGACAACGCTGCATCCTTGTCATTTATTGCTTTAATGACCATATCTGCGAAAGATGCAATGATATCCTGAAAAATTTCCTTTTTTTCATCCTTGATAGCATTAATGCATTCTGTATTCAACAGATCCGCAATTTTGTAGGGGTCAATTATTTCTTTCATGAAATTGTAATAGAAATAGATTAAAAAGCAATTTACAACCAGCAAGAGCAAAACGAAGGCTCCAATTACGATATTTTGGATATCGAAATAAATACAAATTAGGCAAACAAGAATTGTAAAAACACCTGTTCCAAATGCCCACTTCGTCAAACGACTTTCCCCATAATATTTTGTGATTTTTGGAGAGTATTTTTCAGAACTCCTCTCTATAACGAATACTGAAAAAGAGAAAATAATCGCGAGAAAGGCCGCTAAAACCTGTGCGGACGTATCAAAAAAATTATTATTGACTCCATTTTGAGTTAAAAAGGCTGTAATGTTTATTGAAATATTATCCATAACACAATCCTAACTTAACCGATCTTTTATCTCATTTCCTCAGGTACCTTATCCAATACCATCTTGTAATCCTCGATCGGGACCTTTTTTACGTATTTTTCAAGGTTCTGATAAGGGTCGGGAACAATAGATAACTGAGAGTCCGGTTCCTTTGATACATTCTCAACCACATACAGATAGTAATCTTCCCTCAATTGCGATGCAACCCGCCACTCGTTGGATGAAATCTGGATAGGGTTTGTCGTTGAAAATGATTTCACTTCAATGTAACGCTTCTCGTTTCGGGATTTCGAGAGGATATCATAGCCCCGTAC
>JBAZHD010000172.1:0-4595 GCA_041652515.1 Methanoregula sp.
CGGAGTATCCCTGCGGATTTTGAATATAAACGGCGAACTATGCGACCCCAACGTGATCCCATTAATGCGATGTTATCGTTTGGGTATGCGCTCCTTTTTGGAAATTGTTCAGTTGCTGCAATCGGTGCACACCTCGACCCGGATTCTGGAGTAATGCATACCGGAAAAGGAAGTCTCATTTTCGATTTAATTGATCCCTTGAAAGCGAAGATGGTTGACAGTTTTGTGTTCCAGATTGCACAAGAATCGCTTACGCAATCCGATTATGAATTGACTGACAACCGCTGCCTTCTTTCCGATGAGTTACTGAATAAGCTGATGGCTGCATTCTATACCGCATTTACAGCTGACCAGCTCAATGAGCAGGTAAGTAATTTTTATAATGCGGCAAAACACGGTGAAGATTTTAAAAGTCTGTACTGATCTGGTGTTCGTTTTTTACGATACAGAATCCTTCGAATGAGCGGGGTGGTTGAGGGATAATCTGGACATCCCGGATTACCGCACGAGGGCATCCATATATCATTGATATAAATTTTTCAAGAATCATTGCCTCTCCCGTTGCAATGATCTGGACCCTGCCATCCTGGAGGTTTGTTACGATTCCTGTCACATGCAGATCTGATGCAGTCTTGCGGATGCATGCCCGGAATCCCACTTTCTGAACTCTGCCGCTGATAAATACTTCAATGCTCTTCATCATTCAATTCTCTGCATAATTTTAATGGCCAGTCCCAGTTCATCGAATACGGTATCCCTTAGTGAAGACTGGCGAATGTTTGTTGCTGCATCAATTGCTTGGTCGAGAATTTCCTGGGCCGATCGTTCACACCCGGCCATAAAAAATTTTAAAGCAATATCGCACATGACAAATGACCGGCGGGAAAGCGGACGGATGATCCTCGCCTCTTCAATGGAGTTCAGGAACATTTTCCGGGATATTTTTTCATATCCCGTTCTTTTGAAGAATATAGACAGATAACAGAAAAATATCGCCTCTTTTCCCCTGTCGGTGATAGACCTGACCCCTCTGTCGAGGTTATTTACCTGATTTGACTGAACACTGTCATGGGTCACTCGTTCCGCAAGGGATCTGATCTTCACATAGATTGGTGTGATCTCATCTGCTTCGGTATATCCTATTTTTTTGAGCCGCTCAATACGGATCTCGTCATCATCCAGTGCTTTCATCACCAGAATTGCGTGGGAAAGCATCTCTTTGTCATGACCTGTCTCATATAACCGGGTATAGAAATCAGCTATGGAAATCCGGATAGAATCCGCAACGGTCGGAATGTTAATTTTTTTCGTTAACAGTTCAGCCTTTTTTACAAGATGGAGTGCATGAGATGCATTGGTGCTTTGCATTGCCTGGGGAACAATGCTCAGGAGTACTGATGATCGTTCATAGGGAGATGCAATTTTTTCTGATGCCGCTTCCATGCAGTGCAATAATTCCTTGAAGATTTCAGAATCATGAGGAAGCATCGAATGTACGAAGATCATGGTGTTGACATAATCAACCGGATCGGAAATTTCCCCGGCAATATCAAGCGCGATACGAGGCCATTTAGGATCCGGATGTATCGTGTTCAATTGCACTATTGCATGTACAATCGTATGCCGGACATTTGCATCTTTATCGGGCTCGACTTCTGCCAGTTGATGGATACCTTGCATGACATACTGTTCTGCAATTGTGTTGTCTATCTGGCAATATGATAAGGTAAGATGTGACAGCAGCAGTCCTTTTTGATATCCAAGAACAAGATCGTCAAGATGGCCCCCGACAATTTCAAGTATCGTTTGGGAGTACGAAGTGTTTCTGAGTTTGGTAAATATTTCCGCAAGGCTGCATAACCCGTTCAACCGGGTATATGGGTCGCCAATCATCTGAACAACGCGATACAACAACCGAAGTATCCTCGGGTTTTTCATGGCACGATCATTTTGCCTGATAAGGATGACCATCGATTCATAGGGGTCTGTAGAGTTCGGGTGCAGGACCTCGGTGTTCAGATTTGAGATAATCCGGGACATCATTGCATCCCTCTCGTAGGGATTCTCAATCTCTACTGCGAACATGGCAAGAGGGATGATACAGTCCAGATTGGGACGGTATCGTGAATGAGAAATGATGATATCAATTATCCCGGCGATCTTAAGGGATATCTGGGGAGAATTAATATGATTTTTAATTATTTCCAGACTTTTTTTGAAAGGCAAAAACTGGCGGATATAGTCATAAGAATTGGAAATCTCTGGAGATTTATTGATCGTCATGCAGCCGATTTTTACAAAACATTCGGCTATTCGTTCAAATAACTGCACTTTCAGCGAGGGATCGTCAATGTCATTGGCGATAGTGCAGGCGGCCTCCAGTGCATCGGAAGATTGCCTATCTAATGCATATTTTATCACACCATCAATGATGTTTGCCATTGCATAGGCAACCAATTTTTTTTCGAGAAGTGAATCACTCCAGACTTTCATCCGTAAAAGCAGGTCGAGATCACCCTGTTGGGCTGCGAGCGTAGAGGCTTCGTCGATAATGCTGCTCAAGGCAGCAGAACGGCTGATCTGGCCATCGATTTCGCAGGTCAATCCTACGGCTCTCTGGAGGAAATCGCGGTTTTTGTTTTTTACTGCGATCTTGGCAATTTTTATGACAATGCCTGAAATCGCCCGCTCCTTGAGTTGTTGTTCGTGAATGGATTCTGCAAATTTGATAAGAATACCTGGATCATGGGAATCAAGAAAGCCCCGATCTGCAAGGATTGTAATGCACTCAAGGATCAGGTGATCCTGTTTTGGATGAAGGAGGATGAGGTTTCGGATTGACAGGATATGGGTATTCAAATCCTCGAATGAACATCCTTTACTCACCTCAATAACGGTCCGATAAATTGCAATATTTACAATATCCGGATGAATTTTTTTCAGGATGTTGGCATAAATCAATGGAATAGAATCGTTTCGAATCCCGCTTTTTAATAATTCTATTAAACATTCGGTATATGCTGCAGGATTTTCCAGATCCGGATCAATTTTTCCAAAAGTCTCCAAAGCGTTACTAAAACTGCCGGAAGATAGCATGATTTGGGAAAACTGGAGATAAATCCGGGAAAGTGACGCAGAGGTGCAATTCCTGTGAATTATGGGGAGAAGACTGGAAAGCACCTTCATCTCATCTGTTTTTTTTGCTACAGATATTCCTGCACGGACCAGTTCTCGTAAGGGAAATGGATTTTTACTGGAAATATGGTCCTGGAGATCTATTGCGGTGACCAAAAACCAGGAATCTCCGGATCGTTCCGCTTTTTTGAGTAGATCGATGATGATGGTTTCTGTAACATCCTGATCATTGCTGCATAAGCGATCGAGGATTGCGATTATCTGGCCTTTGTCGTTCAGTCGCTCAAGTAATTGTGCCGTGGCTGCACCGACAATTTCCAGATATGCTTCGTGAGAACAACCGGAGAAGATCTCTATAAAGTGGGGAATATCCTCCATCTCTTTTCCGAAGCCGGATTTAGCCCCTTTTTCAATAATTTCACTAATACAGTCTTGTCGTCGTATCTTCTGGTGTACCGTAGTGGCATGCTTGATACTGTCATAGAATATTACTGGATCCTTATCAAGAATGGCCACGGTAGCCAGTGCTTTTACCAGTTCTGCATGTAAAACGGATCGTTTTGAGATATCTCCAATCTCTTCGATCAGATGAAGCGATGAATAAATGAGATTTTTGTCGCGTTGTGTGATCGCCCAGACAATCAGAAGCGGAATAATATCTATCATCATTTCAGAACGGTATTTTCTGAAACTGATACGCTCCAGTATCACCAGCCCCTGTTGAATCAATTCCGGATCTGATTCCGTCACTCCTGCTTCAATAAGATCTTTGGCAATTTTCGCAAATATTCGCGACTGGCTGCTCTTCTTTTCAATATTTTCTGACAGAGTGAAAAGTGTTTCAAGCCATTGATTATCTTTTGTTATAATATATTGGCGGATGATGAGCGGACAAGATTCATCGATCTCATCATTCTGGATCTCCTGTAATGCCCGAAGAATTGTCGGTTTATTGGTCTTAAGCGAGGTATCAATAATGATCCGGTTAATGTCAAGGATCATATTCTTCCGGACTCGTCGGCTTCCCTGTTCATTATCGATCTCTTCAATCTTTGATTTAAGTAAATTCCAATCATCCTGAGAAAGGACTTTCTGAATTTTTTTACAGATTTCAAGAGATCGGGCCATGAGCATCACAGATATGTGGAATGTTGAGATTATCTGAATTTGACTGAAATCTCTAATAAAGTTATCTAAGCAATATTCCTAAAATTTCATAGTATTTGTGCATAATAGACAAAATTTAGGGCCATTTTGGCGAAATCGCCCAAGAAACTAATTATCCTCTCAAAAAACGGGTAATTTGGGAAGACCTCCGGGTGTTAGGTGACATCTAGTGCACTAAGTCATCTTAATTTGAGGATATAGACGTTTCAATTTCACTCGAGCATCATGAGAAGTAAATTGCCAATCAACAGATTTTTGGTTACGATTGCGAGTCCGTTCCCACGTATCAGCCT
>JBAZHD010000173.1:0-4552 GCA_041652515.1 Methanoregula sp.
CCAGATCCGTGGACTGGATCCCGGATATATTGACATACACATGCTTGGGAACATAGGCAACCTGCCGGGGAAGATCCTCTGCGATCTGTCCGGTATCACTCATAACGAGAGAGTGAGACGAGATATTGAGGGTCTCGTGTACGGGAGTCCGCTGGTTGATTGCGATGACCCCGCTCGAACTTATCGGGCTCATCACAGGTATAAAACTCATCATGCCCTGCGTGTATCCGCCCCCTGAACCTAAGGTAAAGGAGTTGCTCAGGGTCGTCCCCACCTTGTCATTGTTGAAAAGCGAGTCCATACTGAGTTTATATGCCACAAACTGGTCCTTGACCTCATTCATGTGGACGATCTCGTTCTCGCGGCCCTGCGCCGGGATACCGTACGTGAGGTACAGGGAAAAGACGAGGACAAGGACACCCAGGATCAGGACAAAACCCACAACCTCGGAAAGCCCGGTTTCACTGGTACGGCGGTTCGGCGTCATATTCTACTGATGCGTTTGGTCATGCTTTGTATAAATGTTGTTTGCCGGTGCAACCTGCACGATAGATAAAACATACAGGGCCGGCCACCCGGGATGAGCGGGCCGGAACATTGAGGGCACGCTGGCCTTCTCACTTTGAGTAAGAAGGGTTTTCTGCTCAGCTCACGAAAATTACTGATACATTCCGGGATAGTTCCGGATCCATTCCAGGAATTCTATGTCACTTTCCAAAGGCTGTGTTCTCTGCCACCAGGGGGCAAAGATGGTGCTGTTCGTTACGGGACGCTGCCACCGCACCTGCTGGTACTGCCCGCTCTCCCGCGAGCGGAAGGGGACGGATACGGTCTTTGCAAACGAGCACCCGGTCGATATCCCTGCCCAGATAATCGAGGTGGCGGAGAATATGAGCGCACTCGGCACGGGCATTACCGGTGGCGAACCGTTGCTCGTCCTGGATAACGTGACGGAATACTGCCGGCTCTTAAAGGAGCATTTCGGCCCTGATCACCAGATCCACCTTTATACTGCAAAGGCCCCGACTGATGAAGACCTCGCACAGATGCAGGGACTCGTGGACGAGATCCGGCTCCACCCACCGCATGAATGCTGGAAGGAGATCCTCAAATCGGATTTCATCACCTCCGCACGGCATGCAAAAGAGATGGGATTCGATATCGGCATCGAGGTGCCGGCACTGCCCGGGCTCGAACTGCTCATCCCGGCACTCCAGTACCTCGACTTCCTCAACATCAACGAGCTCGAATGGGGGGAGAGCAATGCGTACAATATGCGGGAGCGGGGCTATGAACTCGCTGACCAGCTGCACAATGCCATTGAGGGGGCCAGAGGCTGGGCCGAGGAACTCTGCCGGCACGAGAAAGTGCACTGGTGTTCCTCGGCATTCAAGGACTCGGTGCAGCTGCGGGAGCGCTTAAAACGGGTGGCGCACAACACTGCCCGGCCCTTTGATGAGATCACCGATGACGGAACGATCGTGTACGGGGTTTTCGAACCCGTCTCGGGAAATACCGGGGATATAACATCGTTTTTTGCGGAACGGTTCGAGCCGGACAGTTTTGCCGTTTTCGAAGAAAGGGTCGAGATGGCGTGGTGGCTCCTGGAGAAATACGCAAACGAGCTGGAAGGGAAGAAATACGTTATTGAACGCTATCCCAACGGGGGTATGATCGTGGAGATGACACCCCTGTGATCGCAAGAACCATTATCGATCCACTCTACGAGCGGTTCCTCCGCATGCAGTGCAGGCATGTGCCCACCCATATCGCAATTATCCAGGACGGCAACCGCCGCTACGCGAAGATGCTGGGAATCGACACCGCAAGCGGTCACCGCGCCGGGGCGGACAAGACCCTCGAGATGCTTGACTGGGCACACCAGCTGGGTATCCGCCATATCACGCTCTACACATTCTCTACAGAAAATTTCACCCGGGACAAGGATGAAGTACAGCACCTTTTCGACCTGTTCAAGGAAAAACTGTCCCAGGTCATGCAGGATGAGCGGGTAAAAAAGTACCGGATCCGTATACAGATGGTCGGCGACCGCTCGCTCCTCCCGGACGACCTTCGCGAAGCGGTCGATGCTGCCGAAGCTTTGACCCGGGACCATGACGGGTTCTGCCTCAATATTGCCCTTGCGTATGGCGGAAGAAACGAGATCGTGCTGGCTGCCCGCGAGATCCTCAGTGAAGTTGCCGGCGGGAGACTGGACCCGGAAACTATCGATGTGCAGATGGTGGAACAGCACCTGCATGAGGGAAAAGGAATACCCCCGGTTGACCT
Source organism: Methanoregula sp. (assembly GCA_041652515.1). Classification (GTDB taxonomy): domain Archaea; phylum Halobacteriota; class Methanomicrobia; order Methanomicrobiales; family Methanospirillaceae; genus Methanoregula. The sequence continues at coordinate 2,290 of JBAZHD010000173.1, forward strand.
GATCATCCGGACCGGCAACGATTACCGTACTTCCAACTTCCTGCCGTGGCTTGCAAGCGGGCACGAATCGGCAGTCTGTTTCTGTGCTCCCTACTGGCCGATGTTCCGGAAGATCGATCTTATGAGGGCCATCCGTATCTACGACCAGCGGGTAGCGACAAAAAACGGAAAAAATAACAGTGCCTGAAAAAACCGGATCGCGTACTATATTTCATCCGGATGACAGATGAAGAGTTGATCGCAAAATGACGGGGAAAAAGGAGACGGGTGCAACCTGGCATCATACAACGGTGGTCCTGCAGGAGGATATCTACCGGCAGGCGCTCGCTTTGGGAATTGATATCAGCGATGCCTGCAACCGGGCACTTGCCGGCCTGACAGGCAGTGAATACAACCAGCAGCGGGAAGAAGTCCCTGCCCCGCCACCCGTTATTATCGCAAAGAATGGTGGCTCCCCGCACATTCATGGGGAGATAAAAAGATCCCCGGATCAGAAACTGCACCCGGTCATTAACGCGGATGATCCTGCTGCACCGACAAAGGTTGTGGCGGCAAAAACCGCGGTAAAAAAAGCCCCGGCAGAGCACCCGGCGCCAGTACCCGCCCCGGGACCAGCCACTCCGAAAGAAAAACCTTCCCCGGACCCTGCTCCAACCGTAAAAAAGGCAGCGATCCAGAAAGACCGGGATACACCGGTAAAGAAAAAAGCAAAAGGCGATGCCCTGAAAAAATTCTTTTCCGCAAAAATTGCCCGGAGTGACGACGCCGGAGACAACATGGGTAAAGACGAACTGTATGAACTGTTCGTCCGCTTCTGCCATGACCACCGCGTTACTCCGGTCCCTGAACGGAAAGCAGTCACCGTTGCACTGAAAAACCAGTTTGCCCTCACGGAAAAAACGGTAAACGGGACCGCATGCTGGACCGGCATCCGGCTGAAATAACGTTTTTACTTCCCGAAACGGCGGATGCGGGACTGGTAATCCCGCAGGGTCCGCAGGAAATCAACGTACCGGAAATATTTCCAGTTTACATCGGAGAAGAAGAGCTCGGAATAAACCGACTGCCAGATGAGGAAATCCGTTAAGTGGTTGCCCCCGCTCTTGATCACGACATCCGGCGTATACCGGAAGGTGAGATAGGAATCAAGGAGCTGTTCGTTCACTTTTTCCGGAGGAACCTGGTCCCGTGCCATTTTCCGGATACATTCGGTTATCTCCTCTCTCCCGCTCTTACCGACCGCCACAACCACGTCCATGCCGGTCCCGGTCACCTCCTTACGGTCCCCGTAATGGAGGTTGAGTCTTGAGATAGTGCCAATTTTCCTGATTGCAGGTAAGAAAGAATCAGGATCTCCGGGCGCCGGTGTCGCGATGTGGAAGGTAAGCCCCTGGATCCCCGCGTGTTCTGATGGGTGATGCTTTGCTACATATGCCGATATGTCGTTGCACCACGAGGTGACGCGAAAGAGGTTATCCGGTGCGTCCGCCATGTCCTTTGCATCGATCATGAAACACACGTGCCCCGGCAGTTCGGTGATCTGCCGTTTAAGCAGGTGGGCATACAGCCAGTAAATCATCTCTTCCCAAACTATAGCGGTATAAGTTAATGAGGCTTGAGGAACGTGGTTCAGGCATGACTGCCAGGGTCGCCAGGAGAAACGAGAGACAGTTACAGGAAGAGGCCGAGGAGCCTGATGGCAACAGCCCCGGTACCGATCGCAAGAGCAGTTTCAAGTGCGGTTATCGAGAGCGCCCGCCGCCAGCCGAACTCCCGTTCAAGCGCCATGATCGTAGAGATACACGGGACGTAGAGCATAGTCACGAGCGCAAAGACGATTAACTGTGCAGGAGTCATAATCGTCGAGAAGACCGTTGTCCCGAAGAGTGCTGCAAGGGCAAGGATAGTCATCTCCTTACGGATGATCCCGAATACGAACACGACACCGGTCATCACCGGCAGGCCCAGAAGGAGTACGGTGACGGGGGAAAGGAGGGTATTGATCGGTTCAAGGAACCCCATGGCATACGCGGCTGTGATGGCGATGCTCCCGACAATATAGGCAGGAAGTACGATCCAGATGAGCGATTTCGTCCGCTGCCATGTCTGGCCAATGACACCGGGCAGGTGGGGGACGTGATAATCGGGCATCTCCATGATCATGCCAACAGATTCCCCGGGCAGGACCCGGAACGCGATACGCCCGAGGATAACAATCAGGATGAAATCAAAGAGATAGAGGGCCAGCGCCCACCAGATATTC
>JBAZHD010000174.1:0-4549 GCA_041652515.1 Methanoregula sp.
TGCCGCCACCCGGTTTCTCGGGAATGTATTACGGCGTCGGAGCTCTGTGGTTGTCATATCAGACTTCGCAACGCCGGATGTCAGCAGTGCGCTGAAGGTTCTCTGCCGGCGCCACGAAGTGATCGCGGTCCGGGTAACGGACCCGCGGGAGCTGGAGCTGCCGGATGCCGGCACCGTGACGCTCGAAGATCCCGAGACGGGCGAACAGGTGACGGTTGACACCTCCGATGCAGCGTTCCGCACGCAGTATGCAGCGCTGGTGGCAGAGTCCGGTCTGGCGCTTGCGGCCGGCTTTTCCCGGGCCGGCATCGGGAATGTCTCACTCATGACAACAGACCCGTATGATATTGCGCTGAACCAGTTCTTCCGGGGCATGAATCGGAAGAGGAGGAGAAATGGCAGGCTTCTCTAACCCGGTCTGGCTCCTGGGGCTCCTCCTCATCCCCGTCCTTGCGGTAATCTACTGGCTCATTGTACGGAAGAAAAAACAGGAAGCGCTCGTCTTCTCGAATGTCGCGTTCGCAAAGTCAGCGCTCGGCAACCGGCATAAGTCTAGGCGCATCCATGTCCTGTTCGCAATCGCTCTTGCGGCAATTGCCCTGCTTTTCATTGGTCTTGCCGATCCCCATATCGCATTGAGCAAGGAAAATGTGGGTGTGAACGTGGTCCTTGCTATCGACGACTCCGGCAGCATGCAGGCGAGCGACTACCCGCCCACCCGGCTTGAAGCAGCGAAAAGCGCGGCCGACATTTTGATCCGGAATCTTGAACCCGCCGACAATGCCGGCGTCGTGATCTTCGAGTCTGGCGCAACGACCGCGGCCTTCCTGAGCCCGGACAAGGATCGGGTCCGGCAGAAGCTTGCGGCCGTGACGCCGAAACCGGGGCAGACTGCGATTGGTGACGGTCTCACGCTCGCGATCGACATGGCCCGGTCCGTGCCGAACAAGAAGAGTGTCGTGATCCTGCTCTCGGATGGTGTGAACAACACCGGCATGGTGACTGTTGACGAAGCGGTAGCCGCTGCACGGGCTGCAAAGATCCAGGTCTTCACGATCGGGCTTGGCTCGGAGCAGCCGGCCGTGATCGGGTATGACTGGCTGGGCAAACCCCGGTATGCCGAGCTTGACGAGACGACTCTCAAATCAATTGCAGAGCAGACCGGCGGCCGGTACTTCAAATCCGTTGATGACCGGACGCTTTCTGCCATCTACGCGGGGATCAACCAGGAGATCGTGCGTGAACCGGAGGAGACCCGCATCGGCGACGGGTTCGTTGCCGGCGCTCTTGTCCTGCTCCTCATCGAGCTCTTCTTCCGGTACGGGCGGGGGCGTGTACTCCCGTGAAATGGCCGGTTGCGGTGGTTGGGGCCCTGCTGCTGCTCGCGCTCATCCTTCCCGGAGCCATGGCTGCCACTATCACGCTCACGACAGGCCAGACCGATTATTTTTTTCCTGCGGGCCAGCGCGTGGAGATCCCGGTCTCGGTCATGAGCACGTTTCCGGACGACGTGCCCGGCACCGTCCGTTTCTCCACCGACACACAACTCCAGAAGACCGGCACGGTCATGATCAGTACCGAGAACCGGGTCTTCACCCACGCAGCCCCTGCCGGCCGGTCGTTCCTGAACCTCACGCTGTCCCCGTCACCGGTCTCCCGGGACTACAAGGTGCACGTCTCGTATTATTACACGAGCCCGTCGCCGGTCAATGCCAGCCTGCCGGAATTTTATCTCCACATCGTTACCGATCCCGGCCTTGTGAAAAATATCCCGGCACCGCTCACGGGCACCAGCGTTCCGGAGACCGGGAAGATCCCGTCTGAAAGTTCCGTCAGCATGGTGGAACAGGCTGTCAGTGTCCGGGAACAGATAGGGTCTGACAGCAGCAAAGGGCAGTCGGTTACGGGCGGGCAGTCCCCGTCAGGAACGGATGCTGAACGCGAACAGCAGCAGCGCGACCGGGAAGAGCGGGAACGTGACCAGGCAGAACTTGACAATCGGCTCGCACGGGATCCGCTGGTCATTGCCGTGAACGCGAGCCTCGCAGCTGAGGGTTTCAGCCGGCAGTCCGTGGACACGCAGCCGGCAGCGAGCGACACCGGGACGTTCTCGATGCTGTACCGGCGCAGAGCAGAGGACCGTGTCATCGTGCAGGGAACGATGGCAGCCGGTGCTGTTCCCTATGTCCATGAGCTCGCGAACGTCCCAATAACCGCTGATTCTGCGCTGGATGCGAATGTAACATACCAGTCTTTTGCCCGGATACTCGCGGGACAGGAATATAGTCACAAGGAATCTTCGGTTAACCGCACGCTTACCGGTGCCGTGGTGAATATCACGTATGCAATGGCCAGCGGAAACAAGGCGTACGTGAACGCAACCACTGAGGAGAAACGCGTCATACAATTGTCGCTTGAGCAGGAGCCCGGCCCGTCTGGTTTTCCCCTGGTCCCCGTCCTCATCGTGGCAGGTGCAGTCCTCGCAGTATCCGGCTGGTATGTGTACCGGAGGTACCGGCAGAACGGGAATAGAACAACTGATGCCGGGAAAGCTTCGCTGCCGGCAGCGTTCGACCACCGGGCGGAAGCGGAACGGATCCTTGAAGAGGCCGGGGTGGCATATACCCGGCAGGACTATGCCCATGCGTACGGTCTTACCGGCCGGGCGCTCCGTGTCTTCCTGTCGTATGAGTACGGGGACAACGGCGAGGTCACCTCCGGGGAGATCATCATACTCCTCCGTAAAGCCGGTCGCGATACAGCGGAGATCGAATCCATGCTCGGGCAGTGCAGCGATGTTGCTTTCGCCCGGGGGATACCGGATGCCGGGGAGTTTACTCCGATGCGTGACCGGGTGCGGGAGATCATACGGGCGTGAGTAGTCTTTCTTTTTTCTCTGCGGGAAACAGGCATGAACCGATCCGGTTCACACCCCGGCCATGAAAACCGGCAAATAATTATTTCAACCGTCCTGATCCGCCGCGGGGGCTTCCTGTCGGGGGCGGCGGCGGTTATCATTTTTGGGGATACGGGGATCTCAACCCCCATCAGTAATTCCTGAAGAAATCAATTTTCAGGGAGGACACATCCATGAATCGATTTTTCCTAAAAAAACCGCGATCCGGTTCTGCGATATAAATTGCATCGCGAATGTCCCGTATTAATTTTTTATCGCATCATAATCGCGATTGTAGATTTTCAAAACCGGGACCCGATTGCGAAACGATGCAGGGATCCATTTACCCTGCCCTTTTACGGGATGGCGTTTCCTGCCCGGTATTTTTTGAGAAAACTGCCGGTTCCGTCCTGCAGGATGCCGGTTTTCCCGCTCCCTGCAAAACCGTCCTGCGCATAAAAAAAATGGATGCTGCCTGTTGTCTGCCGGGTCTTATGAGACTCCATGGGCTTTCAGCCAGTCGACGAGCTCGGCTATGAGGCTGTCGCTGGAATTATTCCCGGTGTTTCCCTGCAGGTTCTGAGCCTGCTGCTGGTTTGAGTTACCCAGGGGTCCCGGGTTGTTCCCGTTGCCCTGCATCTGCGACTGATCCGGCGGGGTCATGTTACCCTCGCCGTGCCTTCCTGTCTGGTTCATAGAGGTCATGTTAGCGGGATCCCAGTCTTCACGCGGGGGCATGCCGGTCATATTCATACCGGTCATGTTCCTTCCGGTCATATTCATACCGGTCATGTTCCCATCCCACGGGCCGTGCCGTGCTGTCTTGTTAAAGGCGGTTGAGTTATCGGCGTCCCAGTCCGGCGGCGCCGTCATGTTACCATTGTCCGGCCTGAACAGGGAACGGTTCCCGAATTCTGTAACATTCCCTTTGCCCATTCCCTGCGGTCCGTTGCCCTGCCCGGGCCCGGCAATGTTCTGGCCGTTTCCGGATCCGGTTCCCTGGCCAGTCTGCATCTGGTTATTGCCCTGGTTTCCCTGTCCCGGGTTCATACCCTGGGGCCCGGATCCCTGATTCGTATCCTGGCCTGCTGCAGCCATGGGTGCAACAATCATTGCCGCACACCAGAAGACTGCGATTATCACGCCAGTGTGCCTGAATAATTGCATGGTGTGTATCCTCCTGTCGGCAACCGGCCTCCGGGCCAGTCAGCCTTAACACACATCCCGCCCGGTATCGTATATATTCGGACCATGCACCCGGTCAAATCCATTCAGCAGACTGCGAAATATTGAACCGGGTGGTGTACTATATCGCCGCTGCGGTTAGCTCAGGAAAAACCGGAGATAAACCTCGCCAGCCCGGACTCCTTTTATGGCATTACCCGTGTACTGTTATGGAAGGGATGTGTGGATCTCGATAACCTCGTGAGCAATCGGCTGTCCAACCCGTATAGAAAAGCCTTGCAGAAATAATGAAATAATCTGATCGTTTTTTTCTGATTATCTACGCAATTTAAGGAATATAAAATCGATACATTAATTAATTTTCACGTGAACGTTTTAAATTAATCTTTTATTATTATTTGAAAAGGGGATGAAAAACTGACTAAGCGATTAACTATTGCACTCGTTGCAGTCGCTCTCTTTGTCTTA
>JBAZHD010000175.1:0-4421 GCA_041652515.1 Methanoregula sp.
TTATGATTCGATGAGAAGACGGTTTCACACTCCGTCTGTATCACCCGGAAAGGATGAAGCATTCTCCTGTTTCGGGTTCCGAAAGGTCCGACAGGACCTTGAGGACGAGAAGGGAGGCGGAGCCGACCTTTGCTGCTGACCCTCTAACCTTGCAATCCGTGAGATTCGACAAAACAAACATATATTACCGGCTCAATCGATTCTTCTTAATACAACCCCGGTCTGGTGTACTGATTTGACGGGGAGTGGTGATACAAAATGACAATGAATCGCTTTATGTGGATCGTCTTAATTCTCGGGATAATAGTGGTCATGTGCGGTACGGTGAGTGCAGCAACGAGTATCGGTGCGACGAACGAGAATCCCTCGTCCGGGTCACCCAATGCCTGCACGGCGCCCTGTGAATGTATATCGATGAACGAAGCTGCGCAGCGATGGGGCGCGGAAGGGTATGAGACGTGCAGCAAGTCCATTTGCGGGCAGAGCGCGAATGCAATGACGCAATATTATTGTATCCACCCGATTGGTGGCACCAGTTCCCCCGCGGTGACAACCTGCCAGGCCCCGTGCGAGTGCCTTTCTGATGCCGGTGCCCTGTCCCGCTGGGGGACAAACGGGTATACACAGTGCAGCAAAACCACCTGCGGCCAGGAAACAACGAACAGTGGGACGGTCGCCCGCTACTGTTACCGGCCATTTGGATCTACGCTTTTAATCGGCGGATCAACATTCGCTCCGACAGCATCGTATGCGCAGACCTCCGCGGTGCAACAGACAGTACAGGCACCCGTGCAGACACAGGCACAAACAACAATCGCCAGCGCAGCAGCACCGGTGACCCCGTCCCCATCCTATACCTGGCCTGCCGCGAACGCCCCGGTTCAGCAGCGGACACCGGTAGGAATTGCCACCATCATTGCCGCGATCGGCGCATCTCTGCTCGCTGCTGTCGTGATGAGAAAGGAATAATTTTTTTTTTAAACGTCGTTGATGCAGTGTTTTGAATGAAACACGGATGAGGCCGGAAATGGCATTTTTCATTTTGATTTTTTTTCTCCTGGTGCAAAAAATGTGCAAGCCGGTATGCAATAACCCGTGAGCCTGCCATTCGTTTTGCCGTAAATTGCAAAAAAAAGAAAACGGGAACACCGTTTTCGTCTCGTAGAAAAAAAGGATATTTTTATGGAATTCCCGTTTCTGTCCACATGAAGTAGGGAGGATCGTGAGGATCAATGAGATAATATCGTGAAAATGTGTACGAGTATCCTCCTTCTACCTCAACCATGCCTTTTGCATTGAATGAATACTTGCATTTTTCTGCCGGAGCTCCCGAACAACTGGGGGATTTTCCCATTGGCTGTCCGGGAGAATACCCCCATTTATACGTCCCGTCATCGAAGAACCGGTAGCATTCGGTCACACGCGTATTTGCCTTCTCTATGTTGATCGTCGTATCCCGGCACCAGAATCCCTCGGTAATCTGGCGTTCCTGTTCTGGTTCCGGGGTTGCAACGGGGGTGGGAATTGTTGTGATCACGGTTTTCGTTGTTTGTGGTGCTTTTGTGGTGGTTTTCACCGGCACTTTTGTTGTTACTTCAGAAGGAGTAACGGCGGAGTCCTGGCTTTTACTCCCACACCCGGCAGTGAACAGGAACAGAACCAGGAGCAATATTACAAAAAGATGTTTCATACTGCGTTAGTTCCATGTAAATGGCTATATATTTTTCTGGAGTGATTTTTCGCGAACGAATAACCGCCGGGGGAGACCCCGCTCCTTACTTTCCCGATGAACTGTCCGGCCTGCCCGTTTTGTGTTTCAGGTCTTCCTTCCCTCTCATCGCCGAGATGATGATTGCGGGGATGGAGAGGATTGCCGAGACGAAGAACACGAAACAGATCGCGTTTGTGAACTGGATCTGGGTCGCAACCGGAAGGTTTGCCGAGCCGAGCACGAACATGTTCATCATCTCATCGAGCGGGATCATGCCGATGAGGAGCGGCATGGCAATTGTCATGGAGATTACCATCCCGGTGTTGTTGAAGAAGGCCCGCATGGACGAGGCAAATCCCCGCCGCTCCACCGGGACTGCCGCCATGATCGCGCTCGTGTTCGGCGGCTGGAAGAGCCCCGACCCGAATCCGTGCACAAACATCCAGAACGCAAGAACCCGGTACGGGGTGTCGTACTGCATGAAAGCGAGCCCGACAAGCCCGGCGGTTGAAATGACAAGCCCGATGGTACTGATCACGCGGGAACCATATTTGTCCGAAAGGGAGCCCCCGAGCGGCCCGGTGATGATCAGCGCAATGGCGAGCGGCGAGATAAGGATGCTTGCAAACAGCGGGTCATATCCCCTTGGTCCCTGGAAGAAGAGGATCAGGAGCATCATGACCGCACCACGGGCAATGGCATTCAGGAGTGCACTGACCTGCCCGTACGTGAAGATCCGGATGCTGAACAGCGAGAGATCGATGAGAGGATAACGGGCCTTCCGCTCGTACGAGATGAACCCGGCGAACGACAGGATGCCGATGGCGAGCGTGGCAAGCATCGGGAGGGACAGGAATCCGACAAGGACGCCCGCACTCCCGTATACCGTGAGTGCAATAAATGAGGTGGCAAACAGGATCATCCCATAATAATCGAACGGCTCCATACCGGTAAATTCCTTCACTTCCCGGAGCCGGGTGTGGGCATAATACGCGGCGATAATCCCGAACGGGATATTGATAAAGAAGTTCAGGCGCCAGTCGATCAGCGTGAGGAACCCGCCGAGGATCGGGCCAACCACGAATGCCGCCGCCATGATCATGGAGAGGATACCCATGGCCTTTCCGAGTTCCCATTTCGGGAATGCGTCGACGACAATGACGGTGCCGTTTGCAACAAGAAATGCCCCCCCGATCGCCTGTATCACCCGGAAGCCGATCAGCTGCGTCACGTCAGCTGCAAGGCCACACAGGAACGATCCCACGGTGAAGACGACAATACCCATGACATAGAGCCGCTTGCGCCCGTACATGTCGGCAAGCCTCCCGCAGGCAGGTGCAAGGATCGTCAGGATCAGCATATACACGATGAGGACCCACATGACGCCGATGAGTGTAGTATTGAGCTTCAGCATCATGGTCGGCAGCGCGATGATGAGCGTGCTCGCGTTGAGGACGCCGACAAGGGTACCGAGGGATGCGACGGCAAGGGCTGTCCACTTGTATCGATCTTCGGAAAGTTCAGGTCTGTCTGAAAACAGGTTCATGGGAATTGCCCCGGTGCGGATACCCGTGTCCTGAATATTTATCTGATGTAGTGTGTAATCCGGGGACAAAAAGGTTCGCGTGAGCGTGTGGATCTGCCGGTTTCCCGGTACATCTTTATACCGTGCCCCGCAAATGATTCCCCATGGAAAAACAACCCCAGGCCATTAAGGTGAAGCACGACCGCCCGATCTGCGAGAAATGCCAGTCCTCGAGCCTCAAGACCCGGCCCGATGGCAGCTATCGCTGCAACCAGTGCGGGTACGACAGCGCGAAAGGCAGGTAATAATTACCATTGGATAAGCGGCCGCCCGCGGTTCCGGTTTTTTTATCCGGTATGAACAACGTTCTCAAACCGGATGGTTACATCCCCGTTACCATAGCACTATTACGCGGGCAGGAGACCTTGTAAGAGTAACTGCGGGACCATCATGAGCGACCTTCTCGTTATTGCGGTATTCGTCTCGTTTCTCATTTTCTTTGGCGCAGGACGGTACCAGAACTATGCTGCCATTGCCGGCTGGGCCTGCATCGTGCTCAACCTCTGGTCGGAGATACCGGCATTATTCCGGGAGAATAATTTCCTGTACCCGGTGGTTGCACTGCTCTGCCTGCCATTCCTTGCGATAACAGCAGAACGTCTCATCAGGAATGACCCGGTCGTCCTCCAGCTCTCCCGCACTGCCGCAATTGCCACGGTCATCTGGGTGCCGTTTGCCTTCGTCCCCTTTCTCCACGATGCACTGGTCTCGGTCATTGTCAAGCTGGCGTTCACGCTCATTACCGCTCTTGGCCACCACCCGCAGCTGTACGCGTGGAACATTATCGCCGAGAACGGGTTCTATAACCAGATCATCCTTGGCTGCACGGGGATCCTGGCAATCGCGATGATGCTCGGCGTCGTCTTCGGTGAGAAAAACCTCACGCTCCGGCAGGCCGTGGCCGCGTTCCTGCTCGTTGTACCGCTCATCTTTTCCCTCAACCTGTTCCGGGTCGCCATTATTTTCATCTCGGTCTCGGACACGTGGTTTGCCGGGTTTCCGGACCCCACGGGGACCGGCGATGCGAACTTCTTCTGGGCTCACAACGTAATCGCAGAGGGGCTCGCGATCCTCTTCCTGCTGGTGCTGGTCTGGGCGCTTGCCCGGATCATCCCCCGGCTCGGG
>JBAZHD010000176.1:0-4395 GCA_041652515.1 Methanoregula sp.
CACCTCCGCCGAGCATGAGCTGTTCGACAATGGGACCAAGGGCGAGAGCCGGGAGGAAACTGAGCGCGCCGATAATGATCACGACAAAGACCAGCCAGATGATGAAGAGCGGGCGGTGGTCTGACAGCGTTCCCTCTCCCGCCGGAACGATCTTTTTTACCACGAGCGAACCGGCGAGGGCTAGCGTGAGAACCGCGATGCCGAACCTGCCGATGAACATGCAGGCAGCGGTGGCGAGGTTATAGAATACGCTGTTCGCTGACAGCCCGGCAAAGGCGCTGCCGTTATTCTGCGCCGCGGACGTGAAGGCATACAGGATCTCCGAGAACCCGTGAGGACCCGGGTTGAGTACTGCCATTTTTCCTGGTTCTATAAGAACTGCAACCGCCGTCCCGAGGAGGATGAGGAAGATGGGAATGAGGATGATGATGGTAGCGATGGTCATTTCCCGTGGCTCGATCTTCTTGCCGAGATATTCCGGTGTCCGTCCGACCATCAGCCCGGCGATGAACATCGCGATGATCACAAAGATGAGCATGCCGTACAGACCTGCCCCGATTCCGCCGTAGACCACTTCCCCGAACTGCATCATGAGGAGCTGGACAAAACCGCCAATCGGGGTGAAGGAGTCGTGCATTGAATTGACTGCACCACAGGAGGCAGACGTAGTAACCACGGAGAAGAGTGCGGAGCCCGTGATGCCGAACCGCACTTCCTTGCCCTCCATGTTGCCGCCCGGCTGGAGATCGGTCGTGGTCTGGTCGATGCCCATGCCGGCAAATGCGGGATTCGTCCCGAACTCCGCCCAGATGGCAAGACCCAGGAGCGGCAGGAAGATGATGGTCATGGCAAGAAGGATGCTGACTCCTTTCCTCCCGGCGCCAACCATCCTTCCGAAGGAATAGCAGAGCGCTGCCGGGATGAGGAGGATTGCAATGATCTCGATGAAGTTGGCAAACGGCGTGGGGTTCTCAAACGGGTGAGCCGAGTTCGTGTTGAAGAACCCGCCGCCGTTTACGCCGAGCTGCTTGATCGCGATCTGGGATGCGGCGGGTCCGAGCGGGATTGTCTGGGTGGTGACAAGAGCACCGCTTGCATCCCTCACCGGATCGAGAAGCGGCACGGTGACCGGGCTGCCAAGCGTCTGGACCGTGCCCTGCGATACGAGGATGAGCGCGATGATGATACTGATCGGCAGGAGGATCATCACGCTCCGGATGAGGAGCACCCAGAAGTTCCCGATCGTTGCGGCAGACCTCCGGGAGAGCCCGTACGTGAGCCCGATGAGAACGGCAAGACCCGTTGCGGCTGATGTGAAGTTCTGGACGCAGAGACCCACCATCTGGGTGAGGTAGCTCATGCCGGTCTCCCCGGCGTATGCCTGCCAGTTGGTGTTGGTAACAAAACTGACTGCGGTATTGAGCGCGAGGTCCCACGAGGGCGATCCTACTCCCGCCGGATTGAGCGGGAGGACGGGCTGGGCAAGCTGGAGCACGAAAACAAAGACGATCGCGATGAGCGAGAAGACCATCATCGCGATAGCGAAGGTCTTCCAGTCCATCTCGTCACGGGCATCCACCTGCGACCATGCGAGGAGCCGGTGTTCGAGCGGCACGGTGACCGATGAGAGGAGATGAGGTTCCCCTTTGATAACCTTCACCATGAATCTTCCCAGCGGGACGACCGTCACGACAAAGACCCCAATGAAGAGGATGAGGACAATCCAGTCCGGAAGTCGTAACCCGGATGCCTCCGGGGGAACAGGATCCTGCCGTACCATAGATGACGGGACGATATGGGTGGTGCTCATATCATCGAGAGCGAGGTTAAGCTCGAGCACATTCACCCGTGGTTCGCCAAAGATCCAGAACTGACGGGGTTCGATATGAGTATTGACGAGGGCTTGCACATCCGCCTCGGTCAGGTTCCGCTCACGGGCGATCCGGTGGACCTGGTAATGTGCGGCGGCAACGCTGATGTGCGGGTCGAGCCCGCTGCCCGAACTGGTGACGAGATCGACCGGAATCGGCAGCGTATTGGTTGGGTCCGCTGCATGCAGGGCTTCGACTCGTGTGTTCACCGCACTTTTGAGTGCCGGGTTCGAGGGTCCGAGGTTCGAACCTGAGGAGAGCCCGGCGTTGTAGGGCACCGGGGATGTGGCTGAGGGGCGGCTCCAGAAATATTTCGGGGATGTGAACGGTTGCCCGATGAGCGCTGAACCGACTACGTTCCCGTCATGAACGATAAGGTTCCCGTTTGCCTGGACGGGAAAGACTGCCTGTGCGATGCCGGTGATCAGAAGTGGATAGAAAATCCCGGTGATAAGCGTGAGCAGGAAAAAAATTATGATCGCGGGCTTTAGCTGGTTCCGGATGATGGAGAGGACGGGTTTAAAATCCATGGAAGTGCAGCCTCTGATTTCATGGGCTCCGAACCGTTCAGGTACGGGGTGTTTCTAGTCTTGTGTTTATGCTTTCGGTATTTATGTTCATTGACGATTGTGAAGGCGTTTCAAACCGGGAAAAATGGATTTGGATTCCGTTTCTCTTCTGATACGTGCAAGCTGGTGGAAGAATCATTCCAGCCTTTATTGTATAAAAATATGACATCGCGCAGAAAGGAAATCGGGTTCGGGTAAAGGAAAAACCAGAATTGTAATTACATCTGGAAAGTGGGATTAGTGGAATCTGTGTTCTTCTTCCCGCATAATACACCATCACGATAATCATTGCACAATCGTTGCAATGAAATGGAGGTAGGGGTGGTCCTCAAGGTCTTGGGCTTGACGATATCGAAGAGGTCGCCCGCGTGGACGAGGACGTCGGACTTCTCCTGGAGGATGGCATCTGTCGCTGACAGGATGTTATCATAGATCTGCTTTTTTATCAGGCTCATTCCATTCGCCGGATAGAGGCGGCCAATGGTGGCAAAGGAGGGAGGCAAATTCCCGAAAATGCGAACAGGATTTTTGCGAGATCTCTGCCGGGTCACAGAAACGGGAGAGAGTAAAAAATTTAAAGATTATCCGGTGCAGGTCCGGGGCCTTTTAATGTCCGGGATCCCGGAAAAACTGTCAGGGCCCGGGTTTACTGCAAAACAAATTGAAAATGAATATACCACAAACTATTTTTTTGAGTGCTAATATTAATACATGAAACAAGCTGTCGCCTTTGCCAACAACGATGTCTCCCTTGTCGCGTGGAGATATGACAAGAAGATAAAGAACTGCCTTGGGTTTGCGATCTTCCGTATCGACGCAAAGACCGGGGAAAAGACCGCGCTGCCCTCATGGGTCGGGTTTAGAGGCCGGACAAATCCAAAATGGGAGCCGAAGGACACCACAGTCTGGCCGGTCCAGAAATTCAGCTGGAATGATTTCACCGCACAGCGGGGCGGATCGTACCTGTACGAGATCGTTCCCATGACCGGGGAACCGGATAACCTTGAAAAAGATGACAATAACCGTCTTACAACCGATCAGGTTGACCTGGTTCCGGGCAGGGAACATATCAGGGCATATTTCAACAGGGGGATCCTCTCGACCCAGTCCCTGGCCCACAAGGTTCCCACGAACCCCGACGGGACGCCCAATTACAAGGTCCTCAGGGACCGGATCGATCAACCGGGCGACCCGCTGAGAAACTCTCTTGCAGGCCAGATCATCGAAGGAGTTACCTCTCTTCTCGACCGGGCAAAAAAAGAGGGCGGGGAATGTTATTGCGCACTGTACGAGTTCAACGATCCCGAACTGCTGCAGGTGCTCCTTATCTCGCCCTTCGTGCATGTACTGCTGTCAAATGCCGGGACGAAGGATGGCACGAATATCGGGGCACGACAGTCACTGCACGATGCTCAGATCGATATTTCGGACAGGATGCTTAAAAGTGGACATATCGGGCACAACAAATTCATGGTCTATGTGGATACTACCGGGACGCCTCGGGCAGTACTTTCCGGCAGCACAAACTGGACCTTCACCGGTCTCTGCACCCAGTCCAACAATGCCATTGTCATTGAGTCTGATGAGATTGCCCGGATTTACATGGACTACTGGAATGCATTAAAGAGCGAGGGTAATGCGCAGGGTGCAGATTTCCGTGCGGCGAACAACAAGGAGATCCCTTCGGTGACCGTGGATAACAGCACGGTCGATGTCTGGTTCTCCCCGAATACGAAATACGTTTCAAAACGTCCCGAGGCACCCTCTGACCTGGCGGAAGTGGCCGAAGAGATCAAAAAAGCAGAGAAAGCGGTCCTTTTCCTAGCATTCATACCGGGGCGCCCCAGTATCATCGACTATGTCGCACAGGCCCAGAATGACAAACCCGGGCTCTTTGTCCGCGGGGCCGCAACGGATCCCGAAGCAGTCAAGGATTACAACGTGCTGCTGTATGA
>JBAZHD010000177.1:0-4343 GCA_041652515.1 Methanoregula sp.
GAATTATGTGCAATTTCCCCCCATTTCGTACACGGCATTCCGGGAGACGGTGATCTGTGAGGATTTACGCAATCGGGACGTTTTACAAGGGGCTTGAAAAACATTAACCGGCATTAACCATTGGCCGATCTCAGGGCCGGTCGGGCTACAGCACGGTAAAGGGAATAAAGGCCGGGTTTAAGGATCGGATTTCCACTGACGATTCGGAGAGATCAGAGCGGGGATCCGAAGGGTCATTTACCCCCTGCACCAATCCGGGCCCGCTGCGAGCCCGGATGCCCTGTTTTTCCGGGAAAATGACAGGGTTTTTCCAAAAACCGGCAGGGTTTTGTGTAAAAAAATGCAATTTCACGCCGGAGGATTATGACAGGATATGGCAGAGTTGGAGGGGTGGATTTTGGGGTCTGACGTGCAACGGGGCAGGCCCCCGGGAGGAGTTTCCGGAAGAGGATGCTCTGGCATTCGCCGGATCCTCCGATGTAAAAAATGAGGATCATTCGGACCTTCTGGCATGCAAAAACTTTTAGGAAGCCGGGGAAAATTTCCGGGATTTTTTTGAGAAAATATTCAGAGAAAATTTCACCGGAATTTTTTTTAGGAAATCCGGTTTTTTTCAGCGTGGAAAAGATCGCCGGGAAAAAGATCGCCGGATAAAAATTTCTTTTTGATGCAATCAGGCAATCGATCGCATTTCCCGTGGCGCTGTAATCCGCTGCGGTTTGGGGAGGCGGGGCGTGCGGGTGGATGAGGGTGCGGAAGGGGCGGTTTTTTTGGGGGTCATGTCCGCGGACGGATAGAGCAGGGCCTGCGGGAAGTGGGGGTTGAGCGGGCGAATGGGGAAAAAAATTAACAGATTTTCGGGGGTAGTGTGTTTGCATTGGTATACCCTACAACATCTCCAGTTTTCTTGTCGATGTCCAGGAGAATCGTGAAATTTGATGCGGGAATTCTCACGCGGTACGTTTCAGGATTTTCCGTGATGTATGAATTACGGGTGAAATTTTCATCAGGATAATATCCAAAATTTTCATGGACATAATCGGATGAGATATCCAGAATTTCAGGAAATTCTACAGGATTTGGCCGTGTATGAGTAACATTTACCGGATATGATACGGACCGCACAAACGATATTTTCGGATCTATTGTGTATATTCCTTCGTTTGAAGTGATATTGTAGAAGATGTTCCAACTGCAACATCCGGTTTTTTCCTGAACCGGAATTATACTCTCAATAACAAGGTTAGGACTTTTGGAAAATGATTTCACGAGGTCCTTTGCCTTTTCCATGCCGATCTCAGTCCCGTTGACATAGTTCTCCATCGCCCAGTTCATGTTATTTTTAGAACCAGCCCAATAGTTCGGAAGCGAGGGATCCTTATGTGAATAGTTGTAAAATGGTAATTCTGCCGAGTCATTTTTCCTGGCCAGGACAACAACGGTCTGGTCTTGGCCATCCCTGTTGATGCCGGAGAAAAACCAGGCTGGTTCAATGATTGATGTGTGTCCGGTTGCTTCGAAATATCCCTGCCGGATGATCTGAACCTTCAGGTCCTCGACACTCCCATAATCTTCCTGGGCATTCTCCCATTTTTTTACACGATCCAGCGCTTCCCTGACTGAGAGTACCGGTTCGTCCCGGATATATTCTGATTTTGTCCATCGTTCTGTTATGAATATTAAATCACCGTCTTCCCGGAGTCCTACGATAATAAAATCGTGATCGGTTGACAGTTTTTTAAATCCCCCAAGGGAAATTTCCTCATGATTGATACCCCAGTTATCGGCAGGTTGCCCGTTGATCATTCTGGCATAGGTGATCCTTGTGTAAGGTTTGTATATTTCATATGGTTGTAATTCCAACGGAGTTTCCCCGCCCCACGGACTTTGCAGATCCAGCACATTCCAGATGACGACATCATCAGGCAGTCCATGGTATTTCCGGAGAAAATTTTCAGCTGTCTGCTTCACATTCTGTGTATCAGTGATCAATGCCGGGGGTATTGCTGATTTCTCAGGACGGTATTCGGATATTTTCGGGAACATAGGGATACGATTTACTGTCAGGGTATGGCGGTCACTCATGTTCAGGCGATAAACCGGCATTACAGCGAGAGACTCAGGCATGGATGCATTGATGATCATGGTTCCCCGCGGGGTCTTGACCGTTTCAGAAATATTCATGGCCGGGTACACCGGCACCGATGTTGGCCGGACTGTTGAGATATTGCCGAAATAAACCGGCTGATGTGTGCTGTATAACAGGAGAAACACGAGAGCAATACAGCCAATCAGCAGAACGGGAAGGTATTTTCTCACACTCATTATATCCGGTTGTGCTATTACTTTCGATTTATTATAAAAGAGGGAGATCCGTTTCTTTGAGAGATATCCAGATCTATCTGCTGGGCAGGATGCACCAATGGCTCTGATCAGGAGAGTGCAGGTCTTTTTCCATTGTGCCGGTATTCCGTGTCCACGGAGGCCGGGGCGAGGCCTGCTGAGGGAAACGCGGGCGAAGCGAAAACCGCTCATCGATCTAGGCAGGCGGAACAATGCCGCTGTGGCCGGGGGGGTTCCCGGCCAACCCCCCCACCTCTTTTTCCCCGGCCGGCCCGAACCCCCCTCCATCCCTGGGGGGGAGGTAGGCCGGCAACCCTCCCTCACGCAAGGCCCCGGCCGGCCGCTACCCGTTTTTGAGTGGCAGGGAAAAATCCCCTCACCGCCGGCATTTTCTTACAAAAGAACTGGCGACCGTCCGTGTACCACTGGCCGGTTCTCATTTTTGGGGAGGGGGGTTCCCGGCCAACCCCCCCGCCCGTTATTTTTCCGGGCGGGCGGACCCCCCTCCCCTCATGGTGGGGGGGTAGGCAGGCAACCCCCCCTCTCGCTCCGGTTTTGTTTGTGAGTGGGGGGACGTGGATGCTCGCAGGAGCCGGTTTCGACGCCGGAGGATGCCGACTGAGGTGGCGGGATTTTTTGCTGAGGGGGGAGGGGGGTTGGGCGGGAACCCCCCTGGCAGCGCTGGGGCCGGGCGGGGCGCTGGGATCGGCTGCGGTTTTGGGGAGGCGGGGCATACGGGCGGAGGAGGGTGCGGGACTTAGGCAATCGATCGCATTTCCCGTGGCGCTGTAATCCGCTGCGGGTTTGGGGAGGAGGGGCGTGCGAGCGGAGGAGGGTGCGGGACTCAGGCAATCGATCGCATTTCCCGTGGCGCTGTAATCCGCTGCGGTTTGGGGAGGCGGGGCATGCAGGCGGAGGAGGGTGCGGGACTCAGGCGATCGTTCGTATTTCCCGTGGCGCTGTAATCCGCTGCGGTTGGGAGGCGGGGGTAAGCGGCGGATGAGGGTGCGGGAGGGGCCGGAGAAGGAGGGGCGAGGCATGCTGAGGGAAAAGAAGGCGAGCGAACAACGCTCAACGATCGTGACGGGAGGGAATGCCGGTCTTGAGGCGGGATCAATGGAAAGGAAAAATAAAACAAATTCAATACGCTCAATACAGAGCCTGATCAAGATCTTCCATGGACACAGGATCCGGGCCATCATCTTCCGGTGACCGGCAACATGAACGCATCCTCATCGTCACACACCATTATACGGGTTCCTGGTTTTTTCAGAGTCTGCAGCATTTCTGCCTGATCATTACGGAAAAGAGAGTCATCTGTGTCAACACCGATCCGCTCCTGGCCGCCCGCAGGATGGAGGCGCTTGATCGCGAGATTGCTTTACGGGGCCGGCTGCCGGGTACCCTGATGATGGTACTGCACCTTGTTCCGGTCGACACCAAATTCAGCGTGCATTTCCAGATGATGCACCCCTCCGATATTATTGCAGCGCATCCCGATGCAGTGACGATCCCAATGAGGGATATCACAAGATTTGATGTAACAGAAGAGCCTGATTTCTGGACTGCCGACATGGTCGGCAGTTACTGGAACATAAAAATTGCCGGCCGTGACCGGGAGATCGAACTCTCCACGTTAACATACCCTGCAAATATAGTTGAAAACGAGAAGTTGAAGATAATCCTTAAAGACCGGTTCCTGGTGCCGACAACGGATCGGATCGGTTGGCTTTTTGGGAAAAAACACGACTGATATTCCGGCAGATCCCGTGCTTACCCTAATCGCGGCCCATGCTAGCGGATATCATTCAAGTGATCATGGGGCGGTCGGCATGAGGGTGCGGGACTCAGGCAATCAATCGCATTTCCCGTGGCGCTGTAATCCGCTGCGGTTTTGGGGAGGCGGGGTGTGCGGGCGGATGAGGATGCGGGACTTAGGCAATCGATCGCATTTCCCGTGGCGCTGTAATCTGCTGCGGTTTGGGGAGGCGGGGCGTGCG
>JBAZHD010000178.1:0-4318 GCA_041652515.1 Methanoregula sp.
CCGTTAGTCCTGCAGGAGGCCATGGCTGATGAGGGACCGGGAGGTGAGAGTGAATGAAGGGCACATTCTCCGGTGGAGGGCATTCCCTGCCCCTCCCCCGGGGGGCCCGGGAGGGATGCACCCAACGGAGCCCGTATAATGCCCGGATTGGCCATTTTTCCGGCTTTTTGACAGTGTTTTGTGAAAAAACAGCAGGGTTTCTGTTGAAATCCTGCATTTTTACGCCGGTGGGGGATAGCAGGATATGGCAGAGTAGGGGAGGCGGAAAAAGGGGTCCGGCGTGCAGGGGGCCATGTGTCCGGGAGGGGAGATCTCCCAGGCTCCCACCCCTCACCCGAGGTGCCCGGGAGGGATGCACCCGACGGAGCCCGCAAAATGCCCGGATTGGCCATTTTTCCGGCTTTTTGACAGGGTTTTGTGAAAAAACAGCAGGGTTTCTGTTGAAATCCTGCATTTTCACGCCGGTGGGGGATAGCAGGATATGGCAGAGTTGGGGCGACGGAAAAAGGGGTCCGGCGTGCAGGGGCACGTATGGCCGGGAGGGGAGATCTCCCGGGCTCCCACCCCTCACCCTGGGTGCCCGGGAGGGATGCACCCGGCGGAGCCCGCAAAATGCCCGGATTGGCCATTTTTCCGGCTTTTTGACAGTGTTTTGTGAAAAAACAGCAGGATTTCTGTTAAAAACCTGCATTTTCACGACGGTGGGGGATAGCAGGATATGGCAGAGTTGGGGCGGCGGAAAAGAGGGTCCGGTGTGCAGGGGGACGTATGGCCGGGAGGGGAGATCTCCCGGGCCTCCCTCTCTTTCGATCCCGGTGAACGGGAATGGAGAAGAACGACGAACTGCTGTGAAGAAAAATGGAAAAAAAACCACGGAGGAAAAACCATGACAAAAATCTTTGATGCAATGATACCGGAAGCGCAGGAAGAACTTATCCGCGATGGCATTATCGAGCTGGTGACCGTGCTGGTCGAAGCGCTCCCGCACCCGGACCGGCCGGATGACCCGTCCGCGATGCGGATTGTCGCGGGGGTGTACCACGGGTTCCGTGACGGGATCCCCGCGATCGATGCCGGCCTTGCCGATCTCCGCGGGACCTGCAGCATTGCAGCGGAAGATCTGACACCCGCCGTACAGGACCGGCTGCTCGCGGACCTTGCCCGCGATCGCTTACAGAAGGATGAGTGGCGTGAAGGAAAAGTGAACGGCGAACCTGTTGCACTGCACCTCAGCCCCGAAGCCGCAGACCTGCTGAGGCCGGAATTATTTGACCTGGACCCCAAGGTCACGGTCTGGTGCCACGCGTGGACGGCCGGGATGAGCGATGATGGGCTGATGCTCGTAGACCGCGACGAGCCATTCATTGCAGAAGAGATCGATGACGAGAGCCTGGCCCGGATTCTTGAGCGGGTTTATGCAGTGGATGCCGGGATCGGGAGGATCGTGTCGCCGCTGATGCGGGAGGGGTGAGGGATCTTTGCGGTTATCGCAGACGACTGTCGACAGAATTTTTAAAAAATGTGATCCCTTTCTATTCCGACCAGCGAGCAATCCGGTCTGCACATTCCTTTTTTGGCAGGTAACTGTTATGCGTAATAATCTGTTGAAGGGCACGGGCTGCTTCCTGTTTACGTAAAAGATCCTGTGCGATGAGCTGGTCCATAATCCATAATATTCCATGGACTTCCACACCCTGTAACAGGGCAAATTTCCTGAGCGCATCATCTCCGGATAAGAGGATTATTTTCTGATCCCGTGCAAGGATGAATGCTGATATATCATAGACTGAGAGGTTTTTGTGGGATTTACGGATTTCAGATAATGCTTCAGCCTGTGATTTGGATAATTCCTTTTTTCTGAGCCCCTCTCTCCGAAATTCGGAAAATGGCGGATTTTTCAGTTCGATGTCTGCAATAAGATCGCTTGTTAAAAAAATGCAGGGGAGCTGGAACATTTCATGTACAACTCCTCCATTCACGACATCGAAGAGGATACTTGCATCAGTCACATACCGGTATCGGGAAACCATTGTGCTCCCTGGTTTCGTTCAGGCAGAACTGGTCGAAATCTGTTCCAATGAGTTCGGCAGCTCGTGAACGGGTGATCTTATGTTCGCTGAGGGCACGGAATATCATCCGTTTCATCCGGCTCGGGGTCTCTGAATTCAGGTGATCGCCTGGCTCACTTTGTCTCCAGTCCCGTTCATTGAATATATCGAATAACTCGTTCAGTTTGGCGTTACTGATAATATGAAGATCCCTTGCCCGGTAAATGAGTGCCTGCATACTGATCCCATACTTGTGTTTCAGGAGATGAAGTTCATAAATATCGAGCATCTTCCTCTTTGCGCCAAGATCCGAAATTAAGCCCGGTGCGGGAGCAATGAATGCACCAGCAAACCGATGGGCTGCAAGTTCTGCATCTATGGACGGATCGGGAATCATGACGATATGGCCCAGCTCGTGGGCAAGGCTGAAGCGCTGGCGGTCTCCAACCACATTTTTCTTCACCACAATGACCGGCGTCTTTTTATCAATAAAGAACGTAAGCGCATCGAAATTTTTCGTACCGTCAATATCTCCCACTTTAATGCCGTTCTGTTCGAATATGTCGATAATATTCTCGATAGGATCCGTTCCTAGTTTCCAGGAGGATCTCATGTGTTGTGCAACAGTTTCTGCATCATCGAGCGTTGCGACCCGGCGTTTTTCTTTTGAAGGCATCCGGAACTGCTGGTGATCACCAACGATCTCCTCAATCTCCAGGTACCGTTCAATCAAATCGCGGATTTGCTCATGGATCTCATTCTCTTCTTTTTTCGGCAGGGCGTCGTGATTCCGGTACATGGGTCGTGACAGGTTCACCTCCACAGTACGGAAGAAATAATCGATACTGACACCGAGCGCCTTGCTTAACCGGATGAGTACGCCGGACCGGGGAATATCTTTCCCATTCTCGTACTTCGATATCGCCATGGCGCTGACCCCCGCTTTTTCTGCCAGGGCCCGGAGACTGAGACCTCCTGCGGTACGTGCCATCCTGATCCTGGTTCCTAATTCCATAATATGCCTCCTCCCGGGCGGTTTACAAAATTGTATTTTTTTACTCTTTATTGTAAACCGCTCATACGTAATAGTATGCATGAGGGATAATAAGGATTGGGATCTGCACAATCCGGATTGAACCCTCTCACGCGAGCGGCTGAGCATCGTGATCGACCGTGATCCGTTTCTGGCGGGCCACAAAGGAGAAGTCCGTGCCCAGTTCCGTAATAAACCGTTCCATTTCACGGATGATAGAGTCTTCCAGATCCCGCTCGTTGTACATATCAGCCAGGCCGAGGAAATCAAGCAGGTAGTGATCACGGAACACAAGATCCGGTGTCATCCGGTCTTCATCATGGAGGGCTGCGAGTTCCTTGCGTGCCAGTTCTTCCGGTTTCTTTGATAGTGCTGTCCTTCGTACAACATCCCGCCCGAGTTTTTCCCGCAGGGTCCGCACACTCCATCGCTCCAGCCGGCACATCTCCGTGTAAAAATCGCGTTTCAGCGGTTCATCGATGTAGATCAGGTTGAGAAAATGCGACCAGCTCAATTGTCCCGGCAGTGCCGGGACTATTGTCTCATCCTCGTAAACCTCGGCAAACCGGACCATGTGGCGAAGACTCTTTTCGGAAAACCCCCGGCCATACGCATTCGTCAGATCCAAAGCGACCAGTCCGACAATTTTTTCACCGTAAACACTCCTCCCGTAATTCATGATATCTTCATGAAGCCGGTGACCGATATGCCAGTGGAGCATGACCAGTTCAGCATTAACCCCGACAGCAACACGGATGCGGGCCGATTCAATAAGAGACCTGAGATCCCCGAGTAATGCCGCAGGAACTGTAGATGGTTCAATGTCCTGTGCTTCCCGGGATAGTGCTTCACTGGTCTTTTTCACCCGTTTCTTTCCTGGATTCTTCATTGGATCATCTCTGTTTACAATGTCCTGTCCGGTCATCGTTTATACCGGTACTGGAATTGTCCACATACCGTGCGTGCAGATGGAAATTTCATGGTCCGTGAGAGGGTTCTGTTCCATAATTGTTTCCCGGTTAATGAGGGGATATTCTGGTGATAAATGATCAGGTGCGGAGGGTGAAAGAGAAAAGCCCGTTCTCCCCCGGGCCGTTTCGCGGCGAGCGGTAGATCGGGGTGTCGTTTGCGGGGTCCAGTGCGAGCGTGCGCCATTCGGCGGTGGGGGGAATATCCTCCATAATTCAGGACAATGACAGGAATTCCCCGGCCCCCGGAAGAGGATCATTTATTGATG
>JBAZHD010000179.1:0-4270 GCA_041652515.1 Methanoregula sp.
TGCTGATATCGTGCTCGTGAGAAGCGATCCCCGGGATGTTGCCGGTATCATCGGGCTTTCAAAAAAGACGTACGCGAAGATGTTCCAGAACCTCATCTGGGCAACCGGATACAACACGTTTGCGATCCCGCTTGCTGCCGGGGTACTTATCGGACAGGGGATCCTTCTCACTCCGGCAATGGGTGCAGTACTGATGAGTGCCAGTACGGTGATCGTGGCGGTCAATGCACGCCTGCTCCGCACGTGACCTTCCTGATTCAGGATTGCGGATAACCAGTATCAGCCGGCCAGCTCGCAACGGCACGTGTATTCGTAATAAACTGCATACGCCGGGATGGACATGTAGTGCCTGAGATGCTGGATCGCCTGGATGCTGATTTCCGCATTTCAGCGTCGCCCGGTTATTATATTCTGAATAAGAACTCTATCCGGTATTTATCACGCCTCCAGGTA
Source organism: Methanoregula sp. (assembly GCA_041652515.1). GTDB lineage: Archaea > Halobacteriota > Methanomicrobia > Methanomicrobiales > Methanospirillaceae > Methanoregula. The sequence continues at coordinate 454 of JBAZHD010000179.1, forward strand.
CTTCTCCCGGTTATTGAGGAAATCACGATAGATCCGGTAATAATCCGTATCTTCGTATTCGACCTTCCTTATCGGGATCGCATCGAAGGTGTAGATCTCCGCATCGGGAAAAGCGAGAAGGATGGGGGAATGAGTGACGATGATAAACTGCACATCTCCCCGCGTGATGAACGTCCGTAACATCCGCAACAGTTCGAGCTGCATCCCCGGGGAGAGGGCATTCTCCGGCTCGTCGAGCAGGTAGAGTCCTTTCCTGCTGAAGCGGGTCTCAAAAAATGACATGTGGGACTGGCCATGGGACTTGAGCACGAGGGAGCCATTGCCATAATAGTTGAGGCACCCGGGGTCGGCCACACCCCATGCATCAAGGATCTCGGCAAAATGCCGGAAGATTTCCGAAGCAAAGAATGATCCGGGGACCTTCCCGGCAGTCCACTCGATCCTGATGGACTGGTGCAACAGGTCTTCATACCGGTTGTTTCGATCCCTTGTCCCGTCACGCTCCTCCCAGATATGGATGCTGCAGCTGCGGGCAATTGCCCTGAGCAGGGTTGATTTTCCGCTCCCGTTCTCCCCGATGAAAAAGGTGACCGGGCGGGAAAATGCTATCTCATCGGTCTTCTGGAAGATTTCCAGGTTAAACGGATAACAATCTCTTGCAGGGAAGGTATCGTGAAGCAGGCGGAGCGATGAAATATGCATAGCTATGTGATTTTTTCCCGGTTCGGCATAAATATCTTTTATTCCGGTATCCTGTCGTTTTTTCCTGGTGTCCAATCCCCGTTCCTTCCAATGGTTGAGCCATACCCTGACACCGGATGTGAGTGCCGGACTGCCCACCCTTAAGACAACAGCCTGATCCCTTGTTCAGGATCATCTTCTGACAGATTTTCTGTCCCTGTTTCTCTTTTCTGACGTGCAAAATTGAAATTACACAAAGGGTTTAAAGGATACCTCTCCATTAACGTTTACCTGTGTAGTGCATAGTAGTATGCCCAATTTCCTTTGCTGGCAATCAGGAGATTTTTCGCATTACCCGGGCACCTCCCCCTTAACGGGCGGCAGAGCACACAACGTAAAAAAACCGTGGTGTATGATGATGAACCAGAAATACTTAAGTACGATATCCGAGCTTGACAACCTTGTCGGGCTCACCTCCAAAGAGCGTGACACAATGGAGACGGTGAGTGACACATTCCCGTTCCGTTCCAATGAATATTACCTGTCGTTGATCGACTGGAAAGACGGACACGATCCTCTTCGCAGGATTGTTATCCCCGACTCTTCTGAACTCAGGGGAGGTGGATGTCCCGACCCTTCGTGTGAAAAAGATTTTACCAGAAAACCTGGCCTGCAGCATAAATACAGCCAGACCGGACTCCTGCTCCTGACCGATGTCTGCGGGGGTATCTGCCGGTTCTGTTTCCGCAAACGATTGTTCATGGGTAATGAACGCGAGACGGTGAAGGATATTTCTGAAGGGATTGACTACATCCGTGAGCATACCGAGATCACGGATGTCCTGTTGACCGGCGGGGATCCCCTGACACTTGAGACCCGCCAGCTCGCATCGATCCTGCACCAGCTCCGTGAGATTGGCCACGTCAATATCATCCGGATCGGCAGCAAGATGCTTGCCTACAACCCGCACCGGATCCTCGATGACCCGGACCTCTGCAATGTTCTCTCGCGCTACAGCACACCGGAAAAACGCATTTACCTGATGGCACATTTCAACCACCCGCGGGAACTTACAGACGTATCAGTCCGTGCAGCAAACGAACTGCAGAAAGCCGGGGTCATGGTAGTCAGCCAGACGCCGATTCTCAGCGGTATCAACAGTGAGCCGGAAATATTCACCGAACTCTTCCGGAAACTTGCATTTGCGGGAATCTCGCCGTATTACATCTTCCAGTGCCGACCATCGATCGGAAACCGGATCTTCCAGGTCCCGGTCGAACAATCATATGAAATTATCCAGAAATCCTGGCAGGCATGTTCAGGACTTGCGAAACGTGCCCGGTTCGTCATGTCACATGCGACAGGAAAAATTGAGATTGTCGGTAAAACCGCACACCATATCTTCATGCGGTACCACCAGTCGGCCGATCCCGCCAATATCGGACAATTCCTCGTGTTCCGCAGCAATCCTGTGGCACGATGGTTTGATGACTACCGGCATATCCTGACCGATTTCGAGCCGAAAAAGACCTGGTTGTTCTGACAGGAACCGCAGTTGTGAGCAGGAAGACCTCTACCCTGGTGAGCACGCACGGGGTTGGTACCGATCCGCCTGTGCCATGTAGTTTTAATAAAAAAAGATTTTTTTAGTGATCCGCGAACTTCATGTCCCAGAAGATGTTCTTGCCCGACGCCTTGAGCGGGATGCCGTATGCAACACTGCACCCATTGAGCATCCCGAGCTGGAGGGCAATGGCGCCGGCGCTGAACATGACCCGGTTGTCCACGTTGTGAATACCGGCGGTCTTGACCGCCGATCCGACAGCGATGCCGAGATCAGAAATCTTGAGTACACAGTTCGGGCCCGGGTAGAGTGCTTTTGTACTCTTCTGCGCTTTTACCGCTTTTGCCATCTCTGCGCAGGTGGCATAACCACACCCGCCGCAGTCAACACCAACGGGTTTTCGCCCCTCAACCCCGATTAAGAGCGTGGCATCGCTTGCCTTCACCTGCTCGCCATTGATCCGGATAAAGTCAATCTTCAACTCTTTCCCCGTTTTTATCATCCGGGCTGCGAGTTTGTCCTGGTCCTTTCCGGTCAGCACCTCGACGTGGATCGAGTCCAGCCCGACCGCTTTTGGGGCTGTCCGTGCCGAGAGTGCCATGAGACCGGCGACCGATTTCACCGCTTCAGATTCAATCGTCATGCAGGAGTGTTGTACGGTTGAGACAAAAAAGGGTTTATGAGATTTTTTTTAGAAGATACTTTTACGAGCGAAAAAATGCATCGCACCATGAGGAAATTCCTGGATATATTTGAGCCGCTGGATAATCCGGTACTACCGCTATTCCTGGAGATAATCCTCCCGTACCGGGGAGAATATTTCGACTGCCACCGAATCGGCAAGGATCGTTGCCCGGTGCGGTTCATTCCCCGGGATCACCCAGCTGTCCCCTTCCCGCATCTCGTTTACCTCATTCCCGATCGTCAGGATCATCCGCCCTGAGACAAGGTAGCCGGTCTGCTCGTGGGGATGGGAGTGGAGCGGCAGGTCCGCTCCTTTTTTTAACCGGAACTCCGTCAGGAGCGTACGTGCCCCTGATACAAGCGTCTTCCTGAAGATTCCCGGAGATACCGGGATATACCCCTCATCAGTAGCCTTTGTAAACATATGTTATTCCTTCTGTAAAAGTGCCCGGAGTACCGCTTCCCCGAATTCCCGGGTCCCTGCCGATCCCCCAAGGTCCCGGGTCCGGATTCCCCGTGCGAGCACCTCCTGCACCGCCACTTCAATGCGTTCCGAACCTCTGTGATCCCCACAATAGGCAAGGAGCATGGCCGCACTCCGCAGGGCTGCAATCGGGTTGGCGATATTTTTCCCGGCAATATCCGGCGCACTCCCGTGCACCGGCTCAAACAGGGCATACCGGTCACCGATATTGGCACTGGGTATGAGTCCAAGTCCACCCACAAGATAGGAGGCCATGTCTGACAAAATATCCCCGAAGATATTTGTCGTGACGACGACATCGTACGAAGCGGGATGCTGGAGTATATCCAGCGCAAGTGCATCGATATACTTGTCGGTACAGGATATTCCCGCGGATTGTGCCTCGGCAAGGCAGATATCACGGA
>JBAZHD010000180.1:0-4188 GCA_041652515.1 Methanoregula sp.
CGTGTAAGCCGTGTTCCACAACCGTCTGGTACACCGGCACGGTGGTGAGCGGGAGCGTTGTACTGGCCATGACCGCCTCCCTGATCGCGTTGATATCCCCTCCCATCGAGAGATCGCTTATGGTGTCTGTCCCGAACTGTTCGGCAATGCGAGCCTTGGCGATCTCATCCTCTGTGCAAACTTTACTGGTGGATGTCCCGAGGTTGACATTGATCTTGGTGGAGAGCCCGGACCCGATGCCTGTGCACCGTTTGCCCCGTTCCATAATGACCACGCTTCCTTCGGCTACCTTCTCCCGGAGGAGGACAGGATCGATTTTCTCTGCTGCTGCGACCAGTCTCACCTGGCGGGGTATCTTCCCCCGCCATGCCTGCTCAATGAGCGTATGCATCGTTTCCCTGCTCCTGAACAGAGTTCGCGCTCCTACCGATTGAAACAGATGGCCGGTACCTGTTTAAAGAGAGGCAGATAACGACTCCCTAAAATGGTCTGCCCATGCCCTTCTTTCACTTTCACAACCCGTCTCTCAGCTTATTAACAGGACAGGTTAAACGAAAACCGGCGATGAGATCCCGTACCCACCTGATGATAGGTTTTCTTGCATTCATAGCCTATTCGTCTCTCATCTATACCGTGAACAAATCAGCCGTTGTCCCCTGGATACCCGGACTGGTTGCTGTTGTTGCGGGATCGGTTATGCCGGATATCCTGGAACCGGCGATAACCCGCAGGCACCGGGGTATGTGTCACAGCCGGGGTGCTTTGATACTCATGGTATTCTTATTCGGGGTAACCGCCCTGACCACTACCGTATCCTTGTCTTTTGCACGTCTTCCGGCACCCTATAGTGCATCCTGCTTCTTCCTCGGGTACGTATGCCACCTTCTGGCGGACTCGCTCACACCTGCAGGTCTTCCCCGTTAGTTGCTGTTCCCGGTAACCAAAGCATAATATTTATTTCCATTGCATCGAATGTTCACTTCATCATCAGGGCGGCAATGGTATACCGGAGTATTCATACCCGGATCCAAAAATAGCCCGGGATCAGGCAGTACATGCGGAAAAAACTACAGGATAAAACAGCAAAAGACCCTGCGTCCGGTTCGGGGACGGACACCTTCGACCAGTTCAGGCACGCGAGCGCCTATAACCGGAGCCTGATAGAGGCGAGCCTCGACCCGCTCGTCACCATCAACCCGGACGGCACCATCAGCGACGTGAATGCCGCCACGGTAATGATCACCGGTTTTTCCCGGGAAGATCTCATCGGCACCGACTTTTCTGAGTATTTTACCGAACCCGGGCGGGCGAAGGCCGGGTACGAGAGAGTATTCCGGGACGGTTCGGTGACGGACTACGAGCTCCGGATCCGGCACCGCGACGGACACGTCACTCCTGTTCTCTACAACGCATCGGTCTTCCGTGATGAGGCAGGGACTATTGCCGGAGTGTTTGCCGCGGCGCGGGATATCACCGGCCAGAAGAAAGCAGAGGAGGAGCGGTCGCGTCTTGCTGCCATTGTCGATAATTCCGACGACGCAATCATCGGTAAGTCGCTGGACGGTATCATTACGAGCTGGAATGCCGGGGCAGAGCGGCTCTATGGGTATACAACCGCGGAAGCGGCAGGCCGGCATATCTCATTGCTCGTCCCGCCCGACCAGATCGATGACATCGGCAACATCCTCGATAAGTTCCGGCACGGCGTGGCGGTCCACCACCACGAAACTGTCCGGGTCGGGAAAAACGGGAACCAGGTACAGGTCTCTCTTACGGTTTCACCGATACGGGACCGGGACGGCGAACTTTCCGGTGCGTCGACAATCGCCCGCGACATCACCGGCCGGAAACTGGCCGAAGAGACAATCCGGCGCGCCAGTGCCTACAACCGGAGCCTGATCGAGGCGAGCCTCGACCCGCTCGTCACCATCAATCCCGACGGGACCATCAGTGACGTGAACGCCGCAACGGTCAACGTGACCGGATTCTCCCGGAAAGACCTGATCGGGACCGACTTTTCGAAATATTTCACCGAACCGGGCAGGGCAAAAGCCGGGTACGAAAAAGTATTCCGGGACGGTTCGGTTACGGATTACGGGCTTGAGATCCGGCACCGGGACGGGAAGATCACCCCGGTGCTCTACAACGCAACGGTGTTTAAAGACGAAAATGGTGGCGTTGCCGGTGTTTTTGCGGCTGCCCGCGATATCACAGAACGAAAAAAAGCGGAAGAGACTGCCCGGCGCGCCAATGCCTACAACCGGAGCCTGATCGAGGCAAGCCTCGACCCGCTCGTCACCATCAACCCCGACGGCACTATCAGCGACGTGAACGATGCGACGGTACGGATCACCGGCGTGTCGCGGGAGGCTCTGATCGGCACCGATTTCTCCCGGTACTTCACCGACCCCGCGAAGGCAAAAGCCGGGTACGAGCAGGTATTCCGGGATGGATCGGTGACAGACTACGAGCTCCGGATCCAGCATAAGGACGGCCGGGTAACACCCGTATTGTACAACGCGACCGTATTCAAAGACGAACATGGCAGTGTGGCCGGCGTTTTTGCGGCAGCCCGGGATATCACGGAACGGAAGAAGGCAGAAGAGGCTGCCCGGCAGGCCGGTGCATACAACCGGAGCCTGATCGAGGCGAGCCTTGACCCGCTCGTCACTATCAATCCCAACGGCACTATCAGTGACGTAAACGCAGCAACCGTTAATGTGACCGGGTTTTCAAGGGACGAGTTGATCGGAACTGACTTCTCAAAATATTTCACCGAACCGGGCAGGGCAAAAGCCGGGTACGAAAAAGTATTCCGGGACGGTTCTGTGACAGACTACGGGCTCGAGATCCGGCACACGGATGGCCGGGTAACCCCGGTCCTGTACAACGCGACGGTATACCGGGACGAAGAGGGGAAGATCACCGGTGTCTTTGCAGCCGCACGGGACATAACCGAACGGAAGCGTGCTGAGGATGCCCTCCTGCAGGCATACCGCGAGCTCGACGACCGGGTCAAGGAGCGGACGATCGAACTGCAGGAAGCGAACGCACTTCTCGAGAAAGAAATCGCCGAGCGGAAGGCTACAGCCGACGAACTCAGGAAGAAGAGCGAGGAACTGGCCCGTTCGAACCTCGAACTCCAGCAGTTTGCCTACATCGCCTCGCACGATCTCCAGGAGCCCCTGAGGGCGATCTCGGGATTTACGGAGTTGCTGGAGAAACGGTACAAGGGCCGGATGGACGATCGGGCTGACAAGTACATCAACTTCATCATCGACGGGACAAAGCAGATGAACCAGGTCATCTTCGACCTGCTCGAATACTCCCGGGTGCAGACCAAAGCGCACGAATTCGGGCTTATCGATATGAACAGCTCGCTGAAGCAGGCGCTCCGGAACCTCCAGGCCTCGATAAAAGAGAAAGACGCGATCATCACTGCCGATCCCCTCCCGAAGCTCTCCGCCGACGGGATCCAGATCACCCAGCTCTTCCAGAACCTCATCGGCAATGCGCTCAAGTTCCAGAAACCGGAAACCACGCCGGAAATCCATGTGTCTGCCCGTGAACAGGGCGACTCCTGGGTCTTCTTGGTGACCGATAACGGCATCGGGATCGACCCGCAGTATACTGAGCGGATTTTCAAGATCTTCCAGAGGCTTCACGCAAAAGGCGAGTACGAGGGGACCGGGATCGGTCTAGCCATCTGCAGGAGGATTGTCGAACGCCACAGGGGAGAGATCACCGTCCGGTCCGAGCCGGGCGTGGGATCGACCTTCTCTTTCACCCTTCCGTCACTAAATGAGGAAAAACAATGAATGGTACAACACAACAGTCAGAATTACCCCGGCCGGTAGAGATTCTCCTGGTCGAGGACAGTCCTGCCGATGTCGCGCTCACCAGGGAAGCGCTCCAGGACAGCAAACTCAGGAACAACCTGCATGTGGTCACCGACGGGGAAGCGGCGATGGCATTCCTCCGGCGCACCGGCATGTATGCATCGAAGCCAATGCCTGACCTGATCCTTCTCGACCTGAACCTCCCGAAGAAGAATGGCCGTGAGGTCCTTGCTGAGATCAAGGCAGATCCCGTCCTCCGGCTCATACCGGTGGTGATCATGACCGTCTCGCAGGACGAGCGTGACATCCTTGAGTCATACCGGCTCCACGCCAACTGTTATATCCGGAA
>JBAZHD010000181.1:0-4092 GCA_041652515.1 Methanoregula sp.
AGTGAGAGTAGCCGGGCACTATTAATCATTCCGTTTTGATTCCGGCACCCCGCAGGTACCGACAATGATCTGCCGTTTTTTCCGGTTTTCTGGTTCAGATTTTGAACAACCGGAATACTTCTAATTAGATGAAGACCTGTTGATCTTTTAACGAGAGAATGCCGGGGAATGCGGGTGAAAATGGATATTCTTGGTATCATATCCATTCCGCAATAGTACGAGTCTTTGCACCCCCCTTGGATCCCGGAATCCCGGGATCTTCATAGTTCCTTACAGGAGATGGAGGAGAACCTCCTGAAAATGGGTATGCTTGCAGGAGCTGCCATTATCGGAGCCGCTCTTGTGATCTATTACAACCAGCAGGACCGGTGGGAGTAGGATGGGAAGTACCGGCCATCAGAAAAACCGGGTAACCGCGACCCTGTACCCGGAACTGCAGATAACGGCAGATTCACTGAACAATCGGGATACCGGGTTCCCCAACGAAAACAACAATCAGTCAGGGCTCCCCGTCACGATCCGGTACGCCCCCGGCGGCACGGTCAGCTCGAACCGGGCACCTTTATCCGGCTCCCCGTTCTCCCTGATCACGATCATGGTCAGTGCAAGGATCTCCTGGATCAGGAAAAGGCCAATCTTCGTGTCCTCCGCGACAACCCGTTTGAAGATCGCAGCCTTGTCCTTCTTCTGGACGCCAGCCCCGTCGTCTTCACACACAAGCACATACCCGTCGGGCGTGACAGACCCGGAGAAACGGATGCGGGTGAGATGTTCCCCGCCGTGACGGAGCGCATTGTCGATCAGGTGCCGGATGATATGGTCGAACATGGGGTCGGCATAGATACTGACTCCCGCCACGTCATTCGAGACCGTCACACTGCCGGGTTCCAGCAGTTCCCGGGCAGATGCAACGAGAACCGAAAACTCGTGCCATACGGGCGCACTGCTGCCAAGGTTCTCGTACTCCTTCGTAAACTCGATCTGGTGCCGGATCGAAATGGCCGCTTTCTCAGACCGCGTGAGGTATTCCAGCAGGGTGGGATCACCGGTCGAACACTTCGCAAGATCGATATACCCGAGCACGGCCGTGAGGCGGTTGCGGATATCGTGCCGGGTGATACCGGAGAGAAGGTGGAGTTTCCGGTTCGCCCGCGCAAGTGCGCCGGTCTCCTGCTGCCGGGTGGTAATGTCGTGGGCATAGATCCTGGCAGCGAGACCGCCCGGCGAGAGGGTTATGGATTCCTCAAAGAGGGCCCCCCCGACGGCAACTTCACGCATGACGATCCCGGAACGCGACTCTTTTAAGGAGTCGATGATCTCGTCGATATCCGGAGGAAGGAACGCTGCCGGGTTACCGGGCATCCGGAGTTTTTCAAGCAGGGTCCCGCACGCAGGATTGGCAAACGTGATCTCCTTTGCGAGGTTGATCTCGATAACCGGTTCCGGGTTCAGCTGCGGGAACGATGCAAGCCTGAGGACCTGGTTCCCGAGCTGTTTGCGTTCCGTGATGTCCCGGCCAACAGCGAGGATCCGGGCCGGTTTTCCTGCATCATCGCGAATGAGCGTGACGGTGTTCTCGCTCCAGAACGTGCCCCCGCCTTTTTTGCAGAACTCGAGTTCAAGGGTCACGGTATCCGGAACCTCGCGACCCTCATGGCCATTTATTCCCGCCAGTTCGTCCCGCATCCCGAGGACCAGTGCACAGGATTCCGGTGCAAGACGGCGTTCAAGAGGAAGCTGCTGCAGTTCATCAAGCGTATAGCCGCGGTGCAGGACCACCGACGGGCTGATGTAGACCGGGACGAGATCGATACCGGAGAGCCAGACCATGTCGGAGACCGAGTCGGTGATGAGGCGGAGTGTCTGTTCGTTCGTCTCGATCGTTGCTTCGGCATGTTTACGGGCGGTGATGTCCCGGATGATTGCGATCAGGCGCCGTTCCCCCCCGACCGTGACCGATGATAAGGAGACATCGCAATCGATCAGCCGGCCATCGCAGTTCCGGTACTGCCACGGGTAGAACTGGGTGCCCCACTCGTAAGCCGCGAGGTTGTAGGTCGCCGCTGCTTCTTTTGAGTCCGCACCATCGGGCTGGACAGGGGGCGAGAACCCGACCGGATTCTGGCCGATGATCTGGTCGCGGGCGAGCCCCCACAACAGCTCTGCTGCGGGATTGCAGTCAATGATCCTTCCGTTCATGAGGATGACCGCATCGGTTGACTTCTCGAAGATCGTACGGTACCGGGCCTCGCTGTCGGACAGTGCCATTTCCGCATGTTTGAGTGCCGTGATATCCGTTGCAATATGGATGACGCGCCGGAGATGACCGGCTTCGTCCACGACCGGCGTGCAGGAAACAAGGTACGTCCCTCCGGACGCCGGGATCTCCATGGTAACGGACTGTGGAGTACCGTTCTCGTTCATCCGTTCAAACGGGCAGCCGTCTGCCGGGCCGGTACTCCCGGCCCCGTGGAATACCTGCCAGCACTTCATGGTCCGGAGCTGTTCGCGGGTCTTTCCGGTCATGCGGACAACCACATCGTTGGCCTCAAGGATAGTGTGAGTGGGATCGAGAACAAGGGTGGGGTTCCCGGTAGCAGAGAAGATGGTCTCCCATTCCTTTCGTGCCTGGACATTTTCAAAAAGTACGTTCTTTCGTACCGTAATATCGGTGACAAACGAATAGAAATACCGCACATTGCCGCCGCTGTCCGCAGCCCGGTGGGCAAAGATCTCGACCGGCACCCGGCTTGCGTCCTTTCGCACGAACTCCTTCTCGTACCGCCGGGGAATCCCGGTTGCGATCAACTGCTCAAGTTCCCGGTCCTCGGAATCAGCCATTTCCGGGGGGGTCAGCGCTTTCCACGAGAGATTCCTGAGCTCCGCTTCCGAATAGCCCAGGAGGTCCAGGAATGCCGGGTTTGTCACGCCAAACCTTCCGTCCTCGTACCCGATAAAGAACGGCTGGGACGACATCTCGAGGATCGCAGCAAGGAACCGTGCACGTTCCTCGCTTCCGGCAAGCGCCTGTTCCGCCCGTGCCCTGCGGGCCTGTTCGTCCAGCAGGCCAAGGGCAAAGGATATGTTGCCGGCGATCTCGCTCAGGAGCCCGGCTTCCGGGTCGGTGAAGAACCCGGACTCTCCGGCGTACAGGTTGATAATCCCGACAACCTCGCCATGCAGGCTGAACGGGAATGCTGCCGAGGAGCGGTATCCCCGCCTTGTCGCTTCATCACGCCATGGCTCCATGCCGGGGTCGGTCTCAATATCCGAAACAATCACAGGCCTGTTGCTCCGGAATGCGGTGCCGGTCGGCCCGCTCCCTTCCGGGGAAGCATCGAGCGGGATATGGATCGTGGCAAGATACCCGTCCTCGAATCCCGCATGGGCAACCGGGCGGATGATCTGTTTCTCTTTGTCGATCAGGCCGACCCAGACCATGCGGAAATGCCCGTACTCAACCACTATCCGGCAGATCCCGGCAAGAAGCGTTTCCAGGTCACGGACCCGGACAATGGCCTGGCTGATCTGGGAGAGCACGACATACAGGCGCCGGTTTGCAAGGACCCGTTCCCCGGCTTCCTTCCGGCCGGTGATATCGCGGACGCTCGCGATACAGATCGTCCGGTTCTTCTGGGGGTATGCGTTCTCGGTCACTTCAACCGGAAAAACGGTCCCGTCTTTTTTCCGGTGGGTTAATGCCGGGATGAATCCCCCGGGCGTACCGGCACTCCCTTCCGGTACAGGACGACCGGCAGGAAGGTCGGCATACATCAGGCAGCGGAATTCATCGGGAGAGTACTGGTAGAGGGCAAGTGCAGCACGGTTTGCATCAAGGATCTCATCGGTATCCCTGTCGATTACCAGCAGGGCATCGCCTGCCGAGTCAAAGACGTTATGGTACCGCCGCTCGCTCGCGGCAACCCTTGCCTGTGCTTTCCTGCTTTCGGTGACCTCAACGATGAAACCCTCGAGTTCCGGCGTACCGGCAGGATTCTTAAACAGCCGGTACGTGAGGGTGCCGATAAACTCGCTCCCGTCTCTTTTGCGGAAATGGTTCTCACAGGTCTGCCATCCCGCAGTCTCCCGGAC
>JBAZHD010000182.1:0-4053 GCA_041652515.1 Methanoregula sp.
CTGCCGCGGGAGTGCCCCCGCGGCGGCGGCAATCATCGTAATGGGGGTATGGGGGCATCAGCCCCCATAAAAAAGAAACGGCAATTCCTGCCGGAACATGATGCAATTAATACCTCTCCGGGCATAGATACGTAATATCAGATCCCGGTGGATTACTGGGTCGTCCTTTTCCGGACGAACTCCGTTCCATCAGCACCCAGGTGAACCATGCTCTCTGAACGGGAACGCGAACGGTACAAGCGGCAGATGATGCTCTTTGGCGACGAGGGGCAGGAGCAGCTGAAAAAAGCGCATATCTTTATTGCCGGCGCCGGCGGGCTTGGTTCACCGGTCTCCCTCTACCTTGCGGTTGCAGGGATCGGGACGATTACCATCGTAGACATGGACGTTGTGGACCAGTCGAACCTGAACCGCCAGATCCTCCATACCGACCGCGATATCGGGAAGAAAAAGACCGTATCTGCCGAAGAGAAACTGACCGCAATAAACCCTGATATCACGATCCATGCTATTGATATCCGGATTGACGAGACCAACGCAGCCCGGCTCATTGGTAACGCGGACGGTATCGTCGATGCCATGGACAACTATCCCACCCGCTACCTGCTCAATGATATTGCCATACAAAAGAAGATCCCACTCTTCCATGGTGCCATCCGGGGATTCTACGGCCAGGCTACCACCATCATCCCGGGAAAGACCCCGTGCCTGAAATGCATCTTCCCCAAGGCCCCGCCAAAAGAGGTCTTCCCGGTTGTCGGGGCAACCCCCGGGGTCATCGGGACCGTGCAGGCAACCGAGGTGATCAAGTATATCCTGCAATCGGGAGATCTCCTGACCAGCCGGCTCTTTATCTGGGACAGGCTTGCCGGGCGTGCTGATGAGATCCATGCCGAGCGGATACCCTGCTGCCCGGCCTGCGGGGGCATGGTTCCGGATAAATCTGAACGAGGGAAGAAGATATGATCGTGAAAGTACGTTTTTTTGCCCGGTTCCGGGAACTGCTCGGGACTGATACTCCCGTGGAACCGGTGAACGGGGCGACCCTGCTCTCCCTTGTACGGGACCTTGCACAGAAGAAGAAGGAAGGTTACGATGCGATCTTTGACGAGCACGGCAATTTCCACGAGTTCGTCATCGTAATGCGGAACGGCAAACGGGTTGAACACGAGGATGCAGGGGCGGTCAAGGTTGCGGACGGCGACGAGATTGCGGTCTTCCCCCCGGTAGCGGGAGGGTGAAACAATGATCCGGGTCCAGACCGAAGACGTGGATATCGGGGCGCTTATCCAGGCAGCAAAGGAGCCCGGGACGGGTGCGGTCGTTGTCTTTGACGGGGTTGTCCGGGACGACGGTATTACCGAGATGGAGCTGGAAGCCTACGCGGATGTAGCGGTAGCCGAGATGGAGAAGATTTCAACGGAAGCCACTACACAATTCCGGCTGCAGCACGTTGACATCATCCACCGGATCGGCCGGCTTTGCGTTGGCGAGAACATCCTCATCATCGTGGTCAGCGCCAGCCACCGTCAGGAAGCCTATGCCGGTTCGCGTTACATCATTGATGAGATAAAAAAGAGCGTCCCGATCTGGAAGAAGGAACTCACCCGTGACGGTGGCCGTTGGGTAGACGGCGAGCATGGTCACGGGGCGGGGAAACCCGGAAATTCCTGACCGTAAGGAATCAGCCCGAACCCTGGATGCCCCGATCATTTCCCGGTTTTTTCAGAATGTCTGTTGCAGTGTGGGATCTGCGCCGAACTCCGGCACCCGGATCCCCCTTGTCTCAAGGAACCATTCCGCCACGAGCCCGCGGTGGCAGTGCGTCCGGTGCTTCTCGAAGCAGAGCAGGACGATGTCGTGTGCTGCCTTGTCTACATCAAGATCCCGGAGCACCGCGTCCGGATCGAGGAGGTCCAGCACCTCAGTGCGATACTTTTGCCGGTACTCGTCCCAGTCCTGTATTTTGAGCATGTCCGGTGCCGGTGCGAGCGCGAGGTACCGGGCGCCGGTGTACCACTCCGGCGGGAAGCGGGCGATGGAGACGGCTCCCGGTGCTCTGGCACTCTTTGCGAAGTAGCTGGTAAGGAGCATGATCCGGATATCACCTGTTCGTTGCCTGACTTCCCATGAAACATGGATAAACAGTTTCCCTGAATATGTTCTCTCCTTCAGCGCAGGTTCTCGGCAGCATTTGTGCGGATCTCATGCCGTTCTTTTCCTTCTCCCCTCATGGCGTTGGAGTTTTGCCCCTCGGCTGCACCCCATAATGCGAGCTGGAGCCGTTCCCGGCTCTGTTTTAGTTCTTCCTCTGCCCTGTGGCGATCGGTGATGTCCCGGATCGAACTGAGAAAGACCGGTTGGCCGTCCAGTTCGAATGCCGAGAGAAGTACATCGGCAAGGAATGTGCTGCCGTCTTTTTTCATTTGTACCCATTCAAAGTTATCCGTACCTTTCTCAAAGACGGTTTCCATGCGGGCGGCCGCGGCTGCCCGCGATTCCTGCCCGTCCGGCTGGTTTGGCGGCGATGTGTCTGCCGGCGTCAGGCCAAGGAATTCCTCCTGCGACACGTACCCGAAGAGTTCGACCGCCTTCTGGTTGCAATCGATACAGCCATCCCGGTTGAAGAGGACGAGGGCATCATGCGTCTTTTCGAAAATTGCCCGGAACTTCTTCTCCCGGTCGCGGATCCGCTGTTCGCTCAGGGCAAGCTGCCGGTACTGCTCCCTCAGTTCCGTATCGGAAGCGCTGAGCTGCTGGTATGCGGCCCGGAGTTCGTCGCGGGTCCTCCGCCGTGTAACTGCCTGCCGTATCTTGTGAGCGAGCTCGGCGAACTGTGCCGTGGGATCGCCGCCTTTCTGGAGGTAAAAGTCTGCGCCGTAGTTGATCGCCTCGATCACCACCTCCTCCCGCCCCCGCCCGGTGAAAAGGATGAAGGGAATATCGGGGGATTGTTCACGGACCGCTTTTAAGAATGTAATCCCGTCCATGCCCGGCATCTGGAAGTCGGAGATGATTGCGTCAAAATCCGTTTCCCGCATGAGGGAGAGGGCGGCAGAAGCGGAATCGATAGTCCGTACGGAGTACTGCCCGTTCTCTTCCAGGAAGATTTTGCCGATTTCCAAAAGGTTCTTCTCGTCGTCGACATACAATACCTGATCCATCCGCCACTGTCCTGATACTCTCTGTATATCCTATGTGTTATAAAAGGGGAGGTTTTGGGCGCCATTTGTCCTCCCCCGCGATGGAGTTGATCATCCTGCGGGGGACTCCTGGCGGGTTTTTCCCGGGAGTTGGTCTGACCCGGGATGAGCATTCGTATCCGGTAGACGAATGCGTTAGAAACCTTATATATCACGTTGACGACGGTCTCGTGTAGACGGACGCGTTAGAAACTCTAAATATCACCTGGACGATGGTATCCTGTCACAATGCTCTATGCACCGGGAGATACCGGCCCGTGCAGCTTATCCCTGCATGTGCACTACCGGCTGCACGAAAAGGCAGGACACACAAAAAAACCGGCCCGCAACAATCCCGGCCGGGATGCGACCGGTGAGGCTTCCGGACTCCCGGACAATTCCCTGCAGGAACGAATGATCGCAGGCCGGATCATTCGGGACACCCCAGGTTCGTGTATCCGCCGCATTGTGACAGTATACCGCATAGTGGGGGGGTTTCGTCGCACCCCCCGCCTGGCTTTTTTTGAAAGATACCTGTTAGGAATGCCGGACCAGCCCGGGAATAGCGGGCCTGTGCCGGGGAACTCTTCTCTTTATGGGAATGCGGTCCGCTTTCACCTCACGATTCCATAAAACGTCGCTGTTTCCTTCAGTACGAACTATTCGGAATTTCCGAATAGTTGCTTCACGGGTCAGTTCACCGCTCTCAAAAATTTTTTTCAGGTGAAAATTTATTGTCGGAATGCTCACATCAAAGAGCGCAGCCATGCGATAGTGGCGGGCATTGTCGCGGGGTCGGAGACATTGACGGGATAGGATTTCCCTGCTGCTTCCATTATGCCGGAACGTTTGTTTTTTAAAAAGATTTTAT
>JBAZHD010000183.1:0-3996 GCA_041652515.1 Methanoregula sp.
CATCTGCCGCCATGGATCGAAATAGAAGCGGAGCGCCTCGGGATCTCGGTTGAGACCGAATATAATGCTCCCCATGAGGTTCGTGTGCTGCTGAAAATGCCGGCAGAAGGAGCATGCTGCTGAACCGTTGCCCGCTTATCCGCGAAGGGCAGATACCATCACCAACAACCGTGCACCGGGTTCCCTCCAGGAATTAAACCCAACCTCGACAGGAAAAATACTTCCTTGGTCTTTCCAGCTGCAGGTATTCCCGATGATATGGTTTTCGTGATTATATGCTGGTGCTGCGCATTTTGCCCGGCATGATAACGTATGGATGTTCCATCTATGAAAAGTATAAAAAATCATTGGAGAAGTCGAACAATCAAAGGAAACAGAGTATTATGAAACAAAAAAACAACCGAAACAGGGTTATTCTCATAAGCATTGTCTGTGGACTATTACTTCTTTCGACAATCCTTGCCGGCTGCACATCATCAACCGGGAGCACACAGAATGTACCGGTCATAACACCCGCAGGTGTACAGAGCAGTCTGCTTGTATACGCAGGCGCGGGACTCAAAGTCCCGATGCAGGAGATCGGGCAGGCGTTCAATCAGGAATACGGGATCGAAGTCCAGTACACCTACGGCGGGAGCGGGATGCTCATCTCACAGATGAACTTAACCAAAAAGGGTGACGTTTTCATCCCGGGCTCTACCGTTGAATTCAGCACTGCAAAAAACCAGGGTCTTGTCGACACATCCCAGTTGGTCGGGTACCACGTGCCGGTAATAGCAGTGCTGAAAGGAAACCCGAAAAATATCAAAACTATTCAGGGCTTCGCGCAGCCCGGTCTGAAAGTCGCACTGGGAGATGTACACGCTACCGCTATCGGGAAAGCCGGGGCAAAGATGTTCAAAAAATTCAACATTACCGCGGCAGTTGAGAAGAATGTGGTCACCCGCACACCCACCATCAACGAGCTGACCATTATCATGAGCACCGGGCAGGCAGATGCAGCCCTCCTCACCCTCGACCAGGTCAACACGGAGAAGATGGATGCTATCACGATCCCGACAGAGGACAACGTCGTGCTTATCGTCCCGGTCGGTGTGACTACGTTTACGAAAAACCCGGAAAATGCGCAGAAATTTGCGGATTTCGTTGCATCGGACGAGGGAAAATCGATCTTTGCAAAACACGGCTTCCCCGGCTACCCGGATCCTTCCTACACTGATGTCAAGCCATAACAGAGAGATTCGAGAAACACGAGGTTCACCATGATGAATTTCAAACCGATTGGAATCGCCCATTCACCGTTCCTGAAAGCAGGGGCTCCCCCGTTCCAGAGCACCTTCTCGCAGGCAGAGGGATATATCGAGGTCTTCCCGGAATACCGGGATGGACTCCAGAATATCGGGGGGTTCTCCCACCTCATCATCCTCTCGCATTTCGATCGTGCAGAGCGACGGGCATTGAGTGAAAAGCCATTATCGGACGGAGAAACAAATCATGGGATCTTTGCCACCCGCTACTTCAACCGTCCCAATCCAATCGGGATCTCCTACGTGGCACTCAGGCAGGTTGAGGGGGGGAGACTCCAGGTTACCGGCCTTGACCTTCTGGAAGGAACTCCTATCCTTGATATCAAACCCTATGTACCGGCATTCGACAGCAACCCCTATGCCATCAACGGCTGGGTATCGCCACTGCATATCGAGAGGATACGTGAGACCAGCATCCGCGCCCAGCAGGAGATTATACAAGACCAGCAGGCATGGTAACCGAGGAGGACACCAGATGCGGAGATTCTCCATTGCCCTTACCTACCTGATTCTTATCTGCATCAGCGCAATCCTTGCAGGATTAATTTTTTTTTCTCCATTGCCCGCACTTGCTGCGAGCCTGGAAAGTCCTGAAATCCGGTTTGCGATCCTGCTCAGTCTGGTGACGAGCCTTCTCTCTACAGCCATCTGCATCGCAATAGCTATCCCGGTTGCCTACGCGCTTGCCCGGTATGAGTTTTTCGGGAAACGGATTGCAACCCTTGCCCTGATCCTTCCCCTCACGCTCCCCCCACTGGTTGCAGGTATCGCCCTCCTCCTCTTCTTTGGCACAACACCATGGGGCAGGGCGCTGGATCAGGCCGGCTTTGCGGTCATTTTTACGCCGTTTGGGATCATCATTGCAGAAGTATTCGTGAATCTTCCCTACATGATCCGGATCCTGCGATCTGCCTTCTCCACGATTAACCCCCGCTATGAAAATGTGGCAAAGACGCTCGGCTGCACGGACACCGGTGCATTTTTCCACGTCACCCTGCCGATGGCACGATCCGGTCTCCTTGCCGGGACGGTCATCACGTGGTCAAAGGCCATGGGGGAGTTCGGGGCTGTGCTGATGGTTGCCGGTGCTACGACCATGAGGACAGAGACGCTTCCAATCGCGTTGTATCTCAACATATCGACCGGTGATCTTGACCTTGCGGTTGCAGCCGCGACCATCCTTGTCCTGATCTCGCTTGTCACCCTCTGCGCAGTGGAATATTTCGACCGGGGCGTGCATGTCTTTTAGGTGGTGATGACAAGATGCTGCGCATAGAATCCCTCTCCATCACCTTGGGCGAATTCTCTGTAAGGGACGTGTCGCTTGAGATACGGTCCGGTGAATATTTCATCATTCTCGGCCCGACCGGTGCAGGTAAAACCGTACTGCTGGAGACCATTGCAGGAATCCATGCACCGGAGACTGGGAAGATCTTCCTTGGTGGAAAGGAGATCACGCAAACAGAACCGCGCCTGCGGAATATCGGGATGGTGTACCAGGATTTTATGCTCTTCCCCCACCTTACGGTCTGGGACAATATCGCGTTTGGGTTGTGCCAGAAAAAAATTCCCCAAAAAGATCAGCATGGAATAGTGCAGGATATATGCGCCCTGCTGGAGATAGGGCACATCACAGGAAGGTATCCGGGTTCGCTCAGCGGGGGCGAGCAGCAGCGGGTTGCCCTTGCCCGGGCCCTGGTCCTTAAGCCGGAAATCCTGCTCCTCGACGAACCGATGAGCGCACTCGACAGTCGCACGCGGGAGCGGATGCGCAGGGAACTGTCCCGCATCCGCAAGGTCACCGGGACTACCATCATCCAGATCACCCATCAGTTTGAGGACGTCTTCGCTCTTGCCGATCGGATAGCTGTCATGCGGGAAGGGCGGATCGTCCAGAGTGGGGAGACTTCGGAAGTCTTCCTACATCCCGGTGATACTTTTGTTGCAGAGTTCCTGGGTATCGGCAACATTATACGGGGGATTTCGTCAAGAAGCGGTAATATTTCACGGATCACCACCGGTACCGGACCGGTCTTCTATGCTGCTTCCGACATTGTCGGGGACGTGGTTGCCACCCTGCATGCCGAAGACGTGATCCTGTCAAAGGCACCGTTTTCATCAAGCGCCCGCAACTGTCTTTCCGGGACCGTTTCTGAAGTTATTCCCATCGGGGGCACGGTACGGGTCATCCTTGACGTAGGGTTCCGTCTCACGGCCCTCCTCACCCGCGAGAGCTGCCGGGACCTGAAGCTTGAAACCGGAACCAGCGTCTATGCAACATTCAAGGAGTCAGCTGTACATATAATCCCCATTACTTCCTTGAATAATAGAGATGAACCGGAATTTTTAGTAGTATCCCGATTATCATCCACTCACATGCCGGATGTACAAAATTTCTGCACTGTAGAAAAAGTCGCATGAACCAATCAGTTCACTCCGGAACCATGAAAATCAGAAGTCATTCTATAAAATTGCGAGGGTTCCCCCGCCTCAGAGCCTCTCCGGGGCGTTGAATCCCAACGGGATGAGACGCGAGAAGAATCGTACGATTCTTCGAGGCAAGGCGGGGGCTTGTCGGGCAGTACCTGAACCTCTATGGGATCGAGATTGCGTTCACGACCATCGCCGTGATCATGGCGCAGGTCTTTGTCGCCTCGCCGTTCTATATCCGGCAGGCACGGACGAGCTT
>JBAZHD010000184.1:0-3977 GCA_041652515.1 Methanoregula sp.
GGCGCGACCAGCACAAGCCCGGCAAGGAACGAGAACCAGAGGAGCTGCGGGTTATGGATCAGCGTCTTCGTACCTGACAGGGCAGCCCCTATTCCCCGCCGGATCGTTCCCGGTCCTCCGGCCCCGCCGGCCGGGCTTGCCACATGGGCAGGTTCAGGCAGGTTAACAATACCAATCTGCGAGGCGCGGAATACCGGCGGTTTCCGGCACAGGCCGAACCAGCGTTCAGCAGTTTCAGTTACCCGCATCATGATGCATCATCCCGTATTTTCTGGAGCAGTTCTTCAGCCATCTTTGTCGGGTCGGCAGTTTTCTCAATTTTGATCCCGAGCTCGGACGCGAAATCCCAGATGAATTCGATACACGTGGTATACTCGTCGCACGCTTTGCAGTCGCCCTCATGCTCGTACCAGACCTGCATGCCGTGCTTCTCCGAGACAAAGATATACGCATTTGTCTGGAACGGGATGGACCGTCCCACCAGGACGCCCCGTGCAACATTGATCGTTTCAATCTGGATCCGGTTTGCCTTTGCCATCTCGCGCAGCGAGGCATCGATCTTCTCATCGATAGCGAGGAGTGCCTGGTATACACCCTGCCGCGTGATTCCCAGCATGTTCGCAATGGAGATATTGGAATGGCCGCTGCGCCGCATCTTCCAGAACCCGAATTGTTTCTCATTCGTTGGAAGGAACATGAGTAAATGTATGGACATTTACAATATAAAAGTTTGTGGGGTTGCCGGCCAATGGCGTATACCCGCTCATCATGGCCGGTGCACCCGACAGAGAAAACTGCCTGTCTTTTCGGCTCTCACGTGATCGAAAGGAGGGGCGGTTTTGCTTTACTGGACATGCCGGTATCCTGATGGCAATCCGGGTCAGCCCCCCAGCAGCCGGAAGATTTCATCCGGGACCCCATGTTCCCGAGGTTCTGGATATCCCTGCTTCGGCCGGCTATTTCGAGCGGGACCCTGAACAGGCACGGATCGATACAATTCTTAAATTAGGATCAAAAGGATTGAGTTGGTATGGACGCTTTCATGCAGGAAGCTATAGCAGAAGCACGAAAAGGATTGGCGGAAGGGGGAATCCCTATCGGCTCTGTTTTAGTACGGGGAGGAAAAATTATCGGTCGTGGACATAATCAGCGTGTTCAAAAAAATAACCCGATAATTCATGCAGAAATTGATTGTTTAATGGAAGCGGGCAGGATTGGGAAATATGGTGATACGGTTTTATATTCAACGCTAATGCCTTGTTTTCTTTGCGCAGGTGCGGCAGTTCAGTTTGGATTAAAAAAAGTTATTGTTGCAGAATCCCGGAATTTTCCGGGTGCTCGTGTATTCATGGAAGAACACGGAATCGAAGTAATCGATCTTGATGACAGGGATTGGGCAATGTTTTTTAAAAAGTGGTGCGATGAAAATTCCGCACTCTGGAATGAAGATATAGGAAAAAATTAAATTTTTAATTTAAGGTACCAGCATCCCGTGTCCGCGGCGGGTGGAGCGAGGTCTGCTGAGGGAGATTGACGGAGGGTTAAACCCGATCAGCGATCAAGGCTGGGGGAAGTTCGGCGGGGACCCGGGGCATCATTTCTGGGAGGCAGTAATCCGGGCCTGCTACGAGCCCGGATGGCCTCTTTTTTCCGGAAATTGACAGTGTTTCTCAGAAAACCAGCAGGGTTTCTCGTATAGATATGCCATTTCATACCGGAGCAGGATGACAGGATATGGCAGAGTTGGGGCGGCGGATCCCGGGGTCAGACGTGCTACGGGACAGGGCACCCGGGGGGGTTCCCGGAAGAGGGCGCTCAGACGGTTTTCCGGATCCTCTGATGTAAAAATGATGATAATCCAGACCCCCGGGAATGCAAAATCTTCCAGGAAGCCGGGAAATTTTCCGGGATTTTTTTGAGAGAACCTTCAGAGAAGATTTCACCACCATTTTTTTTGGGGGAAAAGCCGGTATTTTTTTTTCAGCGGGGAAAAGATCGCGGAATGAGAATTTTCTTTTTGATGCAACCAGCCAGGTCAATCGCATTTCCCGTGGCGCTGTAATCTGCTCGCGTTTTTGGGTGACGGAATGCGAGGACGGGAGGGGCCGGATAAAGGAGCGGCTGTTTTTTGGGGCCGTACATGCAGCGTACCCGTTTTGTCGGGTAAAAAAATGTACCGGGTTTAATGGCAAAATTTGTTTTTCACCGAAAATGATATGAATACCGGTTACCGGTATGAGCGTGTAAGTAAAACGGAGGAACGGGATCATGAAAAAAATAGTTATAATTCTGATCATTGCCCTGTGTCTTTTGTTCCTGGTGCTGCCCGCGATCGCAGCGGCGGACGGGAAGGGGAGTCAAACCGGTAGCATGGCCGGCACCCCCGGGAATAACGGCCAGTCAAATGCGGAGAAGAATGGTATTGGCGTGGCTGGCGGCAACAGCACCTCCGGCACGCCGCCCGGGGAACTATCCCGGGGTAATCAGCAGGATGTCCCGGGCGGGAACGGAAACAACCCGGCAGGCATGTCACGCAACAGCTCCGATATCCCCGGGCTGAAAAACCAGAGCGGCGGGGATCACGGGATCTTCCAGGATAATACGAGTACACTCCCGCCGGGCTGGGTAAAGAACCCGAACCAGGTCCGGGAGACGGTCCAGTCATTGCTCGCCATGGAAAATCGCACTGGCGGCATCGGCCCCCGGGTCTCGGCCATTGCCCGGGAGTTCAACAACTCAGCGAATGCCGGCCGGGAGTACGAAGACCGTATCAACAACCGGGATCCGTTCAGCCGGTTCTTCTTTGGCAGTGACCGGCAGGCTGCAGCCGGGCTGGCAAACCTGACCGTACAGAACCAGGCCCGCATCACCGAGATCGAGACCCTCATGGAAACCACTGCGATGGATGCAGATACCCGTTCCCGGATGGAGGGGCAGCTCCAGATACTCCGGCTGAATCTGGCATTTGATCAGCAGCTCGCCGCACGGGCACAACAGGATCACGGGATCTTTGGCTGATCCGGGTGAAGATGGCGTGTATCCCGCCCGGCAGAGAAGCGGAGGTCCTGTTCCGGCAAAACCCTCCGGCCAGACCCCTGAGGGTTTCCGGAAGAGAACGCTCTGACGGTTTTCCGGATCCTCTGACGTAAAAATAGATGAACACCCGGACACCCGGTTCTGTAAAATCTTCCAGGAAGCCGGGAAATTTTCCGGGATTTTTTTGAGAGAACCTTCAGAGAAGATTTCACCGGTATATTTTTTTTTAGGAAATCCGGCGATTTTTGCGTGGAAATGATCGCTTGAGTAAAATTTTCTTTTGATGCAATCTGTCGGGTCAATCGCATCTTACGTGGCGCACTAATGTGCTGCGGTTTTGGGAGGCGGGGATCAGGTGCGGAGGGGGTGGGTGCGGAAGGGGGATGATGAAAGGGGAGGCTGGGGGTGGCGTATCCGCGGCGGGTAGGGAGGGAGATCCGGGCGGGGGATGTGGGCGGCAAGAGCGTTGTGATCACAATGCTCATAGCCACGCATGCATTTGAAGAGCGGGGCGGGCGGAAAGATCGCAGAGCGTTCACGGGAGCGGAGGATTGCAGAGATACACCGTTACCCTTCCTAAAAAAACCCGGCCGGGAAAAAACAAAACGCAACCGTTAATGTATCGGCGCCCGGAATACCGGTATATGACAAAAAAACGGATGTACGTCTGTTCGATTGAGGCGGCAATGGACGTAATCGGCGGGAAATGGAAACCGCATATTCTCTGGAAGATCAAAGACGCCCCGCTCCGTTTCGGGGCAATCCAGGAAAAGCTGCCGGCGATCTCCCAGAAAATGCTCACCCGCCAGCTCAGGGCCCTTGAAGCAGATCGCCTGGTCACCCGCACGGAGTATCCCAACATGCCCCCCCGCGTCGAGTATGCCCTGACGGAGCGGGGCAAGACCGTCATCCCGATCCTCGCGTCCCTGAAAGACTGGGCG
>JBAZHD010000185.1:0-3959 GCA_041652515.1 Methanoregula sp.
TGCCACGGTGCAACCTTCTCCGGGCTCTGCCCCTGTCGGAGTGCTGCGATCGCGGTGGATATCTGCACAAAGTCCTCCGGGTTGGCGTCCGTGAGTTTCAGTTTGATGAGGCCGGGCTTCCCGGTGATCTTGTCGATGATTCCAAGGTTCCACAGGCTTTCGATATCCCGCTGGACGATCTTGATTTTCTTCAGGAACGCCCCGATCCGGCTGACTGCGGTTGCATCGGTGGTGCCCTGCCGGACTCCGAGCAGTTCCCCGGGTACACCCTGACCTGCAAACACGCGGGTCATTGAGACATCGGAATACATCTGCACGTTCTGCACCCCTGCAGTATCCAGGGCCTGAACCACGACATCGCCCTCCGTCACGAACTGGTCCTTTGCATTGAAGTTCTTGAACTGGTCTTCCAGATCCGCAAACTCGTCATCAGTGAGTGGGATGCGGTCGGCCTGAGTGCTGTTGGCCTTGACGTGCCATTTCGGGGTCCCGTGAAGGCAGATCCCCGCGCTGATGGCTTCTGCTACCCGGGTGTCCCGGTGGATATCGTGCACCGTGCGCTCAATGAGGGATATGCCGTACGGTGAATCGGGCCGGCTCAGGTACTGATAGTGCAGGACCTGCCTTGGCTCCAGCGATACTTTCGTGATGCTGTTGCCCCGGTTGTCAAACATCTGATCGTAAGAGGTGATCGCGCCGGTGGTGTTGGTCTTGAACTCGAAGCACTCAGCGGGGCGGGGGATTACGTTTACGGGGATGGATCCGGCTTCTCCCCGACCATAAACGATCTCCGCGATGCCGTCCCGGACAACCTCCGCATCAACAGAGAGCTGCCACTGAACATCGAAGAAGTTGATCCGGTCGAGGAACTCCTGAACGAGCTGCTTCTCCTTTTCTCCGTATTTCTGATCGGGGCTTTTCTGCTCGCCTTCCGGATCGTCTTCTGCCGGAGGTTGCCCGCCCATCTTCTTGGAGATCTCCTCGTCAATTTCCAGCTCATACCCCCCGCCGATTGCATAGATCGGGAACAGGTCGATGCCTTCCGCCACATACCCGCCTTGCAGGTAGATGTTCCGGAACCCTCTCATACGCTGAAAGGTGCGGTTCGGATCCTGGGTGAGATCCAGCCCGGTTTTCATATCCCATGCCTTAGCCCGGGTGAGTGCTTTCTCGGTCGGGCCTTCCAGCAGGCTCAACGTCCTGCCAAATGCTGTGATTCTCATGTCCTTCCTCCAATAGTCCGGCCTGTTGCCCGGACCTTGCCGGCTGCTTTCCCAAACAACGTTTGCACGCCATACCGGGCGCCGTCCATCGTGTGATCGTTAACTTTCATCGGTTCATCCTCGCCTCGTGCCTGTGCTTTCGGATTCCATGTGTACGCTCCAAACTCCATCCGGTGATTCTTGCAGGACTCATGGACCTGATACCGCCCGTTCTGCAAGAATGATGAGAGGGTCCGGATGCCGTCTAAAACAGAATTGTCGCAGTCCTTCAGGTTGGTGAACGCTGCCAGTTTTCCTTTCCCGCCGCACGCCTCGCATTTATCGCCGTTGATCTTGCCGGTTCCCCTGCATTCCCGGCAAACCTCTTCTTTCCTGAGCTGTGTTTTCAGGGAGAGGGCAGAGGGATCGAGGATAGTGTACCGGTTCTGAATACCTCGCAGGAACGCATGGAGATCGTAATAGATATCCATGTCCGTCTTTTGTCTCTGCGAGTTCCTGCCGTCGTAATACCATTCTTTGATGCAGGTTACTTTCCCGTCTTTCACGCCGTTATAGAGAAAAGCGCAGGGGTTCGCGGTCCCGTAGTCGATGACAGTGTAAAACCAGTCGAAACCCTCTGCCGGCAGTTCCTTGATGACGTGCCGGGCCTCATCCCACATATCGTAAACAGCGCCCTGAGCGATGCACCAGAGGCCGAGAATGAACCGCTTATACCAGATCCCGGTATATTCCTGTTTGAGTGCCTTGACATACTCAGGATCAAGGTACGGGTTATCATCAAGCGTGAAGTGCCATTTCTTCAGGTGAGCGAGCCCTTTATCCAGATAATTGACTTTCAGCCAGTGGAACGGGCCATCCGGGTTCGTGGTGCCGTAAAGCCTCGCACCGGGTGAACGCAGGCGGGAGAGCAGCATGATCCAGAAAGATTCCGGGTAGAGGGTGATCTCATCGCAATACGCCCCGACAAATGAGGCCCCGCGTATCTTCTGCTCTGACCGCTCATCGTTGGCCCCGACCAGATACACCCGGCGCCCGAAGATATGGATCTCTCCCTTACCCATGCCAACGGTGCTTATGTTCCGGGCGCCGTACATGGTGATGAGTGGATCGATGACGTTACGCTTCAGGGTCCGCTCGGTCTTGCCGATCATCACGAGTTCCCCGGGCGGGCCATTGATAACGAAATCCACCCATGCAAAGAACGTCGTAACGGTCTTGGAAGAGCTGACGCTACCCTCCCAGATATTCAGCCGGGCGTCCGCCTCGCAATAAGATTGGAGGGCTTTACCGGTGAGCGGTTGCAGCAATGCCGCCCTCCTTCTTCATTTTATCAAAGAGCTCGTTGATCTCGGCCTTGCCTTTCTCGAAGTCGAGTTCAACAACCGCATTCCGTTTCCAGGTGTCCCGCTTCCGGTTGGTCAACCAGAAGATAATCGCGGTCGGGTCCGGGCTGACATGCATGGTGGTTGTCTTCTTCTTCTGGTACTCGCCCCGATCAGTGACATGGACCTCCAGCTCCTCTTTCTCATAATCGTATCCGAGGCACGTCTTCAGGAGGGCGTCTTCCACCTGCCGATCCACCTGGTCCTTTCCGGTTTTTATGGCCTCCAAGAATTCAGGATGTGCCTTTTTCCAGTTATTCAGCGTGGAAACGGCGACTCCCAATGCTTCCGCGAGATCTTCATCCTTACTGAAATTCTTGTCACGGCAGATCCATTTGGCAAGCTGAGGGGTGTACTTCTCATCGTACTTCGTTGGCTGTCCTCTCGGCTTCAGGTCCTTCGGATCCTTCTTTTTGGTCAAGGGTCAGAACTCCCCCTTCCCATGCAGCCGGGTGATCTCATCCTGGACCTGCATCCTTACCCCACACATGCGCTCAGGATACGGGCAGTAGAACGTACTACAGGCATAGTGCCGGTGCAGCATCACGGGAACCCCGGCGCTTGTGCGGCAATCAGTACCGCTGGTCTCGGTGCAGGTCTGGTGCTCGCAGACTTCCGGGTTCATGCAGCCACCAGCTCCCGGCCCCGGCACATGCCCTGCTCTACCCGCTTGCGCTTGAACTCCGCTGAGCAGCAGGTCCGGATGCAGCCCTGGCAGATGGCTTCCCGCATCAGTTTGCACTCGTAGGTATCGAGGCAGTACCCGCAATCGGGTTCGTTCGGCTCATGACCGCAAAGGGTATAGATGGTCATTGAATACCTCCGGCGAGATTTGAACCCGCGGCCTTCTCCTCCGACATTAACGGGGGAGATGCTCTGCCTGACTGAGCTACGGTGGTTTTGCTGCTGTTGATTCCCGTTCCGGCCGGCTTTCCCATGAAGGACGTGCAATTATCACCCTTGATGTGAGATGAGAGGGCTAAATGCTGGAACTCGTACCGGTCTGTGTGTGATGCTGCGTTACCTGTGGCTTATTCTGGCTATACTGCCGGCCGAACGGGTGACGGCGGCCATCCGGAACAGTGAACCGGAATGGGTAGCATAGCCGCCTCGGTGTTTGAATATCCCCGGATGCAGCAGGAAATAGGTGTGAGCATGGACCTGCTGCACGCAGGGGGATGGGCGGGGCCGGCAGTGAGCCGGACCCTTAACGGGCTTCGCACTGGATGCCGGGGTTAACATGCAACCAGATCCAGCCGAACTCCCGCCCATGGTGTTCATCAGTCTATCCTAATTCGATGGGCGTGTTGGTGTCCGACCAAAGCCAGATTCCCCGCATTACGTCCGAGGGATC
>JBAZHD010000186.1:0-3924 GCA_041652515.1 Methanoregula sp.
AGATACTGGGAGTCCCGCTTGTTGAAACACTGTTTGAAACCTTCTCGTCCGATCTCCTTGAAAAAGAAAACCTGAAAAAAGGGATCGAAAAGATCGAACACCCCCGGTTCGGAATAAAAATGGCAACCGGTACCGGTAAAACCTGGGTGCTTACCGCAGTCATTGTCTGGCAGTACTGGAACCGGGTAAAGAACAATGACACCCGGTTTGCATCCCACTTCCTGCTGTGTGCCCCGGGAAACATTGTCTACGAGCGCCTTCTCGATTCTTTCCTCGGGAGAAAAACAACCGAGGGAAAAAGGCAGCCTCTTACTGCCGATATCAGAAATCCCCTGTTCATGCCGGATGCGTGGCGGGATGATTTTAATCTCAAGATTTTTTCAAAAGAGGATCTTCAGGAGAGCGCTCCGCTGACAGAGAGCCCATTCCTCCTGATCACAAACTGGCATCAGCTGATGGATACCTCAAAACAGCGGGAGGAAACTCTCGCGCAAAACCTCGGTCTGGATATGAAGTCCGATACGGTCTCCCTCCGTGTCGAGCGTTTCATGAGCTTCCTGACGTTCAATGACGATCTGGTTATCATCAACGATGAAGCCCATCATGTCCATAATGCAACCGATGCCGAACAGAAACGCTGGCAGGAATCCATTGAACTTCTCGGAAAAGAGATCCGGAAAAAACCCGGGAGTGTTTTTGTACAGTATGATTTTACCGCCACGCCATTTGTTATCAAAGGAAAGAAGAAGGAATATTTCCCGCATATCATCTATGACTTCGGTCTTGTCGAAGCCATGCGGAAAATGCTTGTCAAACAGATTTTCATAGAGAAGAGCAGTCTTCTTTCCGCAAAAATTGAAAACCTTCCTCCTTCTGAGTTGGATATAATCGGGCATCGGGACGAAGCAGGAAAGCCGATCGAATTATCCGAAACCCAGAAACATATGCTGGACGTCGGACTGGCCAAACTCGACAATCTCAAAAAGGAATTTGTCCGGCTAAATATCAGGAAAAAACCGGTAATGTTTGTTATCGGGGATCAGAATGAAGAAGCGAATCTTATAGCAGAATATATCAAGCAAAAAACAGACTGCGACGGGAGATCCTATGGCGACGACTCCCGGGGGGAACAGGTAGTCACGATCCATGAAGATCGAAAAAGCAACCTTTCAGAAGAAAGTTACGAGAAACTGCGGACTCAGGTCTTCACTAGCGATGATCTGGATAATCCGACGCGGGTCATTGTTTCCGTTCTGATGCTCCGTGAAGGTTTCGATGTAAGAAATGTCTGCGTCCTTGTTGTGCTTCGCCGCTCGGACTCCGATCTGTTAACTGAACAGATCATCGGCAGAGGTATCCGCCAGATGTTCCCTGAAATGGAATACTATCACGACAAAGTGGAGAATCTTCACCGGTTGCAGAATCGCCAGGAGCTCATAAACTCCTACGATCTCCTCTTTGTCGTTGAGCATCCGAAATATAACGAGATATATTCCCAGCTGACGGAAGCAGGAGCATTAATTGCAAGCGGAAGTTCCATCGAACTCAGTCTTGATGCAAAAAGTGTTCTCGTCTCAATTGATCCATCACGGATTCCTCAACATGACATAGCCTGGCCGGTGAACATATCATACCGGACAGAAGAGAGAATTGATTTCAAATATTTCGATATGGCTGCATTGCCGGCATATGCAATCCCACTCGATCAGATCGAACCCACTGAGATTATAATTACAGATTATCACCCGGATACAAAATTTAAACAAGATTGGAAACTCACAGAGACAAACTTTTCATATCAGACATTCCTGCGAAATCTTACAAAAGAAATTATTGGAACAAGAAAGGGGAACCAATGGATCTCCAGGTACTCAACCGATATTGTAGGAATTCTTGACACTTATATATCAGAACGTCTTTTCAATCGGATTATGGATTTTAATGATGAAACACTTGTAAGAAGATTGCGGAATCAGCAGCTTTTTGATTTCATCAAAGTTAATGTCAGAACCCAGCTGACAAAATTTTTCCAGACCGTAAAATCTCAGGACGTAATTAAAGCAGACTGGACTCAATTATCCAATTATCCCAATTTGAAAGTCAGGATGGAACGATCAATAACAACACGCAAATGCATCTATCCAAACATTGATTTCCCTCCCAAAGGTGGATTTGAAAAACAATTCACAGTGGATCAGTTGGAAAATGATTCGTTTGTAGAATCCTATGTTAAATTAAATCAATATGTCCACGGATTTTCCATTCCCTACATCAATAATCTCGGTCATCTTGTCCCCTATTACCCCGATTTTCTTGTAAGAACAAAAGAATACATGTTGATTGTTGAAACAAAATCCGAAAAAGACGCCATGAATGATACAGAAGTGAAAAAGAAAGCGATCGCAGCAGAAAATCGTTGTCTTGAGTTCTATAAGATTAAAACAATCCCTCCAATACAGCAACCCAAGATCTGGAAATACATCCTGCTACCTCAGAATATCTACAAGGAAATGGAGGGGCAGAGTCTCCGGGCGATCATTGCCAGATGTGAGAGCAATTTGGGATTGCTAAAGATGCAGAAAGAATAATTTTTTTCATTTCAAGTCTTGGGGTATCTCGAAAAAAAGGATATTTACTGATACTCCGGCGGTTGCACTTTCTGCGGCAACCCGCCCTTGAAATATTCCTGTCTCGTGACGGTTTTTCCCCGACCCCGTTTCAACACTCCTTTACCCGGTCGCCCCCCCCCAAATCCCCCCTATATATTAGTGCATTTTCCTCCTCGTTTTACCGGACCTGTCACAGGTCGCTGACCCGGCCAATTCACCGGACCCGTCACGGGTATCTAACCTGTCACGGGTCAGGTAACACGTATGAGGGGGCCCTAAAACCCGGTCCCGAAAATCAGGTTCCACCGATCCGGCCTGGCAAACCCTATCCCAACCAAGCCCAAAACAGCCCCGGATTCCCAATTTCGGATCCCACCACTCCCTGGAAAACCCCGCAAAACGCCCTGTTCCAGTTCGCGTGGAAAACACCCCAAAATCATGCCCTGTTTGCCGAAATACGCCCGATTTCAATGCCAGATAACGGCCATTAACGGGCCTGCAGCAGGGGGTATTTTTGCCACATCCAATCGCCCTTGCGACCCTGAGATCGGCCAAAAGAACGCGGCTAAATACACCGGTCCGGATTCGTGGTTTCTCCGACGTGAAACGGTGTCAACGGTGGGGAAAAAGGGGCGAAATTAGCCGGTGGGAGGGGGTCTCGTCCTCCACCGGGCACGATGCCAACTTTTAGGGTACTCCGGATAGTTCACAGATTTCAATCCCCTACTCGCACGGGACACGTCCGCTACCATCCCGCCCAAAATTTCTGCTGGCGGAAACATGCGGTCAGGTATAATTTTCTTCACCGTGAAACAAATTTTATACATTAGTAATGTAAATAATTGCATTAAAGCTTACATTGGCAATGCATATGATCACCGCATCACAGCTCGAAGTTCTGGTTCTCTCGCAGAAAGAATGGTTCCGATCCCGTGACCCGGGCATTCCCCGTACAATAGAGACCGGGCCGCTCACCCGGACCGGTGAGGTTGTCGTGATCACCGGGATCCGGAGGTGCGGCAAGTCCACGCTCCTGCGCCAGCTCGCGGGCCTGTACAGCGATTACGTGTACGTCAATTTCGATGACGACCGCCTCATGGACTTTACCGTGGCGGACTTTCCGGCACTGATGCTTGTCTTTGAGAAGAGATCGCCCGGGGTAAAAACCCTCTTTGTCGATGAGATCCAGAATGTTTCTGGCTGGGAACGGTTTATCCGCCGCATCCATGACGAGGGTTACAAGGTCTTTCTCACCGGTTCGAGCGCAAGACTCATCTCCCGGGAACTCGGGACCCGGCTCACCGGCCGGTACATC
>JBAZHD010000187.1:0-3849 GCA_041652515.1 Methanoregula sp.
CCACCGTTCATGGCAGAGGCGCCGGTTGTCGGGTTGCCCATGAAACCGTCCGCGGCCCCTGTACCGGATGAGCCGGTTCCCGCGCCGGAACGGCCTGTTGTATTCCGGCCGGAGAGACGCGTTCCGTTCCCCGTCATGGCCGGCTGCTGCGGCCCGATATTACCCGGGAAAGAACTACCGCCCGGACCGGAGATCCCGGGGCCTGCCATGCCGGAAAAACCAGATCCCCCGGGCATGTTTCCGCCCGGCACTCCCCCGCCCATACCGCCCCGGGAGCCCCCCGAGAGGGCTGCTGACGGCAGGTTCCCGCTGTTTGTGGCGAGCAGTGTACAGGACCAGACGAACGGCGCGATGAAGAGGATGGCAATAACGACAGCGATGATATGCCACCGGTGGTTCTCCAGTATCTCAGTCTTCCTTACCTTCATCAGGACAAGGATGCCGGCGCCGGCGAGGGTCCCGATAAGGATGAGGGGGACCAGCGAACCGGCAAAACCCGATACGCCGGAAAGGAACCAGGCCTGGATAAGACCGGTGACGAGGACAGCAATGACCAGGAACCACCCTGCCCGGCTGCCGGAAACATACCCCCGGTACATGCCCGCCGCTCCGATCCCGACGAGCGCTGCGAGCGGGGGAGCTATCGTGGCAATATAGTAGTCGTGCCAGAACCCGGAGGTGATGCTGAAGTACAGGAGGCCGGGGACGAGCCAGAGCAGCATGGTAATGAGGGTAAGTCCCTTTTCCCCAAGGTACTCTGCCTCCTCAATACCCTGGAAAGAGATCGTGCAGGGTTTTCTCACCCATGCGAAAGCCCCGATGAGGCCGAAGATGAGGAGCCAGGAAATATCGCCGGCAAGATCGTTTGCGAAGACCCGGAAGATCCCCGGCCTGCCCCCGCCGAATCCTCCGCCGCCCCCCATGCCACCGGCCGGGGCCATGGTACTGCTGCCGGAAGTACCCCGGTCATCGTTTGGGATTCCGGAAATTCCGCCCGGTATACCCTCGCCATTATCCGGACCCGCAAACGATGAGCCGGTCCCGCTGCCCGGCGCTGCCATCGTACGGTTCACCGATCCCCGGCCCGGTATTCCTCCCGCTGAGGAACCGGGAGCGACGCTGCCGGGGCCTCCGCCGCTCTCCCCAATCCCGAGACGGTGGGCGCCGTTGTAGTTGACGATGAGGCCCATCACCGTGTTGTCCCCGCTGCCCCCGATGAACGGGCGCTGGTCCGCGGGGATACTGTCCACGACAAGGGCCCACGAGAGGGAGACCGCGAGGAGGACGACAACCGCGATCCCGAGGTGGATTACCCGTTTTTGCCAGGAGAGGTCCGCTGCTCCCAGGAGATAGACCGCCAGGATGGCAGGGACCACGATGAATGCCTGGATCATCTTGATGTTGAAGCCAATCCCGACGAGGACGGCCGCAGCAAGGAGCCAGGGAAGCGACCGCTCCCGCGCTGCCTTCAGCGCAGCCCAGACGGCGAGCAGGATGATGAAGATCATCTGCATGTCCATCGTCCCGTTCCGGGCGATCGCGACTGAAATGGGAGTCACGGCGAGGGCGAAGGCCGCGACGAGCCCGGCAGGTTTCCCGAACGGGCGGGAGACGATGAAGTAAACGAGCGCCACCGAAGCGACACCGGCAAGGGCCTGCGGGAGGATGATCGTCCACCCGGAAAATCCCAGCTCCGCGGCAAAGAGCGCCTGCACCCAGATGCCGACCGGCGGTTTGTCCACCGTGATGAACCCGGCCGGGTCAAGGGAGTTGAAGAACCCGGCGGCCGGGTTCACAAGAGCGCTCTTTACGGCAGACGCGTAGTAGGTGTTCGAGATGCCCCCGTTCCAGATATTCCACAGGTTCAGGAATGCCGACAGGAGGAGGATCGCACCCAGCAGGATCTCCGCCCGGTATTTCATCATCGTTTCTTTCGGGGTCATGACAACCGTTCCCGCACATCAATGAGAATTGAATAGATTTCCCCGATGTGCTGCGAGCTGGATTCCGGTATTCGCGCCTCGAGATGACGCAGCTGTGCCTGTATGTCGAGGATCTCGTTCTGCGTGATAAGGAACCACGGGTTTTCAGGAGCCATGGCTCTGAACACCTCCCATAACCGGATTTCCGGTGCCGGCGATTTGCCGTCTGCCATTGTTGTGGTTCATAGCGCTCTATCCCCCTTGTCGCAGGTGTGGATCTCCCTTTACCGGCCCGGGCGGATATATTGATGATACGCTGCTGGTGTGAGGATAATACCAGGGGGGGATGTATTGAACCGGCAGGGATCATATATCGTGAAAACAACCGGTGCAGTGCACGGATGGGCAAGAGAGGAATGGGGGGAAAAAGCCAGGCCACAGAGAATACCAACCATTTTTATCAGGGACGGTGACATTATGATTAAGCGCAGGGTCAATGCACCGTAATCGCAATAATTTACCCGGGTGTTATCCAATGACAGAAAAACAGACGGTTTCCATCTCATCGGATCCAGCTTTTTTACAGGAACTGGCGGAATACCTGGATGTGCTCTCCAACCCGGTCCGCCTGAAAATACTCAAGGTAATCGAGAAAGAGCCAAAAGAGATCAGCGAGATTGCATCCCGCATCGATACCAGTTACGCAAACACGAAAAAGCATATCGACCAGCTGGTCAATATCGGGCTGGTCCGCAAGGAGGCCGGGTTCGGGAGGGAGACCGTAAAAGGCATCCACCCGGTCTGGAAGTTCTCCCTTGCCGAGGGGGGCCTCAGCATGCTGATCAAGAACCTCGGGGTATTCTCGCGAATCAACATCCCCATGGGATACGGCGAGATCCAGGGAACGCTCGAATCGGTGCGTGCTGCTGTTATCAGGGAGTCAGGGGCGGATGTTCCGGCACTCCATCTCGTCGAGGGAAAAGGGGCAGGACAAACGTTTATCCTGAAAACCGACCGGATACAGATTGGAAGGACCGATCCGGATTCCCCTTCAAAACCTGGCGGGGGGGACATTGCACTTCCGGTCGAATACGTAGCGGTGACACGGATCACCAAGCCCCATGCCATTGTTACGCGGGCAGGAACCGGGTGGCAGATCGAAGACCGGGGGAGCTCAGGAGGGACTTACGTGAACGCGCAACTCATCTCTCCGATGCACAAGATCCCCCTGAAAAACGGCGACATCATCGACCTTGCCATGGGAGAAGACGCTGCACGATTCCTGTTTATCTCAAATGAGTGAATACTGATGGTGGATCGGGTAAAACCGGGCCTGCGGGTACGCGGGACGAAGGCGAATGCGCATGTCCTATTTTTTATGCTCCTTCTCCTTATGCTCCTTCTCGCATCCCCGGTCTCTGCAACGGTGTTCACGTATGATGGCAGGGGAAATGCCGGCTCGATCCAGGACCTGATCAATACAACGGCTAACGGAGACAGTATCTATCTTGCAGGAGGGACGTATTACGAGAATCTCCAGATCAACCGGTCTATCGTTTTTGGTGCCCTTAATTCGACCGACCCTCCCGAGATCGTTTCTTCCAACGCATCCGAAGCCGGGATTACCCTTGCTTCCGATGGGATTACCCTGAACGGCGTGATCATTTCAGGGGACGCCGGGCAGGGGCTCCTCGTGAAATCGAACAATAACCAGGTCCGTGCAATTACCGTCAGGGGAATGTCCCGGGGAATCGGCCTGAAATCAGCGATCAGCAACATTTTCTCAGGTAATACCATTATCAACAATTCCCTTGGCATTGATATTGATCGTAGTTCGCGCTCCAACACGTTTTACCTGAATTACCTGAACAATACCCGTGATGTGGAAGTCCAGTCGGCTGAAAATATCTGGTCTTCCGGCCGGCAG
>JBAZHD010000188.1:0-3847 GCA_041652515.1 Methanoregula sp.
GGGTGCCGGGAGCCGGGACTGTGTTGTTGATGAACGCAACAACCGGCTCATCTTCGTTGTCAATCCGGGAGATATGGGACTTGCTATCGGTAAGAAAGGCGTCTCGATCAAAAAAGCCTCTGAAGCGATGGGCAAGAAGATTGAGGTTGTCGAATATAACAGCAACCCTGAGCAGTTCATCAAGAACTGTTTTCTGCCCGCACAGGTGACCTCGCTCACGTTTGACGGTGAACCGGGTGCCCAGATGGTGCAGGTTGAGGTCAAGGATGAAGACCGGGGTATCGCCATCGGCAAGGATGGGAAGAATATCTTCAAGGCAAAGAAGCTGGCGCAACGCCAGCATGATATCCTTGATGTGCAGATTCTCCAGAAGCCCCTGGACGGCGTGGGTCCTGACGAGCAGGGCCAGATATAATCATCTCTCTTTTACCCGTCACTTCACCCTGTCAGGTGCAGTCACATGCATTCCCGTTTTTCCGTATCGCACCCGGACAGGTAATCTTCCGGACGATCCGACTCATCATACCTAACCTGCAGGGGTGAAAAAGGGAGACCGGGATAAAAATGCCGGTTTTTCAGCTGCTGATCTTCGTAATATTTGGTTTTGCCACCCCAACCCAGAGATCATACTGGGCCACCGGTGCCCACCGGTACGTGTTCCCGTCATCTTTCACCGACCAGAAACCATAGTGTGCCGAGGACCGGTCCCCGGCCGCATCAAGGTCCAGTGGTCCGGTGAACGGTCCGGTGAATACCGCCGCAATCCCTGCAACTGCGTTCTTCAGTTCCTGTTTATCCATTGTACCTGTTGCCTGTGTGCTGGTGATGGTGGCAACCCAGAGCGCATCATATGACGCCAGGCTATAGCCGTTGGGCTGCCGGCCCAGCCGGTCCCGGATCTTTCCGTAGGTGGCTGTCTCCTTAAGACCGATGATGGTGTTCCCAAATGTCGGCCCGGTGAAGTTTGCCTGTGCCGCAAACCGGGTGGCATCCCCGGCTGTCAACAAGGATCCGATGAGGACGTTGCTGTCGCTGCCGTACCAACGGACCTCTGAGAGGTTCTTTGTCTTTGCAGCTGCAGCCATGATCGGCACCACTTCGCTGTAGGTGACAGCATAGACAGCAGTTTTCTCCTTTCCGTGAACTGTTATGGCCTGCCCTACTTCACGATCAAGGGCTTCAACAGTGGCAGAATAATTCTCCGTATCCGGCTGGTAACTAACCCCGTCCCGAACGGTCCCGCCACGGGTCGTAAATGCCTTCGCGGTCAGGTTCCGGAGCTCGTTGCCCCAGATGTCGTTGCGCCAGACCGGCACGACAGCGGATATCTTGTTATCCTGCAGGAAATATGCCATTGCATCGGCCTGCAGGGTGTCCGGTGGCACGAACCGGAAGATGGTGTCGCCCTGGAGAGCTAGTGACGGTACCGTGCTCATGGTGCTGATGATGACGATCCCCTGCCCGTCTGCATACGTGCGGACCGCGTCAACTTCGGCGCTGGATTCGGGGCCAATGACGAGCCTGATCCCCTGCCTGTCAAGCAGCTTCAATTTCTCCAGCGCAATGGCGGGGTCGGTTGCCGTGTCCTCGATAACCAGCTTCACGCGGTGGTCCGAGCCGATCGAGGCAAAATAGGCGTTGATGTCCTCTGCTGCTACCGCAAGGGAAGCGTTGCTGGCCTGCCCTGTTTCAGAAGTATCACCCGTCAGCGGGAGCAGGGCGCCGACAACGATATCCTGCCCACCCCCCTGCTGTGGGGAGGAATTCTGCGTTCCGGTGCACCCGCAGCAGAAAGCAATTGCTGTGAGAAGGATGAGCGTGAAAAAAACAGTTCTCATTGTCATAATTTGTAATTTTTTCACATATGGGATAAATGTTGTGTTTTCATTGTCTGGCAGGGTATTTTTAGGATAGTTCCCATTGATAGCAGGGGACCGCTGATGCTACAGCAGGATATGCAGCACATCCGGTGTTCGTCACTACCATCTGTCTTTACCGAACCCGGCATAAAAAAGCAGGAGACGGGCTTGGGGGGATTCGAACCCCCGACATCCGGGTTAGAAGCCCGGCGCTATGTCCAGGCTAAGCCACAAGCCCACAACAACGCCTATTACGTTCGTGTTCCGGGCTAATTAATCTGTGTCATGGACGCTGGAGCCAGACACATGCAAAAAAATGGAGGTGAGAGTGTTCACGGGTCGTTCGTGCGATGTGCTCCGGTTTGACTGCCATACGGTCATCGACAGTATCAATCGTGTCGCCATAGAGCGAGACACCGCACGATACGAGACAGAATCCTCATCTATGCATCAGGTAAAGAAGCGCTGTTCATCCGCCGGGCATGCTGCCCGTTCTTCCGACGATACCCTGAGGTAACTCCGGTACTCCCGGTTCGTATCATCGAAACCCGGATACATCCCAGGATCCTGAACTGGTGTCTCGCGGGCTTATACGGCATTATGTGAATGGGAACCGGCTGGTAATGCCTTGGAGGGTTTCTCATGCAACGGCTAATTTGCGGACGGCGAGTGATGTCGTGGGTTTGTTTCTGGCGACGGAGTGTATGTTTGAGGTTGGGATGAAAATGTCAAGACATGCGATCAAAGAGATGTTTGAGAAATGGTGCGAAGAAGAAGGTGTGCACCGGAGAATTTCCTCAACCAAACTCTGGGTTGCACTTCGGGAGCATGGAGTTGTTGATGACGGTAAATCCGGATATGACCGGTTCTGGTCCGGAATCCGGATGAAGAATGAGGAAGAGCGGATTGCGGCTGAGAACCAACTATTAGGGCAGGTGTCCCTTCCCGGCATCTAATCAGGAATCGCATGATTTCATTTGGACAAAAGGACAAAAAAGACCCTGTTTCCGGGAAGTACTTCATGAGAATTGTACAAGAAAAAAGATCCCGGAAATGATGATAATTTTGTCCTTTTGCCCGGAATTTCCGGACGGTTCCGGAGGGGAATTGTATAGGAGACCAATACACACAACAACTACCGGAGGTTTAGCGAATGACAATAATCGAGAGATCAGAAAACGATGAAGCGACCGGAGAAGAGGCAAAGTAACTGGGGGAAGGCGACGAATATCTTATCGGGGGCATCGATCTCCATGCCCGGATCGTGCAGGAAGGCAACAAACCCGGGGTTGATTTTATCTATGAACCGATCGTCCGCGATCTGGAGATTCCTGCCGAGGTTGCTGAGTTCAGTCAGATCCTAGAGAAAATGTGCAGGCAGACCGGGGAAAATTTCCCAGACCCCCTGAGACGCGGACGATTTTACCGGGAGGTGATGAAGGACGGTGCCCGGAACCGGTGCTGGTACCGCATTACCGTGACCGGACGGTTCGACTCCTATGAGCAGATTCCGATACCATTGATCCGGCTCTCATCCGGGCTGATCCCCCTGTGAAGTTCCGGGCGATGCTGCTGCGGTGTCAGGAGGAAGAGCCGGTCACCTGAGTCCTTCCTGATAGTTTTGTCACGTGTGTCACATTGACCCAATTTTCCGGAAAAGTTCTTCGTATGAACTGTACAGAAAGAAGATCCCGGATATGACTCTCAATGTGTCCTCCTAGAGGAAAAGTATGAGGGGTTCTTTAAGAATCGTACAAACAAATCAACACCTTTATTTCTTATTGTCTTCAATATGTGTTTCAAATGTGTTTGAGGAGACACAAATGAATGATAAAAAACGAGTCCAGGTAGTTTTCACTCCCGGTCAATGGGAGTTGATTTCACAGTTAAGAGGGGAATTTGGCGAGGGTGATGCCGATATTGTCAGGAATATCGTATTAGCCTGGCTCGCAGAAAAATCTCTTATCTCTACAACCGTCAAACATCGT
>JBAZHD010000189.1:0-3840 GCA_041652515.1 Methanoregula sp.
CTAAGTGCAGGATCCCGCCAAAAATCACCCAGCAAAAAGACGCCCGTATCCGCGTTCTGTTCGAGAATAGGTTTTGCCATGAGTTACCGGACGTGGCAAAGGAAGTTCCGGACCATCATTTTTACGTCGGAGAACCACAGAGGGGACGTGTGTCTGACAGGGCGAGGCAGGGGGTCTCCGACGGAGATGCAGACCCTCAACGGACTGGGATCCCCCGGGGACCCGGCCTCCCAACCAAAGTACACCGCCCGACCCCCCCTCGCATCCCGATGCACTCCGGCCCCGCCCCTCTCTTTCATTTCACGTCGTAAAACCGTTCAAAATTATTCAAAAACAAACGGCTAAAAACTGAAAAGGTTTGGGGGGGTCGGGCGGTGTACTCTGGAAAAACGGGATCATGAGGGGCCCGGCAGACCATAAAAATTATGACGTGAATATCCGGGGCAGGTCATCCCACAGGGAATCGGAAAGTACACCGTCCGACCCCTACATACCTCATTCACATGAACACGATAGATCCAAAAAAAAAATTATACATCGATCCTGAAACCCACGTCAACCTCGCTCGCCGGCCTGCCACCGCGGATCCCCCAGTTCTCCATAGGGGGCTCATGGAGCACAATGACCACGTCGTTTCCGGGAATTCCCGGAGATTCTTCAAGGTTTTTCACGATCGCAGCATAGAGGTTTTTCTTTGCCTCAGGACTCCGGCCCGGGAACACGATGATCTCGATGACAACAAACTGGTCGCTCTTTGTTGATGCGATCTCGAAATGATCCGGATCCAGTTCAAACAGCTGCTGGTTCCGGTCAGAGTCCGGAATTTTAAAAGCCCCGACCAGGGCTGAATGGATTCCATCCAGCAGTGCCCGTTTGTACCCGGGACTTCTTCCTTTCCGCAATGAAATTTTCACCAGGGGCATGGCCTGACACTTCCTCCCGGTATCTTTGGAGGTTCCTGCGTAAAAATACCGGACCCGGCCGGACACTGCAGGGCGGGGCCGGAACAAACCGGTCTGCCGGCCCGAACAGTGATCCCGGCACGGCACTTCCGGGCAAAATGCATGCAGAACGGAATACATATTACGGGACAGAACCATTCTTTGTCGGAGGACGAGACCATCCCCGTAGCGAAAGGACAGGCGGGACCGCATCTGCATGCAGGTGCCGCGAACGGAAGAACGCATTGCACCGGCCGGTTCCTGCTCCTCGTCATCCTTGCCGTGGGCTGCATTATCGTCGCATCTGCTGCTGCGGTACCGGACCCGTCTGATGGCCGGTTCAACAGTACCGGCTTCGTTTCTTCCGGCAACGCAGATCCTGCCATTGTGACCGACTCCCCGGCACCCGGCACATCCGCAGGTCCGCAGATCGTCCATATCGGGACCTACGTCCTGGATTTTTCCAATTATAATGCCCGGGACGGGAACTTTGAGACCAGTTTTTACGTGACCCTGACCTCCGACCGGCCGGTGAATACCACGGATTTCGAGATGATGAACGGGCATGCGGACACGGTCGGGCTCCTTACCGATACGCCGACAAGGAAGTATTTCCGGGTCTTTGCAACCCTTGATACCGATCCCGACTTCCACCGTTTCCCGTTCGACCGGCATACGCTCCCCATCATCGTTGAACCGCGGCTCAGCAACGTAAGCGATATGATCCTTGTCATCGACAAGGACTCGACCGGCCTTGATCCTTTTGCAAGCCTCCCCGGCTGGCAGTTTGAAAAGGATAACGCGGATGTGATAAATCATACCTACGGAGGCGAGGACATTCCCTACTCCCGCGCGGTCTTCTCGTACGACATCACGCGGGACTCGCTCTCGACATTCCTGAAGTTCTTCCTGCCGATCATGCTCATCGTCATCGTCTCGCTCTCGTCGCTGCTGATGAAAGTGACCTCCCGGCTCGGCCTGAACGCTTCGATGTTCCTCGCGGCCGTGCTCATCCACTGGCGCATCGCCGATTCCATGCCGCTGGTCGAGTACGCGACCTTCCTCGATTATTTTATGATCATCACGTACGGAACGCTGGTCATGGTCCTGATATCGGGGATCCTCATCATCTGGTACAACGATGCGAAGAACACGGCGATGGTCGACCGGGTCAACCGGTGGTCGTTCCGGGTCATCCCCGCGGTTTCGATCGTTTTGTATCTGCTGCTCTTCCTCACGCTGCTTGCCTGATGCACGACCGGAAGGGCAGTGCCGTATTTCCCGCCGGGCAACGCGGCACCTCTGCCATTTTTTACACCCTCCCGCGGTTTTCCCTGCCGATATTAAATTCTCTTTGTAACTATTCAGCCGGCCCTGTGAGCACAAGTAGGTGTGAATGGATTTCCCTGAAAAGCACCAACGAGCGATGCGAGAACCGGCCGGTCATTTTTCTTAACGGTTGAGAGATATCCCCGGATCCTGCAAAATGCGGTAGCCCCGTCCTCACTTCGGAAAGTCCCGGAAATTTTCTGCTGGAGTTTGACCATCCTGATATCTCTTTCAGCCAGATTATTCGAAAAGGGAATTGAGAAATTATACATGAATGACAAGATCTCACGTTTGAATAATATACAGCGGTCAATCAGGTTTTTCGCTTTTGACTGTTTCTTTCGACCGCGCTTCCCGGGGAAATCCGAGTTCGGCGGGATCGGAATCTCGTTCAATCCATTTTCGATGATTCGGAAATATCTGCCTTCAAAATCTGTTATCTTATGAGGTATGAGAGAACACGAGTGTTCAGGTACAGAATCCACTTCACCCTTGATTTCGAGAATAAGAGCGTGAAGTTCTTCACTCCAGGTCTGATGATAATTCTCTGAGATACCATTCAACTCTCGAAGAAGGTGAGCGTTGCACAGGGCATGACGACTCGGATACCGGAAATACGGTGCCCAGAAATCATGAACCATTGTA
Organism: Methanoregula sp.; assembly: GCA_041652515.1. Taxonomy (GTDB): domain Archaea; phylum Halobacteriota; class Methanomicrobia; order Methanomicrobiales; family Methanospirillaceae; genus Methanoregula. The sequence continues at coordinate 2,916 of JBAZHD010000189.1, forward strand.
CCTTTGAATCGTGGAAGGATCTGCATGGCATCGGTTGCCAGATTTCCCCGGTTTCGATGGTGCCCGTACCACGTGAGGACTTCGGTACTTGCGACGTGCAACCATTGTCGGATACCGAAGACTCGCATTCCGGTCTCATCAACGTGGATTACCTCAGCCTTCATCAGGAGTTCTTTTATTTTTCCTTCGACTCCTGCAAGATTCTGGTGGCAGTCCTGAACTGCATTAACCAGTGTCCCGGTGCTGAGGGAACGTCCGAAGATATCTGAGAAGGTCTCACGAACTCGATCATACGGAATGAGCTGGTAAATGCAGAGATAAACCATCAGAGCCTTGAGGTTCCGGCCATACTGGACGGGGAACTGTATTTCCGAAGGAAATTCTGCCCGGTTGACCCGACCACAGTGAGGACACTGTTTGTGCTCTGCACGGTGTTCGGTGACAATGATCTTGAACTCGGCATCATGCACCTGGCGACGCTCAACCTTGACCGGCTTTTCATCTTCAAGGGATGCTCCGCATCCCTTACATACCTGCACCGAGTGTACTTCGATTTTATCGGGAGTTTCTACCATCTCCAGAGTCTGGCCTTTATGCCCCTTCTGCCCCCCGGGGGGTTTCTCTCCCTTCTTCCGTGGGCTCTGGGGTCGCCGGTATCCATCAATAGATGGCGGTTGACTGCTGTTCCGACTATTCTGGTTCAGTCGCGCCTCCAGCTCGGTTATCCGGGCTTCCAGTTGTACGATCTTCTCGGTGAGCTGAGTGATCATCCGATCCTGTCGTTCTATGATGTCGGCTATGGCTTCCGGATTGGTTCTGCATAAGTCCAGAATCTCTTCACGGTTGACTGCCATCTATGTTTATTGGAGAACGCTTAGTATTTTGATCTGCCGGTTCGTTCGTCTGGAGATATCTGAATAGTTAC
>JBAZHD010000190.1:0-3834 GCA_041652515.1 Methanoregula sp.
TCCGGAATTCTCCTATACACATATTCCGTTCCCGCATATGGTTCTTGAGGGAATTTTCCCGGGATGACCGGACATTGTTTTTTTACAGAAGTGTCTCCAGAGATCCAGCCCCTCCCGCACCCCCACCGCCGCTGAGCCCGCCTCCCAAAACCGCAGCGAATTACAGCGCCACGGGACATGCGATCGATTGCCTAAGTCCCGCACCCCCACTGCCGCTGAGCCCCGCCTCCCCAAACCCCCGCAGATTACAGCGCCACGGAACATGCAATAGATTGCCTAAGTCCCGCACCCTCACCCGCCCGCATGCCCCGCCTCCCCAAACCGCAGCGGATTACAGTGCCACGGGACATGCGATAGACCTGCCTGATTGCATCGCCTCCGTTCCGGGCAGTGGGAATTGTACAAAATCCGTTTAATACTAATCCGGCACATGGGTTAACGCATATGTTAACCCGGAAAATATCCCCGGAAATGATCCGGGATTGGAAGGATACGGCTGCAACCTATCGTCCCCTGCTGCGTCCCAATAAAAAAACCGGTCCCGAGATACTCACGTATCTTACCGGGAAATATCCCGTGAGGGAACTCCCCGCTCGTTCCATAAACGAGGTTATTTCAGATAATGTCCTCCTGAACGATTGCAATGCCAGAAAAATGCCTGCCGGCAAAATTCCCGAGGCAGCGGGATTCGTTATCGAAAATACCGGGGCAGGAAAACACCTGTATGAAAACCAGGATGAATTCTACCGGGGAATGTCCATAATCACCGGTGTGGAGCTCCACTCCGCTTACTTCATTGTTGAGGGAAGCAGCCTGCTCTGGGATGAACTATTCGCGTTCCGTGGCCTGGATGACGAGGACCTTACCAATTATTACATGGTCGCGGAATACGTGGCATGCCTCAGGCGGTTTGATCAGCTGGACCTCGTTCTGGCCCGCAAGACCCCGTAATATCGCTCCCCTCAAACCCGCCCCTCCTTTCCCCGGTCCTAGCCCGCACCCCCTCCACTTCCGAGCCCCACCTCCCAAACCGCAGCAGATTACAGCGCCACGGGAAATGGTTGCCGTGGATCCAGGCACCTCCCCTTTTTATTACTAAAAACCCTATGATCCTTGTGGATGTGACGCCGCCGGGGATTTTCCCGATACGGCAATACCTTTTTTTTATTGATCTCTGCCCCGGGCAGTTATGGAATCACAAACCCATGCTTCTCCCTCCGTTCCATCTGGATGCAGTACGGGTATTCAGCACGGTACCGATCGCAGGCTTCTTTTTTGCAGGATACCGGTGGCTGGCAGGTGAATTCTTTCCCCGGTTCTTTTGCATAGCACCAGTATGTTATCGGGTTTGAGTATCGCTTGTCGTCCATGCATACCAGTCACAACTCCGGGATATCAATACAGTGAGGGCACCGGGTGAAAGTGTAATCCGGAACTCATTTCAAAATAATTATTCCCGATTCAGGAACACATCCCCCCGGTGTTTGAGGACTATACATTTTTGACTCGTTCCGAAGTGCGATTGCAGTCTTTTGCGGGATATCTCCAATCATTTTTGGCATCGGGATATGGTCGTATGCAGATATCGGTATGAAGATGATGGTGGCGGGGCTCTCGTTTGTTGTGCTGGCAGTCGCCCTTACCCCGCAGTCGGCGGTCACAAATGAGGTACAGATCCGGAAGTTATCTTAGAGAAATAATTACCGGTTCAGGTTATTCCGGATTTTTTTTAAAATCTGTCACGCTCCTCAAAACCGCTCCCCCTTTCACCGGCCCCACCCTCCCCCCCGCCCCTGACCCCCGCTTCCTAAAACCGCAGCAGATTACAGCGCCACGGGAAATGCTCCACCTAACTCCTGCAGCCCTCCGCCGCCCGCCATGATCGCTGAGCGATTCCCGCTCGCCCACCACCATCATCAGGCATCGCCCCGGCCGCCGTTGAGAATAAATTCCGGCATAAGGGAATCCCGGCAGATCTCTCCTCTCTTATTTACCGTCATGCGGCTGCGGAGAAATTTTCCCTGCACGACCTGCGATCTTTTTCTGAATCCTTCAGGTGTTTTCTTGCCTTCAGCCATTCAGCAAGCCGGATATGGTCTTCAATGATCTCCTGCTTCCAAGTCCGGACCTCAAAAAACCTCCGGGCAAACGCGATCTCTTCCTTGCGGGGATCGCCATTCCGGGTACGGAGATCCCATGCCTAACGGGTAATGAGGAGACCTTCAATTATCCGTCACCCTCTTTGGGAACTGGTATCGATTTGTTGGTGTCAACAAAATGATCTAAAAACGGGTTGTTTGCAGTTTTGCACGATTCTTTTGCTTTTTCAATAACCTTGAGAAATTGGGACACGGGATTTTTATCTGGCCGGCGCCCCCGGAGGTAATTTCTGTTGTGAGAGCGGGGTTCCGCCAACGCCGATAGCGTCAAGCGGATACTCCCGGACATATACAAAAAATGCGGGCGGCGGAAGTTTTGTGATCTCCGACGCGGTTTTTGTCAGTTTCTCGATCAGTTCTGCTTTTGTTTCCGGGCTTACCGCCCAAAGATCAATTGTAATTACCGGCATTGTAGCACCTCAAATTTGTTACTTCCCGAAAAATTCACCAACGTCATGCAGGTATTCCCGTATGGGAAGACCCTGCGGACATTTATCCTCGCACTCCCCGCACTGGACACAACAGGAGGCAAACCCCGGTATTCCCCCGGAAAACGAACCGTTGAGGGCCCACAGGTACACGCCCGCCGCTTTCTCCTTTGCATCGTAGGTGTACGCCTGGTTGTAATACATGAAGCATGAAGGGATATCCACGCTGTTCGGGCACGGCATGCAGTAGCGGCAGCCGGTGCACGGGATCTTCACCCGGGAGGCAAACGTTTCCCGCATTGTTTCGACAACGGCAAGCTCTCCGGGAGAGAGCGAATTTGGCAGGCCCTGCGCTGCACAGGCAAGGTTCTCGCTGACCTGCTCCATTGCCGACATACCGGAGAGCACGACCGTGACTTCCGGGTGGTTCCAGACCCAGCGGAGTCCCCATTCTGACGGGGTGCGCCGGACCGGGGCGCTCTGGAGATGCCCGTGGATTGCAGGGACGTCTCCTGAAAGGAGACCGCCCCGGAGCGGTTCCATGACAACGATACCAAGGCCCCGTTCCGCTGCGTACTTCAGCCCCTGCGTGCCAGCCTGGAACTGTTCGTCCATGTAATTGTACTGGACCTGGGCAAAGGTCCACTCGTAGGCATCGACGATCTCCTTAAAGACCGGGAACGAGTCGTGGAAGGAGAACGCGGGATACCGGATCCGGCCGTCCGCCCGGGCACTGTCAAGGAATTCGAGGACGCCGAGCCTGGAAAGGTTCTCCCACGTTTCGCCGCCAAGGCCGTGGAGGAGATAGAAATCGATATGGTCCGTGGCGAGCTTTGCAAGCTGTTCGTCCAGGTACCGGTCCATGTCCTCCCGGCTGGCGACAAGCCAGCTCGGGAGCTTGGTGGCGAGAAATACCCGGTCGCGGTACCCTTCGCCAAGCGCTTTCCCGACGACAACTTCGCTCTCCCCGTTGTGGTACGGGTAAGCCGTATCGATATAATTGACCCCGCCGTCAATGGCGGCGCGGATCATACGGGTTGCCTCGGGCACATCGATCTTTCCTCCGGCCTGCTGACCCGCTTCGGGCGGCAGGCGCATGCAGCCGAAACCGAGGATAGAGAGATCGTGCCTGCACCGTGGGAATTTCCTGTACAGCATTCTTTCACCGTTCTCCAGCTAAAAAAGACCTCCCGGAGATAAATAGGGAACAGGGACAAAAATGTCAGAAAGACAGGGACAAAAATGTC
>JBAZHD010000191.1:0-3726 GCA_041652515.1 Methanoregula sp.
ACTTCAACCGGAAAAATGGTCCCGTCTTTTTTCCGGTGGGTTAATGCCGGGATGAATCCCCCGGGCGTACCGGCACTCCCTTCCGGTACAGGACGACCGGCAGGAAGGTCGGCATACATCAGGCAGCGGAATTCGTCGGGAGAGTACTGGTAGAGGGCAAGTGCAGCACGGTTTGCATCAAGAATCTCATCGGTATCCCTGTCGATAACCAGCAGGGCATCGCCTGCCGAGTCAAAGACGTTATGGTACCGCCGCTCACTCGCTGCAACCCTTGCCTGTGCTTTCCTGCTTTCGGTGACCTCAACGATGAAACCCTCGAGTTCCGGCGTACCGGCAGGATTCTTAAACAGGCGGTATGTGAGGGTGCCGATAAACTCGCTCCCGTCTTTTTTGCGGAACCGGTTCTCACTGTTCTGCCATCCCGCAGTCTCCCGGACCTGGCTGATAAAAGCCACCCGGTTTTCCGGATCCGCGTAGATGGTGCCTGTACCCCCCCGACTGTTCACTGCCCCGACAATATCTTCCGGCGAATCAAAGCCAAACATCCATGCAAAGGCCGGGTTCGCGTCGAGTAGCTCCCCTTCCAGGGTCGAGTGGAAGATCCCCATCGGTGCATTGTCATAGATGCCCCGGTAATGTCCTTCGCTTGCCCTGAGGGCAACCTCCATTTCTTTTTGGGGGGTGACATCGGTCATGATGCCCCGGATCCCGGCAAACTCCCCGTTCTCAAGGATCGGGCGGCTGGAGCCCCGGACCCAGCGGATACTGCCTTCATTCGACCGGATCCGGAACGTGAAAGGTTCAGCCCGGCCATCCCGGATCGCAGCGAGACGTGCCTCCATATCGAACCGGTCCTCCGGTACGATGAAGTCCATTACGGGTCTTCCCGTCACATCCCCGGCAGCATACCCGAACTGGCTGACCATCGGGCTGATGTACGTGACGTTTCCCATGGTATCGATGATGTATAGTACATCATTGATGTTCTCGACAAGGTCCCGGTATTTTTCCTTTGATTCTTCCAGCGCATTCTCCGCGGCCCGTCTCCGTACAAGCTGCAGGATCTTGTTTTTTAACTCCGCGAACTGGCTCTTTGGATCGCCGCCTTTCTGGAGGTAGAAATCTGCGCCGGAGTTCAGCGCCTCGATGGCCACTTCTTCCCGCCCTTTGCCGGTAAAGAGGATGAACGGAAGGAGCGGGTATTTTTCGCGGAGGGCTTTTAGGAATTCCAGACCGTCCATCCCAGGCATCTGGTAATCGGCAATCACCGCTTCGTACGATGTGGTCTCAAGCCGGGGGAGTGCCTCTCCTGCGGAAATGCAGGTATCGACAGAAAATTCCCCGCTCAGTTCCATGGAGATTTTCGTGACTTCCAGCAGGGTTGATTCGTCATCAACATAGAGGATCGGGATCATGAAGCAGTCATCCGGGAAAGGCAGGAAGCAAAACTTGCCTTACTATCTCCATCATCGTTCAATCCTGATAAATGGTAATGATATTATACTTCAGGTTGTTACGGTTGCCCGATATACCGGTCAATGCCGGCCTTGAGCTCGGTGAGCGAGACCGGCTTATGAAGTACTCCGAGAAGTGGATCGTTCATTGTGGCCATCTTCTCTTCAACAGACGGCGATGCGGAGAAGATGATGACCGGGATCTTTTTGAGCGCCGATTCGGAGCGGAGTTTTTCCAGAAATTCCCAGCCATTGATCGGCGTCATCATGATGTCGAGCAGGATCAGTGCCGGGGGTTCGTTGCGGGCATAAACAAGCGCATCCGGACCATTCGGGATAAGGACCGGTTCGTAGCCGAGCCTGCGGATCAGCAGGTCCATCAGGTCAAGGATCGGTTCATCGTCTTCTACTACAAGGATTTTTCTTGTCATGGTCGGGTCTCCGCGGGGGTTGTTGGGGTCTTCGGAATATGGATCGTGAACGTGCTGCCGAGGTTCACGATGGAATCAACGCTGATGTACCCGCCGTGCATCTGCACATATTTTTTGGCAATGGAGAGCGAGAGCCCGACCCGGTCGGGTTTCTTTGCTGTGCTGCCGCCGCCCGGCGGGGTAAACGGCTCGAAGATCTCGTCAAGCTGCGAGTTGGTGATCCCGACACCGTTATCCTGGATCGATATCCGGTGCATCTGTTCCGCGTTCGAGAACTGGTAGGCAACCCGGATCTTCCGCGGGGGCTTGGAATAGTTGACGGCATTGGAGAGCATGGAATCGATGACAATGGACAACTTGTTCTCGTCAGCTTCCATAATCGTATCTGCCGGGGCATCGAGTACAAGGTCGGCTTTCGCCGCGTACCCCCCGGTATCGACAATGGTCATTAAGAGATCCCTCACCTGTAACTTCGTATAGGCGACCGGGATCTTCCCGGCATCGAGCACCGAGAGTTCGAGCATCTGGTTGATGATCTGGCTCTCCCGGTCAACGCTCTTGGCGCACCGGTCAAGGATCGCCTTTGTCTCATCCGTAACCCCGTACGTCTTGGGGTCCTGCGTGAGGAGGTTCAGGTAGCCCATGATGGGCTGGAGGGGCGTGCGGAGCTCGTGGGCAACCGTGGAGATCATGCCGTGGCGCAGCTCGGTGTCCTTCAGGATCTTTTCCTTGAGTTTTTCCCGCTCGGTGATATCCACGAGGTTGATCAAAAGGGCCGGGGTGCCCTGCCGGACAATCCGGGTAAAGAAGAGGGCAGACAGCCGCACGTCACCGCTTTTCGTGATGAACCGGCAGTCGCGGATCTCGGGAAGGTCGGTCTTCCCGGTGCCGGCCGAGATGAACTTGAAGAACTCCGCCCGGTCGTCTTCGTGAACAAGGGTCAGGAGGTCTTTGCCCTGGAGGTCGGCCGGGGAATAGCCGGAGAACTTGGTGAATGCCGGGTTCGTATACACGATCTTCTCGTCACGCAGGATGACGATACTGGACGGTGAGTTCTCGGTCACCTGCTTGTACTGGGCAGAGTTCTCGTCCGCTGCCTGTTCGGCCAGCTTCCGGCTGTTGATGTCGATGATGGACGTGCTCACCATGTTCTCGGTGATCCGCCGCCACGAGAGCGCGACCCAGAACGATTCATGGGACTTTGTCAGGAACCGGGTCTCGAAATTGGAAATATCCGCATTCGATCCGAGGCGCTCGTAAAAGACCCGCTGTTCCTCAGGGGTAGAGAAGAGCGCGGAGAAGTTCAGGCTGCGGAGTTCCTCTTCGGTATACCCGAGCATCTGTTCCGCGCACCCGTTGGTCATGCGGATCGCAAAGGTGTTCTGGTCAAAGAGGATGATGCCCATGAGCGAGGACTCGAAGATGCTCCGGTAGCGTGCCTCGCTCGTGTTCACTTTCTCGGTGAAGTAGGCCACGACAACGGCAACAAGGATGAACAGGATTGCCTGCCCGGTGGTGGAGATGAGGTCCACGGCATTGGGATAAACATAGAAATACGAGAGGACTTCGAAGACCAGCGCGCAGATCCCGGCAAGGTAGAGTCCTTTTTTCGGGTAGAAGTACGTGGCATAGATGATCGGGAAGTAGAAGAGCTGGGTATAGACTGCTCCGATCTGCCGTTCAAGGGAGAGCGCCGTGATAAATATACAACAGAGAGAGAGCGAGACAATGACGAATATCCGGACAATATCCGTATGGGAAACTGAATACCCCCGGAATGTGACGAACCGATCCATGGATACTGTCGATGTTAATTGTTTGAGGTAATAAATCTAGTATCT
>JBAZHD010000192.1:0-3696 GCA_041652515.1 Methanoregula sp.
GAAAGGTTGCCGGCTTTCTTCTCGAGCAGCGTGACAAGGCGGTACGGCTGGAATTCGTTTACTTCAAGCACCGCACGAAGGATCTTTGGATCGATACCGGCCCGGCCGGCAAGTACTGCAAGTGAGGAGACGTCCTTGGGAAAACAGCTCCCGCCAAACCCTGCACCGGCATCCAGGAACTTCGGCCCGATACGCTGGTCGAGACCAACGCCTTTCATCACTTCATAGACATCGATGCCCAGCTCCTTGCAGATATTTCCAATCTCGTTCGAGAACGAGATCTTCGTTGCAAGGAACGCGTTGGAGGTGTACTTGATCATCTCGGCTGCGGCAAGGCCGGTCCTGACCACCGGCGCGGAAAATTTCTGGTACACTTCAGCCACACGGTCCCCGGCCCGGGGCCGGTTGCTGCCGATGACAATACGATCCGGGTTCCGGAAGTCCTCGATCGCCCGTCCTTCCCGGAGGAACTCGGGGTTCATGGCAAACCCGATTTCGTCTTCGGTTTTATGTGCGGAGGAAAGAACCGCGGGACGTACAACCGTTTCCGTTGTACCGGGGGGCACCGTACTTTTTACTACGACAACAGGATAACCGGCCGCAGCCTGCAGCGCCGTTCCAATCGATCGGCTTGCTGATTCAATGTAGGAAAGGTTCGCGCTCCCGTCTTCGTTCGGGGGAGTGCCGACACAGATGAACGTGATATCCGATGTGCTGACCGAATCGTAGGAGAGGCTTGCACGCAGGTTCTTACCGGTTGTTCGTACAAGAATATCTTCAAGACCGGGTTCAAAGATCGGGGCCTTTTTTTCATTGATTATCCCGACCTTTGCAGGATCGACTTCAATGATCGTAACATCGTGGCCGATAGCTGAAAAACAGGCACCGGTCACGAGCCCGACATATCCCCCGCCAATAATGGTAATTTTCATGGGATCTGATCCGTACCTTAATTCTCTTGTAATGTTCGCAGGACGATATGAAAATGCTTCGGATAAGCGGGGGAGTATATCCCCTTCAAACAGGATCACCGGGAAACGGGATTTGCATTTTTACCGGCAGGTCTGATGGATATTGATTTTCAAAACGACCGGCAGGTGTACCATGGATGAATGTAACGAGAAAAGAATATTATTGCATCATCGCACGATCGTTCCTGCCCCGTTCACGAACGCAGATGAACAGAGAAAATGTCCTGTATCCTGAAGCCCGGGATCTCGTGGAGTGGCACCAGCGGTGCCATACATCATAACGATAGTAACCTTCCGATCCCCATGAGGGAGTGTGCGGCGTTTCAGACATTCTGTATTTTTTCGAGCACCGGGAAAACCGTACGTTCTCATAACAAGAGAAGACCCGTTTTCCCGGGGAATTATTGCCAATAAACGTTTTCATATCCTTAAGACCTGACAGAATTCCGTACTGGTGTTTTCCTGATGTCCCCTCCACAACCTTCATCTGCATAAACAATGACCAGAGTATTGAGGTATTCCGATGCACCGCTATACACTCTCCTGCAGCGCTGAAGCAGCCGATCTCGAACCGGTCGTGCTTGCCGTCCACGAACTTGTCCACCGCCTTCCCGTCACCGCAAAATCCCGGGATAAAGACGGGATACGGGTGGAGGATGGCCGGGTCATCAGCCGCAATTACAACGGCCCGGTGCTGCTTGAGGTCCTGGAAAAAAACGTAACGATACAGGTCACACCAAAAACCGGTGCCTACAAGGGAGTGCCAGTCATGGTCTCTCCCATCCGGGACAAGGACGGGGACGCAATCGGCGCAATCGGTGTTGTCGACATCACGGGAATCTTCGATCTCGCAACGCTGATGGAACACCAGACTGACATCATCAGGCAGGTGTGCGGCAAAGACCCATGCCCGCTCCCTTCTGAACAGATCAACTCCAGGCGGTGATTTTTTTGCAGGATTCCGCATTCAAAGTACTTGAGATTCTCGAACGGGCAACGGCCCCATTATCCGGGGAGACCATCAGCAACGAACTGAAGATCACCCGGTCGGCGGTCTGGAAGCATATCACCGAGCTCCGGACCATGGGTTATGATATCTCCTCGTCGCAGAAGGAAGGGTACCGGCTCACCCGCACGAGCAACAAGCTGCTGCCGTACGAGGTTCACAAGAAACTCAGGACGCAGTTCATCGGCAAGAAGATGCGGTATCTCGAGAATACGCCATCGACTATCTGGGTGGGAAAGCAGCTCTGTTCCGAAGGCGACATTGACAAGATGCAGATACACGGCCTCGTGATCATTGCAGAAGAACAGAGCGGCGGTATCGGCAGGATGGGACGGGCATGGGTCTCTCCGAGCGGCGGTATCTGGATAACGATTGTGTTAAAACCAAAAATCCCGGTCGACCATATATTCATGATAACGATGGCAGGTTCCATTGCGCTTGCCCGGGCAATACGAAAAGAGTTCAATCTTGGTGCGCTCATCAAGTGGCCCAATGATATCTTCATCGGCAACAAGAAAGTTGCCGGGCTCCTCCTGGAACTCTCCGCGGAATCCGATGTGGTGCACCACTGCCTGCTCAGTTCCGGCATTGATGTGAATGTTCCCATGAAAAATTTTGAACCGGACCTCCGGAACCATGTCACCTCCATCTGCGCGGAAGTCGGCCATGAGGTTGACCGGGCATCGTTCCTTGCGCGGATCCTCAAGGAATTCGAGAGCCACTATCTTCTCATCGAAGGCGGGGAGTACGATGCGATCACCCGGGAGTACAAAAGCCTGTCCTGCACGCTCGAGAACCGTGTGCAGATCCGGACCCTCAAGAACAGTTTCGAAGGTGAAGCGATCGATATCGATGAGTTCGGGGCCCTCATCATCAGGAAAGACAACGGCAAGCTTGAACGGGTTATTGCGGGCGACTGTTTCCACCGGCCGTAAGAGGTTACTTTTTATCGTCAACCATCATTTTTTTAGTGGTTGACGATGTTTGGAGACATAGACAGATCAAGGACAATCGCGTATTCAGCAGCATTCATCGGGCTTATCACGCTCGGCAGCTGGATCTCGATCCCGTGCATCCCGGTGCCGTTCACGCTCCAGACAATGTTCGTGCTACTGGCCGGGGCCGTGATGAAACGGTACGCGATCATTCCGGTTTCCCTGTATGTCATTCTCGGGGCCCTGGGTCTTCCGCTGTTCCATAACGGCATTGCAGGAGTCGGGGTATTGCTGGGACCGACCGGGGGGTACCTGGTCGGGTTTATCTTTGCTGCACTGGTGACCGGTCTTGCATATGAGCACTCGTCCCGGCCGGTTCACATCTGCGGACTGATCGCGGCCACGCTGGTAATTTACGCAGGAGGGATCGGCTGGCTGATGTACTCGCTTGACCGGGAATTCATTCCCGCGTTCATTGCCGGCGTCCTGCCGTTTATTATCGGCGACGCGATCAAGGCCGGCGCCGCATACCTGATTGCTGAACGATTGCCATGATCACTGCAGAAAACCTCCGGTACCGCACCCTTGAGATTGACAATCTCCGGATCGCGCCGGGCATCACCTCGGTTATCGGCCCGAACGGCAGCGGCAAGACCACGCTCTTAAAACTGCTTGCCGGGATTACCGTACCGGAGTCCGGGACGATCCTGGTCGATGGCGTGCCGCCACGGGATGCCGAGATCGGCTGGGTAAACGAGTTCCCGGACCGGAATATCCTGTTCGG
>JBAZHD010000193.1:0-3670 GCA_041652515.1 Methanoregula sp.
CCTCACCGTTACGATCAAGGAAGACCAGCATCCTTGCCTGGTTCAGCCCGATACCGGTTTCGGCAAGGAGGGAGATAAAATCCCAGTCCGTATCGGAAAAATAAATTACGTTTTCGGTTCTCATGCAGGAACTTCCTGATGACTGGAATTTTATTTAAACAAATATAAAATGGATGGTTTTTGTTTTACCGTCATATTTCCGGGGGATCTCTACAGCCCCCACTTCCGGACAACCCCCAGCCCGTCTTTGGAGATATCCCGCCCCGTATCGTTGCTAAATGTGGACATTTCCGGGCAGGGAAAGGGTATCAGATCGCCAATCAGGGGCTGAAATGACTGTTCCCGGAAATTGGGTATTCGCTTTTCATCGAAATGTTGTCGGTCATGCTCCAAAACGGGGCAATCGGAGGCAGAAATGGCCTCAGATGACTTCATCCCCCCGGATATTACCTGACGAAGTCTCTTTGGCGTGATCCCTCATCTCCCCCAACCCCCGGGGTCGGGAGAGTGTTTCCTGATGATCGCTAACTCAGGCTTCATGAAACGTCCCGGATCCTCTCCCCCGTCTTTACCCCTGCATGGCTTTTCATGAGATCCTCTGCTGGAATAGTGCAGCAGCCGGTTGTCCTCAGGTATGAAATGCCTCGCTGCCGGCATACCCGGATCTCCCGGTTGTTGCTGGCCGGGTTCGGATCGATCGCGCTATTACAGGTTATCACAGCCTCGAAAATATACTTCGGCGCGTAGTGCTCTCATGGGAAAGCAGATCCGGGGAACCGTCACACCAGCCACGCCCCTCACCCCCGCCTCACACTCTCAGGCGGGTCTGCCCCGGCCGGGGGCCCTGCCTCTTCTCTTCACCCGCCCGTGCCAGTCTCCCGACAATCAGTGCACGCTGGGATTGTACCTCATCATCGCGAGGATTCAGCGTGAGAACTTTATCGAGAGCCCGGAGTGCTTCAGTCTCTTTTCCAAGATGAACAAGCGCCAGGCTTTTATTGAAAAGTGCACCGGTATATGCCGGATCGATGTCGGCTGCCTGCCCGAATGCGTTCACCGCGTCGCGATAATCCCCCTGCCGGAACCGGATGATCCCGATGTTGTTCCAGAGTGAGGCGTTGTTCGAATCGGTTTTCAGAAGTGCCCGGAACAGCGCGAGTGCCTCTTCGTACCGGCCGAGTTCTGCAAGATCAACAGCATCAGAGAACTGCTCATGTTCATCCGGCATATACTCCTCTTTTCCCCGGGGTGGTGATGAATATTATGGCATTGGGAATGGTCCTGGAGGGATCATTCGGGAATCGTAATTCTGCAATGATGGTCCCGATGCACCTGGAACGAATCCAAAAAAATATCTTTCTTACAATGAATGTACAGAATATGCTTTGCTGGCGTGATCTTACCAAGAAATGCGTTGAGGAGGACTGCCCGATGTGGATGACCAACTTCGAACTGTCGGATGTTGTTGATCCGGAGGAGATCGGTCTCAACGAGAACAAGTGCGCTCTTGTTTTCAATGAGAAGCTTGGCGTGATGAAAACGATGGTCGGGATCCTCAATTCCATGAGCAGCATGCCATCGTTCATTCCCCCCGATTTATGGGCCGGAAAGGAGACCGGAAAACGGGAGGCAGCCGGTTCAGGGGCCCGGGTTGCACGGAACGTAACGCGGGGGGGAAAAACCCAGAAAACCCTGCCAGTAACGGAAAAACGAGTGCCCCGGGGGAAATGAATGCAGGCAGCCCGGGTTCATCCGGATGTGTTCACTGTTGCTGATACCCACGAATATCGTCAAGAGCAGGCATTCATCCGGGTCTTCAGGACAATTCCTGTACGATCACCCGGGTATTGAGGGGATGTTGGGGTCACATGACAGATCATCTGCAAAAAAAAGGCAAAAGAAATGCCGGAAAGGATCTCCCACCGGTTCCCGATATGCGATCAAATGAATGGGTATTTGCAGCAATCCGGGAAGCATTTGAGGGAAAAGATTTTGCGAGCATCGAGGATGCGAATGCGTTCCTCCAGGCAAAACTTGCTGACGGGGATTTTTCCCGGAAAAAGAAGACCGGTACAACACCGCTTGAGAGAGCGCAGGATATTATGTACGATGCCTGGGACGCCAAGGGACAGGAACGGATAGATCTTGCACATAAGGCACTGGCTGTATCAGGAGACTGTGCGGATGCATACGTGCTCCTTTCTCACGAAGTATCGACCACGATCCCGGAAGCAATCCGTTTTCTTGAGGATGGTGTCTCAGCCGGTGAACGCGCCCTGGGAAAGGAGATATTTGAGGAGGAGGCCGGCCATTTCTGGGGGATCCTTGAGACCCGCCCCTACATGCGGGCACGGTTCGATCTTGCCCATCTCCTGTACCTTGAGGGAAAACGGGCTGAGGCCATCGCCCATATGCAGGAGCTGCTCCGGCTCAATCCCGGCGACAACCAGGGAGTCCGGCAGGAACTGGCCGGCTGCCTGCTGGAGGAGGGGGAGATGGAAGCGCTGCAAAAACTGCTGGACGAATATCCCGATGAGTATTCGGCGGTATGGCTCTACACCCGGGCACTCATGAAATTCCGTATGGGGGGCAAGACTCCGGAGGCAGACGCATACCTTGTTGCGGCATTTGAACAGAACCGGTTTGTGCCGCTGTATCTCCTCGGGAAGAAGAGATTACCGGAGCGCCTCCCCGATTATATGGGTTTTGGTGACGATAACGAAGCGGTGGCGTATATGGCTGACAACGCACGGGTCTGGCTGAACACGCAGGGCGCCGTGATGTGGATGAGGCGTATCCACGCAACCTTCCACAGGAAACCGTCAGGAAAGAAGGCGCGGTCCTGATTCAGACGCTCACATCGATGAGGCAATGCTCCGGTACCCCCACACCTCCAGAATCCCAGCCCCTGCTTTTCCCGGCACCTTCCCTGCCAACAGCTCCCAGTCCCTGCCAGATCCGATCGGCCGCTGTAATAGTGCTGCAGCCCCCCAATTCCGGGCGGGCAAACGATCAAGATCCGCCACCCGGAGACTGAAATGGCCGCTCCACTCACGTTTCATCAAACAGCGAGAAATAATCTTCCCGGGAAATCCCTGCTGACTTCAGGTTATTCTCAAGAAATAACCATATTGTACTTCGACTGGACGTGATACCGATCTTCCCTGTATCTATCCGGAGATCTCCTGCATCTCCTTTTAGTTCCCGCTACTGGCAATTGCGCATCTTTTTGATGAGCCCAAGTTCCTTTTGCGCCTCTGCTTTCGTCTCTTTCTCAATATCGTCAAGGATGAGACGGAAGGATTTAATCAGCCGGTAAACCCGGGGAATCCGGCCGGTTTTCCCTTCGCTTTTCTTCTCGGATATGGAAACCCAGCCGCGCTCCAGAAACTTCCTTCCGGCAGTATTGACTTCAGGCTGGCGCATGTCCGCCCCGCGCTCGATATCCCGGGATGTGGCTTCACCGTTACGATCAAGGAAGACCAGCATCTTTGCCTGGTTCAGCCCGATACCGGTTTCGGCAAGGAGGGAGATAAAATCCCAGTCCGTATCGGAAAAATAAATCACGTTTTCGGTTCTCATGCAGGAACTTCCTGATGACTGGAATTTTATTTAAACAAATATAAAATGGATGGTTTTTGTTTTACCGTCATATTTCCGGGGGATCTCT
>JBAZHD010000194.1:0-3587 GCA_041652515.1 Methanoregula sp.
AGGGACCGGAGCCTGGGATAGTGAAGACGGCCACCGGGTATGTTTCAGGAATGCCCCAGAACGACCTTTGGGTCTATCATGGCATCCCGTTTGCGGCTCCTCCGACCGGCGACCTGCGGTGGAGACCGCCCGCGCCGGTACAGCCCTGGAGCGGTGTGAAGGAAACGAAATTATACTCGCCAGCCTGTCCCCAACCGGCTGCTGCAGATCCCACCCTGAATATGAGCGAGGACTGCCTGTACCTCAATGTCTGGACTCCTGCAAAAAGTGTGGATGAGAAACTGCCGGTCATGGTCTTTTTCCATGGAGGAGCATTCGGAACGGTTGCCGGCTCAATGCCGCTGTATAACGGTACTGCCCTTGCAGAGAAAGGAGTTGTCGTCGTCACGACTAATTACCGGGTCGGCGCTCTCGGTTTCCTCGCCCATCCCCAGCTCGATGCCGAGTCCAAAAACAACGTCTCGGGCAATTACGGGCTTCTCGACCAGATTGCAGCCATGCAGTGGGTCCAGCGTAACATCGGTGCGTTCGGGGGAGATCCGTCCCGGGTAACGATATTCGGGGAGTCGGCAGGAGCGGCAAGCACCCTCATACATCTTGTCAGCCCGGCAAGCACGGGGCTTTACCGGCAGGCAATTGCCGAGAGCGGTCCGCTGTGGACGAACGGGACTACTATGAATATTGTCTCTCCAAAAGCGAATGCCGAACAATGGGGAGTGGAGTATGCACAAAGCCTCGGATACTCGGGTCCGGATGCAATCCGGCAGATGCGAAATGTGAGTTCCGGGGATCTGGTTAATGCAACACCATGGCCGTCATCCTCGTTCTGGCTCGTGCATACCCTCCGGTTCAAGCCCACGATTGACGGGTGGCTGATCCCCGACTCCCCGGAAACCCTGTACCGTCTCCACCGTGAGAACCCGGTTCCCCTTATCATCGGGACGAACAGCGATGAAGGGGCAACACTTGCTGCAGACGCAAACGTGACCGTTCCGGAATACCGGAGATACATCCAGAGCAGGTTTAAGAATGATGCAGATGCGGTTCTTGCAAAATATCCTGCCAATTCAACCGCCGAGGTCCAGATCCAGATTAAGCGGATTATGACGGACTACGACTTTAATGACGGCGCAAAGTTTGTAGCGGGATCTATGGCAGAGGTAAACACGAGCACATACCTGTACCGTTACTCCTATGTCATTCCCGGACAACCCTTGGGGGCATTCCACGGCAGCGAAGCCATCCTGTTATTCAAGGTCCCGATTCATTCGGATCACGTAACAGATTCTGTCGGTGACAACCTGATCGATATGTGGACCCGGTTTGCAAAGACCGGAAACCCGAACGGCGGGATGAATGTTACCTGGCCGAAGTATACCCATGACGGCGACCAGTATCTCGATATCGGGGCGGTCCCCATCGTCAGGAGCGGGTATTAGATCCACTTTTTTTTCGATATGAATGACTTACGGTCACCAGGGGTGATCGAAATAACAACGCCAAAATGGACGTATATTCAGGGTCGGCTGCATGAGGGGGGACTGGATGCAGGAATCCTCGCGAAAGGTGCGATGCGGCGTTTTGGAAAATTGCGAACCGGGCGTTCATTGCGTATGCCGGAAAGATTTTTTGGCGAAAGTTCTGGGAAAATTTTTGGGAAAATTTTTGGGGAAATTGTTTTGGGGAAAATCCGGTGAAGTGAATTGTGGCTGGAGAGAAATTTTCGCGAATGGATTTTCGCGGGATGTGCCGGAACCCTCTGTTGGGTTGTGAGGGTTTCGAAATTTTTTATAGAGGATTTTGGAATCCGATATTGACACCAATATTCCTGTGTCAACCGCTCGCACCGCCGGCTCGCCACTACCATGCTCATTCGCAGCCGCACGCCAGATAGAAGAGGAATGGGGCGGACGACCGGGCTGCTTGAGGAGAAGAGGTAGGAGCCCGGATATTTCATTAACTATATTTCATGCCCGGTCGAATCTGACCAGTAACACAAGAAATTCGCAATGAAAGAAGGAAAGAAGGGTGGAGTGTTATTTCACTGATAAGGAACTTGAGCGGTTCAATGCGGAGGTCCGCGTGTTTGAAGAGTGGATCGGTGAGAATGGGAAGATCCTTGACCTGGCATAATCCCGGCACTGTTGGGAACATTCTCTCGACAGTGTCAAGATAATTATCTACACAGTGTGTAGATAATTATCCACTCAGTGTATGGACAATTCTGGTACCGCTCTAAACGATGACGGGATAGAGGGATGCCAACAGAGATGATCTGATGAAGAAAACCGGAAAGAAACTGACGAAAAAGACGGGCGATGAGGTCTCTCCTGCAACAAAGGATATCGAACCGTCCTCTGTCTCACCCGTATTGCTGGGGGATCTCCAGTCACTTATTGAATCTACCCGGGTCCGGGTCGCTGTCGGTATAAATACAGAAATAGTGCTGCTCTACTGGGATATTGGTGATCGCATCCGTAAGGAGATTCTTGGGAATGAACGTGCGGTGTATGGTAAACAGGTAGTCAATGGGTTATCAGATCAGCTGACCCTGCAGTACGGTCGTGGATTTACGAGAGCAAATCTGTTTCATATGATCCATTTTGTTGAAGCATTCCCTGACCGGAAGAAAGTCTACACACTGTGTAGACAATTGAGCTGGTCGCATTTCAGGAGTCTCCTCTCTATCGAAGACTCGCTTGCACGTGAGTTTTACACCGAAATGTGCCGGCTCGAACGATGGAGTGTCCGGACCCTGCTTGCAAAGATCCAGGGGATGTTGTTCGAACGTACTGCCCTCTCGAAGAAACCGGAAGAGCTTGCACGAAAGGAACTTGCAGCGCTCCGTGATGAAGACCGGATGACGCCGGATCTTGTCTTCAAGAGCCCATACTTCTTAGAATTTCTCGGGTTGTCCGATACGTTCTCAGAAAAAGACCTGGAGAATTCCATCCTTCGGGATCTGGAGCGTTTCATCCTCGAACTTGGTACTGATTTCTCGTTTGTCGCACGGCAAAAGAGGATCACCGTCGATGCCGAGGATTATTATATCGATCTGCTCTTCTATCACCGGAAACTTCGCAGGCTTGTAGTGATTGACCTCAAGCTGGGGAAATTTAAGGCCGCAGACAAGGGTCAGGTTGAACTCTACCTGCGCTGGCTGGACAAGTACGATCGTCAGCCGGGCGAAGAAGCACCCATCGGTCTTGTCCTCTGTGCGGGTTCTTCTGTGGGGCACGTTGAACTCCTCGAACTCGAAGCAAGCAGCATCCGCGTCGCCGAGTATCTCACCGAAC
This sequence comes from Methanoregula sp., assembly GCA_041652515.1. GTDB lineage: Archaea > Halobacteriota > Methanomicrobia > Methanomicrobiales > Methanospirillaceae > Methanoregula. The sequence goes on from JBAZHD010000194.1 coordinate 3,297, forward strand.
TCCCACCCCGCGAAGTGCTGGAGAAGAAACTCAAAGCAGCGGTGGCGATGCACAAAGAGCGTCTCGCTGCATGGGGGACGGGGAAATAATATTCACCTGTTTTGATTTAACCAATGAAGCCCGTCATCCCCGGCACCGATGACGGTATTTTTTTTCCTAGCATCCCCGCAAACGCCTTTGCCAGCAAACGCCTTTCCCAGCACCCCCTGCGTCAACCGCTCGCACCGCCGGCTCGCCACCACCACCACGTTTAGTCGCAGCCGCACGCGAAAAAGTGCATTGACACGGCGG
>JBAZHD010000195.1:0-3454 GCA_041652515.1 Methanoregula sp.
CGGTATCAGCTATTGCCGGATTTTTGCCAATGGCGACGTAACCCCCTGCCCTTATCTCCCCGCGAGCGCCGGAAATGTCCGCACTACACCATTTTCTGAAATCTGGAGGAATTCCGAACTCTTCACCGCCCTCCGCAACCCAAACCTCCTCACGGGAAAATGCGGACGGTGCAGCTTCAAAACATCCTGTGGCGGGTGCAGGGCCCGTGCGTACCGGGGAAATGACACGGCTTCTGCACTCTGGTGTGACGGCCTTGCGCAACCGGATATACTGAGCGGGGAAATCTGTGGTGAGGATCCCTGGTGCACGTACGAACCCGGGGGAGTGGTATAATAACCGCCAGAACGCTACCCGGCCGGAGCGATTTGATACTTCTCGATGTCCTCCAGGACGACTTTCCGCTTGTGCCCCGTCCCTGGGCCGCGATCGCTGACCGCCTGGGAATTACCGAAGATGACGTCCTGGAACGACTGGGCCGCCTCCAGGAAACAGGTATCATCCGTGGGGTATCTCCTGTGCTTGAATCCCGGCGGCTTGGGCTGATGGCAGCAACACTGGTAGCCCTGCGGGTACCCGAATCACGGGTCCGCGGGATCGCCCGGATTATCAGCAGCTACCCGGAAGTTTCCCACAATTACCGGCGGGACCATGCCTACTCCATCTGGTTCACCCTTGCTGCTCCGACCGATGAACGGATTGCTGAGGTGCTGGCCGAAATACTCGGGCGGACCGGGATTTCACCAGAAGATGTACTTAACCTTCCCACCCTGCAGAAATATAAGATCGATGTGCGTTTTTCCTGTTGCCCGGATAACGGCGGGGGTGAGAGCCGTGGACCAGACTGATATCGCCCTGCTCCGGGAGATTGAGAAAGGGCTCCCCCTCGTCAGTGAGCCATTCGACGAGCTCGGAGACCGGCTCCACCTCGGTAGTGCTGAAGTGCTGGAACGATTGCGATGTCTTCGGGCGGAGGGAGTCATACGGAAAATTACGGTGCGGATCAACCAGCGGCAGATCGGCATCACGGCAAACGCAATGGTGGCATGGAAGGTTCCGCACGGATGGAACCCGGAGGAGTATTCCCGGTTCGCCTCCTTCCCGGGGGTCTCTCATTGTTACGTGAGAACACCCGTCCCGGACAAATGGGAATATACCTTATACACGGTGCACCATGGTTACAGCCGTGACCGTGTTCTTACCGAGATCGGCACGCTTGCACGGGAAGCAGGGATCACTGATTATGCCGTGCTCTTCAGTACCGAAGAATTCAAGCGGGTTCCTGCGGTGCGAATCGGGGAGAACGGGGGGATCTGACATGAACCGGATTACCCAGTGCATGCACGGGAAAGGAACCGTCAGCGGTGTGATGCGGCACCGCCAGGCATCCCCGGCCGATATGCCCAGCAGGTACCTGGCGTTCTCGGGCATGTACCGGCCGGTGGTATTCTGGAATCTCACGGATCGCTGCAACCTGAGCTGTGCCCACTGCTACAACCGATCCGGGCCCGGATCTCAAACCGGGGGAGAACTCTCGACTGCTGAGGCATTATGTCTCATCGACGACCTTGCGGAGATGGGTATCCCGCTTATCCTGTTTACCGGCGGGGAACCCCTGATGCGTGAGGATATCTGGGAACTGGCACAGCATGCGGGAAAGAAAGGAATCAAAATGGCACTCAGCACCAACGGGACCCTCCTCACGTCCGAGGTTGCCCGCAGGATCAGGGAAAGCGGGATCGAATATGCCGGGATCTCGCTTGACGGTGCCAGGGCAGAGACTCATGACCGGTTCAGGAATTCGCCGGGTGCTTTCGAGCGGACCGTGGCGGCATTCGCCTCCTGCCGTGAGGCAGGGCTCCGGTGCGGTGTCCGGGTAACCCTGACAAAGGAAAACTGTGGCGAGCTTGAAGCACTTATTGATCTTGCCGCATCTCTCGGCGCCTCCAGGTTCTGCCTGTACTGGCTCGTTCCCGCGGGTAGGGGTATCGATTCCTATTCCCGGTTGCAGCTGGAAACCGAAGAAGTGACTGAAGCCCTCACCATTCTTTACCGGAAGGCAAAGGAGAGCGATCCTGCATCCATGGAGTTTCTTACGGTTGATGCCCCGCAGGATTGTATCCACCTGCTCGCTTCGATGGAACAGGACGGATCTCCGGACATCGCAGAAGCACGCGAGCTCCTGCAGTCCCTCAACGGGGGATGCAGTGCAGGAACCCGCGTGGCAAATATCGATTCACACGGGAATGTATATCCCTGCCAGTTTGCCCGTTCCGAAAATTTTCTTGCAGGAAATATCCGCGATCAGCCATTCAGCAGTATCTGGGGAGACACCGCCAATCCCGTGCTCGCCCGGTTCCGGGAAAAACACTCACCGTTCGGTGGCAGGTGTGCGGGTTGTACCTACCGGGACCTCTGCGGGGGAGGATGCCGGGTCCGGGCGTACGCGGTTAACGGGGATTTTCTGGCTGAAGATCCCTTCTGTTTCGTTGAGAGAGGGGTTTAACGGTCAACAGATAAATTAAGCCCTCTACGGGCTCCGATTCTCTCATTGATTTTCATCTGCGCTGTCGAAAAAACCCGTAAAACCCTCCGTTACTGTTCGTGTGGAGAATGCGCCTGATTATCGCGCTGTTTGGCAAAATACGGCAGGTTTGCACCTCAGACAGTGGCTCGTAAAGCCTCTTGAACCGGGTAGTTTTTGCCTCTTGGTTTATCCCCGTCAGGGATCCACAAACCCTGCCAGAATGCGAATACGAGGTTCTTTTTTTTCCATCTTCCAAAAAGAGGGTTTTTGGTAAAAAATGGATAGATGGAGGGACAGATCCGTTCTCTCTGGTATGTGAGTCAATAAAAAAAACAGGATCACCAGAGAGAGGAAGATCCCGACAACGACTCCGTCCTGTGATTCCTGAAATCAGAAGAATTGCACCTGTGGGAGCATACAAAAGCGGGGCAGGTTATGCCTGTTTTTTAAGAGCACTTTTCCGGTTCTGTTTCACCTCGGCATAATCGGGGTTGATGGCAATCGCCCTGTCATATGAGGCGACCGCTTCTGAATACCTTCCGAGTTCATGAAGTGCGACGCCGCGGAAGTTCCATGCATAGGCATCATCCGGGTTGATAGCGATTGCCTTGTCAAAAGATGCGAGCGCTTCCTCAGGCCGGCCGAGAATACCCAGCTCGGCCCCGCGGATGAACCACGCACTGGCGTCATCCGGATTCATCGCAAGACCTTTGTCGTACGAGGCGACTGCTTCGGCATGCCGCCCGAGTTCAACGAGTGCCCACCCGCGGTTGTTCCACGCATCGGCGTAATCCGGCCTGATGGCAACTGCCTTGTCATACGAGTCGAGCGCCTCCTCAGGCCGCCCGAGTTCAGCGAGTGCCACGCCGCGACCGTTCCATGCAGGGGCGTACTTCGGGTTGATGGCAATCGCCTTGTCACAGGAGGCG
>JBAZHD010000196.1:0-3413 GCA_041652515.1 Methanoregula sp.
AGGTATGCCGCTTGATTCTGAACAATAGCTGATGAGTCGATGCCGGTCAGCGCGGCCAGGTAGGCACTCCCGATCTCGGCGACCAGTTCCTCGCGCCCGTAGGTGTCGGACCCGAAGCAGACCGGATCGGCCTTCTTGAACCGGTCGAGCCGGGGCCCGGTGGAGTGGATGCACTCATGGAACATCGTCGCATAATAGTGCTCGGAGGTCCGGAACTGGCGGATATCCGGGCAGGTGATGATATCCATTTGCGGGGAGTATGCGGCCCGGTCCCCTGCCGCGATTCGTATCGACTCCCGGCCCGCGTAGTCCTGAATAACTGCATCGCACCCGAGGAGGTGCGGATTATCTTTCAGGTCCGGCAGTTGGTAACCCTTCTCCTGATAATCAGTCTGGGCGATGTTGAAGACAACGAAGGCTTTCAAAAACCGGATCTGTTTTCTGCTTTCGGTCTCCTTGCCGTTCTCATCGGTCTTCGTGTCGGTCTTCACGGTCCGGCCTGCGTAGATGATCCCGGTGCCGTGCTCGCCGAACTGGACCTGTAACCCGGCGGCGAGATACTGGCGATAGGTTGCCCAAAAAGGGAGGGGGTAAGAGCTGAGCCCGAGGATCAACCGGTTCAGCCCGGTGTATGCCCTGCCGCTGAAGAGGTTCCGCGGGCCGTTCTCGGTCCACGGTTTCAGCCAGGGGATCTTTCCTTCCGAGAGCGCCTTTATGATCCGCTCGTTGATCTGTGTCTTCACATCTGCGGCTTTCATGCTGGCACCCCGCCGGGCTGCATGGTCGAGACGTTCGCATATTTCCGCTCGCCCTTGAGCATCCCCTTCACCTGTGCGAGGGGGGAGACGTACTGCACATCGTTGATGGAGATCATCACGGCTTTACCGGACCGGGTGATCCATGCTTTCCCGACCGGGGCCGCGTCCGCGTTCTTCATAACATCGGATATGTCATAGACTGCCGCAGGCCAGTGCTGTTCAAGTTTGTGTACTTCACTGGTGGGAATAACTGCCTGCATGGTCTTGACATCGATACGGACCGAGCTCTGATAGAGGCGGGCTGCCCCTATGTGCTCGAACTTCACATCTGTTTTTGTTGTTGGCGTCATGGTGTTTTTCACCATACATTCATCGACGTTAGAGCATATATCTCTCCGCCGTGCGCAGGGTGAAAGTAAAGGCGCTGCGTTTTCCGATTTGCGAAATAAGGCTATTGCGTAGAATTTTCTTTTCACAGGGCCCGCCCAGGCACACAGCGCGACAGGCCGCTGATGCGTCCCGTAACCGCGCCGTGTGACCATCACCCGCCCTCTCGGTTTCCTTTTGGTACGCGATCGCTTCGGTTGGACCCGCCCGACAAAGCGAGCGACCGTCCGCTGATGCGTCCGGTAACCGTCGCTTTGTCCTCCCATCCTCAGCCCTGAAACCGATCCCCGTTCTATCGCAATGACTGCCCTCCCTTTCAAGGGAGGGAGGAGCGAAGCGGGTGGTAGGTCCGGGGCCAAGCGGCCCGAGCGAGCACCGCGACAGGGGCGCGAAGGTAAGGAGCCGCATCAGCGGCGAGTCCGAGCCCCCTGTGCGTCGTGCGAGCGAAGTCACTGAGCGTCTGCGTTTTCGCATCAACAGCGACGAACACGATGCGGAGCATGGTGTGAGGAGCGGGCCGAGGCAGCCGCTGGCGCAGGAGCAACGCGACAAGCCAGGGGCGTCATCCTACCAACTGGACAACCCCGGAAAACAGGGAGGTGATGTGAGCGGAGCGGGCGCGAGCCTGCGGAGACGAACATGACCGAGCGTCACCACACATCGAGATACAACCTAAATCCATCACATGAAGCGTCTGAATGAGGGGAAAGATTATTACGAATTACAAAAGAGTGTCATATATGGAATCTCCAATGAGACGGAGACGCCAGTTGAAGATTATCAGACATTCTAACTTAATCAAAAAACGAATCACTCATGTTTATATAGAACTTCAACCATAAGTGATAAAACCAAATCTCTAAAAGCGCAGAAACGGACATCATCATGGAAATCATTTCACATCGTAAAGAGTATTTAGTCACCCATTTTGATGGTCGTGCCGAACCCTGTAAAAAAATTCGGCAGACATGGTTCGACAACAAAACCGAAGACATTTGCTACTTCGTTTTTGGCGAATGCAAAGATCTTGAAATGATAGCGCAAACCTTAACCCAGCAGTATAAGGCCATCCTTGTTACCGGACCTAAAGTCGCAGCGAGTTCAAAAGACAGACTCGTTCAATTAAAAAATGAATATATGGATAATTTCAAAGTTTTTTCCCTGCCAAATCGACCTGGTGATCACACCATGATGATTAATAATAATCTCTTTTTTGAAGACAAACACGATATGGACGGCCATTCTGCTCATGTTTGTATTGTTGAAAATGCAACCCAAGCAGAGAAAAATTTCTTTAAAGACAGATTTTTAGCTGATGTCAATTCTGCCAAAGAAATGAAACTTGATGCAATCAAAGTTATGGATGTCTACCCAGGGATCTAATTTTTTTTAACCAATTCTCGATAAGAATGACTGACGTTGCAACCCCAATCGCTCAAATTGTGATAGACAATTTTACTCAGATTATTCTCACAGGATTAATTGCAGGAAATGTTGCTGCCATAACATTGTCAGTTTCTGGACTGCGAAGTATGCATATAATGGCTTCAGTGGTTTACAGGAAAAATAATCCAATTCAAATCAATAACCGATATCGATACCAGGGGATTCCATTCAAGGTTCTTGAAAGTACCTATTTTATGGTTGTCTGTTTCGTAATATCGGAGATTTCTTCGATAGTATACCTTTGTGGGCATATGATTGGATATTTAACGAATGAGCCATTAATCTCGGGATTTCTAATCATTTTAGCAATTATTTCATTCGTCATTGGGATTGTTATCACCCTAATCTTGTACACATTATTGTTCTCTTACTCCCAAAAGAAAATTCCTTATAGAAAAAGTAATGATCCAGAATATTCTTCAGTCGAAAGTATCTTCGCCAGTGCCTAAATTTCCTTAAAACGTCATTCTAAATGACTACATCACTAAAATCAATATTGATTTTTAAGCGTTTTTGGGAAGAATTTCCCTCTTGCATATATCTGGTTACAGCAGGGAAAAACTGAAGCGGAATGAACGTGAGCTGCCTTACCAGTATGTTTTCGGCTCCGGCATCTCGCGGATCTTCTCGGCCATGCAGATACCCATCATCTGAAGAACGCCGACCGCTGCGAGACCAAGGACCACGGCAAGATAGCTGAGGCCGTTATAGTTGAATTCCAGCATCATGAAACGGAGGAGCACTGCAACTGAAACCGCCGTAAGAATGACAACCGGGTATAATTGGCCTAAGATACTCATAATCAAATTGTTACGTTTTCCT
>JBAZHD010000197.1:0-3358 GCA_041652515.1 Methanoregula sp.
ATGGCACAATTGCGCTGATAATAACAATGCCAATGTGGCGGAGTGGCTACGCGGCTGACTGCAGATCAGCTACAACCCGGTTCGAATCCGGGCATTGGCTTTCCGAAGAGGCACGAAGTGCATCGGGGACGAGAAGACCTGCGAAGCAGTTCTTCGAACCGGAATATGGTATCAGAATTACATTCTTGTGTCAAGGAGAATTCACAATGCACCGGGGTCTCACAGCGGAAACAAAAGCGCTCCTGATCAACATCGGCAGTGCAGACATCGACCCCTGCCTGCTGCCAGCCGATTTCAGGACAACCGCAACCGCAGGACCGGGTGCCGGCGGAGCCTCCTTTTTCATCCGTTCGGGCGATCACCGGGTCCGGCTCTCAATAAAACCGGAGTCCTCCCTGAAGGTGATCCCCTGGAACGAGGGTGTGGCTGTACAGAAGGAGGGCAGGATCATTGCATACGGCACACTGGATCTCCCGCTCTGCCACTGCCCGGAACAGGCCTATATCACGGTCAGTGAGCGCTGCATTTTTGACTGCAAATTCTGCCCGGTGCCGAAACTGAACGGGCATGTGAAGACCCTTGATGAGATCACCGGGCTCGTAGAGGCGGCACTGGCCCGGGGGACGGTCCGTGCCATCTCCCTGACCAGCGGTGTGGCCGAATCCCCGGAAAAAGAGGCCGGGTACATGGCCGCAGTCGTCCGGCATCTTGCAGCACGATTCGATCTGCCCATCGGCGTCTCGGTCTACCCGACTGCAACATCCACCGAAGATCTCCATGCGGCAGGAGCCATTGAGATCAAGTACAATGTCGAGACCATGGACCGGGCGATCTTTGAGCGGGTCTGTCCCGGGCTCTCGCTGGATTATATCATGTCTTCTCTCGAAACCGCAGTCGGGGTTTTCGGGAAGAACCGTGTCTCTTCCAATTTCATCATCGGTCTTGGTGAAACGGACGAATGTGTACAGGAAGGAATTGAGACGCTCGCTTCCCGGGGGGTCATCCCCAACCTGCGCCCGATCTCACCGCATCCCTTAAGAAATGGGGAAATTATGGTTAAGCGTCCATCTTCGTACCGCCTTATACTCCTTGCACGGCTCAACAAATCTGCGCTTGAGCGGTACGGGCTGGACGTCCGGGTTGCACAGACAATGTGCCTGCCATGTACCGGCTGCGATCTGACTCCCCAGCGGGATCTGTGAATCATTTATCAGGCATACCCTGTCATGTCCTGAACTTTCATTTTTTTACCAATATCGGGTAATTTCAGATTGCCAGCATCCGTTCTATCGCCGCCCGTGCTTTTATGGCAATAGTATTAGGGACGGTGATGCGAGGGCTGTTTTGTATAAGCGCGGCATATACTTTTGCGAGGCCGGTCTTTTTCATATTCCGGCAAATGGCATGGTCCGAAAGGGGATAGCACTGTTTCTCCGGGCACTCTTTTTTGAGCCGGTGTAAGATCCCGACTTCGGTACCGATGACGAACTCGTGTTCATCCGAGGACCCGACGTACCTGATGATCCCCGAAGTACTGGCGACATGGTCTGCAAGGTCAATCACGTCTGGTCTGCATTCAGGGTGAACGATCACCACTGCTTCCGGGTAGCGCTGTTTTGCCTCCCGCACGTGATCCGGGGTGAACTGTTCATGTACGATGCAGAATCCATCCCAGGGAAGAATTTCCTTATCCGTGAATCGCGCGACATAGCGTGCAAGGTTCCGGTCGGGCACGAATATCACCCGCTGTTCATCGAGCGAGTTCACGATATTCACCGCATTCGATGACGTGCAGCAGACATCGCTTCCTGCTTTTACCTCTGCTGTTGAATTGACGTAGCAGACCACGGCAGCGTCAGGGTAACGTTCCCGCAGGAGGGCAAGTTCACCCGGTGTAATCATCTCCGCCATGGGACAGCAGGCATCCGGCGCCGGAAGCAGGACGTGTTTTTGCGGGGAGAGGATCGCCGCAGTCTCTGCCATAAAGTCAACGCCACAGAAAACAATGACCTCACAGTCGATGGTGGCAGCAGCGCGGGAGAGCTCCAGCGAGTCCCCGACAATATCTGCAATGTCCTGCACTTCATCGGGCTGGTAATTATGGGCAAGGATAATTGCATGCCGATTTTGTTTTATCCGCAGAATCTTTTCTCTGAGCTTCGTCTCATCCTGCATCGTAGATTTCCTCCGGGAATTATTCTGGAATTTTAAATGAAAACTATCGCAGATATCTAGTACACCACCTTCCAGGGAGATAAATATTCACAATTGTTACCTGGATCCTGATGAATAGCAAACCGTATGGTGGATAACAAATCTGCACCGGGAAAAACCTGCCGGGAATTCATGGATGGTGAACTTTTTTCTTAACGCGAAAATGAGAACGCGCTCCTGGAATTACTGGTATGAATATTAAATGCGCGACCAATATCCTCACTAGTCATATAAAACAGTAGTTCAAAAATTTATTTCCGACGGAGAATTGCGATCAGGAAAATCCTGCCTGTGCCCGAACAATTAAATATTCACAATTGTTATTTAGTATGGTAAGATTCACAATCGTGAACACGAGTGCCAGTGTGGCGGAGTGGTTACGCGGCTGATTGCAGATCAGCTCCATCCCGGTTCAATTCCGGGCGCTGGCTTAATTACGTACCAGAAACAGGTGACACAGTATGAGTATCAGGATCCAGAAAACATTCGAAGCACTCTTCACGCTTGAAGAAGTCCGCGAGCTCTTCCGCGAGTCGTTACCAACCGGTTTCGATTCTGGAGAGGAGGCCGCGTTCCGGCAGAAGATTGCCGAGGTTAAGGCCATCCTTGCTGATCTCGAAGCCGGGACCGGCACACCAAAGGTGACCAAAATTGCCGGCACCCTCGACCTGCGGACCCGGGAAGAGGAGGCCATCAACATCCAGCCCATCCAGGCAGCAGGACGGCTGACCACCGAGGCAAGGAAGGCTCTCATCTCCTATGGTGACGGGTACTCCACGTGCGACGCCTGCCGCAAACCGTTCCGGCTCGACAAGATCTCCAAGCCCGGCATCGCGGAGTTCCATGCAGACCTTGCAAAGTTTGTGGGAATGGACCATGCCCGGGTCGTGCCCGGAGCACGCCGCGGGTTCCAGGCAGTGACCGGAACCCTCGTCAACAAGGGGGATACCGTCGTCGTCTCCGCTCTCGCCCATTATACCGAGTTCCTCGCAGTAGAAAATGCCGGGGGTGTTGTCAGGGAGGTGCCGCTGAACGACAAAAATATCGTTACCGGCGAGGCAACCGCACAGAAGATCGAGGAGGTCAAAGCAGAGACCGGAAAACTCCCGGTGCTCGTCATGATCGACCACTTCGACTACCAGTT
>JBAZHD010000198.1:0-2819 GCA_041652515.1 Methanoregula sp.
ACATTCAAACGGCTATTGATTTTATTGTCGAACATGGCTTTAAGGTAATTCACCCGGACTCAGTTCTTGAACAGAATCTTCGTGAAGGGAGTCGGTGAGTTACTCATTTTCATATTAAATCATTTACAGGAACCTCACGCTCCAGGGGCTTCGCCCCGCCGCTGAGGCGCCCCGGTTACGATAGTGCCGTATTACCTATACGAAAAAATGAGAGAGAATTTAATGATATTTTCGAGGCATCATATGCACCCCCGAACTCGGGCTGGACTGGCACAAGGGGAGCGATCATTTTTTTTTAAACAGGTTTTCTCCAGAGCGGAAAAATTAAAACTTTTCCGGGAAGGTAATCGTGAACCGGGCCCCGTGATCGGTTTCTGTCGTTATCTCCCCGCCCAGCTGGCGGACGAGCACGCTGACCAGCTGCGTGCCGAGGCTTGCCGCACTCCGGGCTTCATAATCCACCGGAAGGCCGACACCATCATCCTGCACGGTCAGGCAGAACATATGGTCCTCCCGGTGGTGCATGACAACGGAGAGCCTGCCGCTCTCGCGACCTGTAAAAGCATATTTCAGCGAATTGCTCACGAGTTCATTGATGATAAGCCCGCAGGGGATTGCCATATCGATGTTGATACTGACATCATCGACATCCACAGTAACGTCAACGGGGGTGGATATCGTGTACGAGTTCATCAGGTCTGCGACAAGACTTTTGATATACTCCGCGGCATTGATAACGCCGAGGCTCTTTGACTGGTACAGCTTCTCGTGCACCAGTGCCATGGTCCTCACCCTCCGCTGGCATTCAGTGAGTTTCTCGACTGCCTGGGGATCGTCGATATAGTTTGACTGCAGTTCAAGGAAGCCGGATATCACCTGCATATTGTTCTTTACCCGGTGGTGCACTTCCTTGATGATCACCTCTTTCTCCCGCAGGGACGTTTCCAGCCGCCCCTCGTACCGTTTCCGCTCCGTGATGTCGAGGTGGAGTCCTACCCACGAGGTGATGGTTCCGGCACTGTCCGTATGGGGTGCACCCCGGCTCAGGACGATGAAGACCTTTCCTTTCCTGTCCACGATCCGGTACTCGTAGTCCCAGAACCCACCGGTCTGGATACACTGCTGCCAGTCGGCAACCGTCCGGTCATAATCCTCCCGGGGCAGCAGGTGCATCCAGCCGTTTTTCCTGCAGTCTTCAAGCGTGGTACCCAGGACAGACAGGAAGGATTCGGAGAGGTAGGTGAGATTTCCCTGTGCATCCGTTGCCCAGACACCGAAGGGTACCAGGTCGCCAATCATCTGGTACCGCGTCTCGCTCTCCATGAGGGCTTCCTTTGCGAGCCTGCGTTCGGTGATATCGCGGACGGTGCTGAGAATGGCAGGGCGGCCGCTGTATTCAATGATCTTGCAGATAACCTCTACCGGGAGAGGGGTGCCGTCGCGGGTCATGAGCAGGGATTCAAAGAGGTAATAGCCCTTTGACTGGAGCTCGGTATTCTGTTCAGCGGATAACCCGCCGGAGGGGAAGAGACCGAGGTCCTGCAACCGGAGCTCCTGGAGTTTGTTCACAGAATACCCGGAATGACGGGAGGCAATCTGGTTGGCGTTCAGGATCTTCCCGGAAGGGTCATGGATGATGATGGCATCCATTGCACTGTCAAAGAGCATATGATACCGTAATTCCGATTCTATCAGCTCGTCCTTGATCTCTTTTTTATCGGTGATATCGATGGCAGAACAGACAACCCGCGGCAACCCTGCCGTGGATACAGTCACGAGAGCCCAGACCCTCTCCCCGTCTTTTTTCCGTAAACAAAGCTCGCTCGTCTCGATGGTCACTCCTGAGGAAATTTTTTTAATCAGGTTTTCCAGTTCCGGTGCATCCCACCATACCGTGCCCAAATCCCGGCCTTCCATTTCAGCAGGAGCATACCCGAGCATTGCAGCAGCCTGGCGGTTGGACTGGACGATCTTACGGGTATCCTTATCGAACGAAAAAATCCCGGCAAGGGAGTTGTCCAGCATCTCTCGCAGTTTCTTTTCATGCTGGCTGGACTCAGCAAGGGAAGAGATCACCACGCCGATGGTCACAAAGATATAAAACCACGCGATACTGGAGGCAAAGGCTTTGATCTCAAAGGGCATGAGGAAGTAGACAAGCCCGAGATAAACCCAGCCAAGGATGATGGTGAAGTAGACTGCAAACCGCGGGTGGGAACGGGCAAGCAGGATGATGGGGAGGATGTAGAGATAAGGAAATGTCTCAACAAGCCCGCTCCTGAGGGAGAAGAACGTTGCCAGGAGGGTTTCGAGGGTAAAAACAACGATGATATACAGCCAGAAGAGCTTCCACCAGGAGATATCCTTCATGACATCACGGTTACCCAAAATCCGGGCATGTTCCCAAATCACGGGTGAGATCATAATCCGTGACGGCCCGGTACTCTAATGTCATACTTACCGGTGAGATTATATAAAAGATACCGCAATCCGGGCAGAACCACCGCTCTGCCAAAAGGACATCTGTAAGGATGACGCCCCCGCCCGGTTGTACCAGTATCATTGGTACTTCAGGAACCAACCCGGCGTGCTGCATACCTGGAGGGGAAAACATATGCCGGTCACAGGAACATAATGTGAAGATAATATTATCATCCTGTGGGTCATTAAAAAGAATTAAAAGAGAGACAAGGATTCGCAGGATGGTGTGACCCGGATGCAGGAAAAATCGGTTCTTATCGTTGAAGATGAGGGTGTTGTGGCACTCTCCATCAAGGCAGCGCTCTCAAAAATGGGATACAAAGTTATCGGGATTGCAG
>JBAZHD010000198.1:2829-3204 GCA_041652515.1 Methanoregula sp.
AGCATAAACCCGATGTCATCCTGATGGACATCCATATCAAGGGAGATATTGACGGTATCCAGACAACAGAAAAATTAAACAAACTGATGGATGTCCCGGTCATATTCCTTACCGCTTACGCGGATGACGAGACCGTGAAGCGGGCGATCAAGACCGGTTCCCACAGTTACCTTGTCAAACCCTACAATCCCCGGGAACTCTATTCCAATATTGAGTTTGCCATCTACCGGCACCGGATGAAATTCCGGACCGGTTCAAACCGGGAAAACCTTGAACTGTTCCTTACAAAAGCCCACGAGGCCGGGCTCATCATCGATATGCAGAACAGCATTGTGTTTGCCAATTCTGCAGCAGAAACCCTGCTGGGATGGACCC
>JBAZHD010000199.1:0-3171 GCA_041652515.1 Methanoregula sp.
GTAGAAGACCGGCAGGGCAATGAAGAATGTGAGGACTGCAATAACGACCTGGACCACATAGATGGCATACAGGGTATCGACCGTGACCGCGGATAATCGTGTAACATAATCGCAGATAACCGGTGGCATGTGGGACATAAACCGGTTTTTCAGCCAGTCCCCGTGGTAGATCAGCGCAGACAGCGAGAAAAAGAAGACAAATGTCTTGAACAGGATCACTGACAGGTTCGCGATCAGGGTCTTTTCATAATCCACGAAAAAGGCGTTTCCCTGTGCCAGTATTGACGAGAGAGTTGTCTTACTGAACGGTACGCCATACGAGAGAGGATTTGTTGCGGGATCATTGAGCCAGGACCCGATACTGGTGAACATGGTTGTCAGGGTACCTGCATTTGCCGTGAGTATTGTGAGCGTAATGTATGCAGCCCCCGCAAAGGCAACCAGTACGCCACCGGTAATAACTGCAGCAGAGAAAAGTGGCCTGATCTTCACCGAGAGTCGGTGATGCAGCGGCATGAGTACGATGGCAAGCGAGGCACCCAGCAGCACCATGTCCATCACCGACCAGAAAACCATGAACGCGATGAGCGTGATGGTACCGATGACAGCGAACGGGAAGAGGTCGTGACTCCGCAGTCGGGGCATGGATGGATAGCTTTTGTACCGGATCAGGATTAAGGATATGGTTTCCTGGCCGGGAAAACCCGGAACGACACCCATAACAATATAAAACTCCCAATCAGCTTGGTAATCAGATGACGCGCATCGAGCAAATCGCCATGATCGCGCATGATATGGGGCTTATCTTCGGGTTCCTTGGCATTGCATCGCTGCTGCCCTTTCTGGTGCTGGTTGCTTTTGGAGAATGGGGGCTTCTCCTGCCGATGGCAACGGCGCCGGTCACGTTCCTCGTACTCGGGTATATCCTCTCGCGCCTTCCGTACCGGGATATCGATCCGTCGTTTTCGATCACGATGAGTGCCATGGCACTCTCGTGGCTGGCGATCGCTTTTATCGGGGCCCTGCCGTTTGTTTTCGGGCTGGGGATGTCCTATACGGATGCCGTCTTTGAGGCAATGTCCGGCTGGACCGGCACGGGCTTTACCATGATCGCCTCCCTTGATACAACGCCAAATACGCTCCTGTTCTGGCGATCGCTTACCCACTGGGTTGGCGGGATCGGGATCATCGCGTTCGGGATGTCACTGCACCGGAAAAGCCGGCTCTCGTTATTCCGGCTCTACCGGGCGGAGGGTCGCGAAGAGGAACTGGTGTCCGCCTCAGCCTCTTCCGGCCGCCGTATGTGGATGATCTATATTGTCCTCACCTTTGCGTTCACCGGGCTCATCATGCTCATCGGTATGCCGCTATGGGATTCCCTGAACCTTGTCATGGTCGCAATCGCTACCGGGGGTTTTACCCTGCATGCCGGGGGACTTGCGTATTATAATAATCCGTTACTCGAAGCCCTGCTCATCCCGGTCATGCTTGCCGGTGCAGTCCCGTTCAAGATTTTTTTCTTCCTGTACAATGGCAAGGTTCGCGAGATGTTCAGGGACCGGATTGTAAGGGTCCTCCTGTTCATTGCGTTTGTCGGCAGCCTGATCACATCGCTGGACCTGTACATGTTCAGCAATATATCCCTTGCAGAAGCATTCCGGCAGGGCACCTTCATGGCCGTCTCCGGGCTCTGTACCTGCGGCCTGCAGAATTCAAATCCGCATACATGGGCGGTGATCCCCCTCGCGGTTGTTGCCCTGATGATGTTTATTGGCGGGGCGATGGGCAGTGCGGCCGGTGGTGTCAAGGTTAACCGTGTCGTCATGGTCTACGAAGGAGTGAAATGGTGGTTCCGCCGCTTTTTTGTGAGCAGCCGTGTGTCGGTTCCCCTCAGGTTTGGCGGCAGGACCGTGTCAAAGGAATTGTCTGAACTGGCAATCTCCAAAAACCTGTTGTTAATTGTCGTGTATGTCGTGACGATCGTTGTCGCAACCATCATCACGCTCCACCTGTATATTACATCATTCCGGCTTGAAGAAGTGGTCTTCGAGCTGGTCTCTGCGCTCAGTAATGTCGGGCTTTCTATAGGATTCATCAGTATGGCTAGCCCGATTACGATCAAATGGCTTTTTACGATCCTGATGTGGCTGGGAAGGCTTGAGATCGTGCCGGTCATCATCATAGCCATGGGTGCATTCAAGGGAATCCAGGACGATCTTGGGAATTATTCGCCCCCTCCCGATCACCTGTGAGATCTGAGTGGTTCATCAGGACATCCATGGCCGGCTCACGCTCCTCTTCTTGTTGTCGAGGTTTTACAACCTTGCCAACCGTGAGAACTTAACAGAGTTCTTAAAAAAAATATGCTTTGCAGGAATCCTCTTATCAGGAAATATTCGCCCCTCCTGCGTCAGCCCTGCTCCGTTGGGGCGGGGGAGCACGCGATGGATCTGTATAACCGGAATAGAAATTTTTTCCTGTATTATGTACAGGTAATTCCACACTATCGCAACCGGGGCGCCTCCCCGGCGGGGCGAAGCCATTGGAGCGTCAAGTTCCTTTGAATGATTTCTCCTGAGAACGGAAATGATGCCGAAGGGTCATACGCACACAGGATGAAAATTTTGAGGACATTTCCCTATTAAATTGGCCTTCTGGAATTCCTGATGGGGGTTGAGACTCCCATACCCCCCAAAATGATAAACTCCGCCGCCCCCGACGGGGCGCCCCCGCGGCGGATTAAGACGGTTGAAATAATAATTTGCCGGTTTTCATGGATTGGGTGTGAACATGATTGGTTCATGGTTGTGTCTCATGAAAAATGGCTTCTTCAGGAATTGCTGATGGGGGTTGAGACCCCCATACCCCCAATTACGATATATGCCGCTGCCCCCGACGGGGCGCCCCCGCAGCGGATCAAGACGGTTGAAATAATTATTTAGCAACTTTCATCGCTTGGGTGTGAACCGTATCGGTTCATGTGTGTTTATACAGAACAAAAAACCGACGAATTGAACGAATCGGGATTGGGAGAAAAGAAAAAAGGCTCTTCGCTATTTCAAGTGGGTAAGATAAACGATGAATTCATCTGCCATTGCATTGCGTGAGCCGCCGCGGGGGCGTCCCTTCGGGGGCGGCGGAGTTCATCGTAATGGGGGCTTGGGGGCGTTA
>JBAZHD010000200.1:0-3087 GCA_041652515.1 Methanoregula sp.
TTCCTCCTCGTCTATCATGCGCAACACATCCGATACCTGAATCTGTGTGCCGCACTGGGGAATTTATTCCGACCCATATGGGGAATTTATTCCGCCGCGAGTGGGGAAACTTAAACCGCCGTTGACAGCTTCTGCATGTTCTGGATCTCGCTATATATTTCATCGAGATCATCACTGAGCAACTGCTTGCGTTCCTTAGTGTAATCGCCCTTTCCATGATCAAACATCTGGATGAAACGGATCAAGTCAACGGGACCAAGGGTCTTTAAGAGAGAATTCATCCCTTCACCATGGATTTCATGCAATGTTTTCACTTTCATTTCCTGTCACCTCCTCATACCACACAGCAGGATTCACAATTTGTAGGGAAATTGTATCGTTGTGGTAACTCATAATGTTTTCAACGCATCATCGGTCGTGAGGAAAACTGTTGCTCCCGCCCGTTCTGCACAGGCAAGATGTAAATCATCGAGCGCTTTTATCCCCCAGCTCATGAACACTGCCGATCGCTCTTTTATCTCAAGGTCAACGAGAATATTTATCGCTGTTTTTACGCTGAATGTACTGACCTAGTGCTTTCTTTCGTGATCCACAATTTTAGCGATTTCATGTGATTGCGGAACTCCAGACTAGTTTTGAATCCAGTGAACACCGATTCAGGATTGCTATCACTGCTTTGCTTTCATAACGGATTCTCGGTTCCATCCTTTTTCTGTCAAGTACACATCCCTTGATGGCAAATTCCCGCAATACCTGGGTTGCCCACTGGCGGAACTGGGTGGCTCTCGTTGAATTGATGCGGTGTCCAACCGAGATTATGGCATCAAGACTGTAGTATTCAAGATTCCGTGAAACGTCGCGGCTGCCTTCAGTTCGAACTGTTCGGAATTTCCGAATAGTTGCTTCGCGGGTCAGCTCACCGGTCTCAAAAATATTCTTCAGGTGTTCGTTTATTGTCGGAATGCCCACATTAAAGAGCGCCGCCATCATCTTCTGGGAGAGCCAGATCGTTGCATCCTCGTACCTGACTTCGATCGATTCTTCACCGGCGGTTGAAGTAAATATCAGGAATTCTGCTGTGCTGTTTCTCACCAGATTCTTTTCATGTCCGGTCATTTGCCTGTCGCCTCCACGATATTAATCTCCTCCTCCGTCAACCCATACAACTCGTACACCAGTTTATCTATAGAAGCATCCGTCGCCGCAATCTGCCGGGACAACTGCGTCTTCTCCTGTTCGAGCCGGGCGTCCTGCAACCGTTTGTTCAAGTCGAGCATCTGCGTGACGAGCGTAACCATGCGGTCGTGGCGGGCTTTGTCAACCGGGTCTGAAAAGTTGATGGTTCTGATTGGGAGTTGCTCGATATACTGGCGGTTCAACGCGATATAACCGCCTCGGAATGTGGAACTAATTTTCTTTAGATAAAATGTTGATACCGCAGAGTTGAGGAGACCTAACAGATAATAATAAGAAATTTTTTCTTCGGGCTTCAAAATAATGCCATAGCCACCTCCGCCACCTCCGCCCGATCCTACAAAATAAAATTCCCCATTAGCATCTAAGGAAAATGTTGCTTTTTGGGCGATAGATGGACATAATATTTTCGTTTTCGAAAATAATGTGACACTTTTTGGATAGACATAGCCATACCAATTATCATGTTTCATTTTGCCGTTTTCACGATTTCGTAGAATCTCAATATTTTCTTTGAAGTACGCCCAAGAATTCGGATATTTTTCTGCAAATTCTTTATTCGAAATTAGTGTGACTTTACCTGTAAGAATTGTTGTTTTTATGTCGTACGGAAACAGAACCCGTTTTGATGGAATAATGGAATATTTCCTGATATCCAACGAACCTTTGCATAACGGAACTGCAATCTCTTTTTCCAAATTATATTCTTTGTCGGTCGCCTTAGATTTAACTTTGATGTAGCCCCCTTTTTCTCCATCAATAGGATCCAATAAATAAACGGAATCTGCACTTGTGACGAGTCCTTGAAAAATACTGTCTGTGATATTGGACAGCTTTAAGGGCATATTACGTAATTTATTGAAGAGATCAGAATCCCCTCCGACAACAATATTCCATTCAACATTACTCAGACTTTTTGATGGAATAGTTCCCTTAATTGAAGTTTGAGAAGATCGCCATGAAATGAGATCGTCTACTTTGGCAAAATCGAATTCTCCCGAGCCTTTCTTACCAAGGACAAGAAGACATGTGTACGTCGTCGCATTCTCAAACACCTGCTGGTGGCCGAAATGCACAATCTCTTTCAGGTGTTTTCCTTTTGCAATTACCGAACGTAACGGCTCCCCATATTTTGCGTTGAAAAATTTGTGTGGCAGGATGTAGCCGAGAAGTCCGTTCTTGTTGAGCAGTGAAAGCCCCTGCTCAGCGAACACGACATAAATATCGTAATTACCTTTGCTCGCTGAGATGAATTTTTTCTTGTAATGTTCAACTTCTGTCGGCGCCCATTCCTTCATTGTCTGGATGCGGATGTACGGCGGATTCCCAATCACCGCATCGAACCCGCCCGCCTTCACGATATCAGCGAACTCCGTGTCCCAGTCGAACGGCTTGATCCGGTTCAACTCTTCCGCCGGCATCTCCGGGGTCATGATGTCCCAGCCGATGAGTGAGTTCCCGCACTTGATGTTGTTATGCAGGTTCGGCAGAGCCCGTTCTTCGCTGATCCTGAGTTGCTTATCGAGATTCTCTTCCTTCTCACCTTCAAGAACCTTGAGAAGCAGGGCAAGTTTTGTTACCTCAACAGCCTGCCGGTCGATATCAACGCCGAAAATGTTGTTGATCAAAATCCTTTTTTTCTCGGACGTCGAGAGCTCCCAGTCGCTACGCGTCCGGTCCAATAACTTAATCCCGTCGCTGTGTCCCGTCCGGTAAATCGGAGGCTCGGCAATATTCAGTAATTTCTTCCTCTTCGGTAAAGGCTCGGGTAACAGGACCTGAACTTTCGGATCGGTAAACGCAACATTCTGGTTGAATAACGGTGCAAGGTTCCGGATATACCATTCAAGATGCCAGTCAAGCAGGAACTGGTACGCCCCGATAAGAAACGAA
>JBAZHD010000201.1:0-3021 GCA_041652515.1 Methanoregula sp.
CTGCCCGTAGTCCATATAATCACGGGCGATACGGTCTTCGCCAAGGGCTGGAACCTCATGTACTGGAGTTGCGGGTGCTTCACGGGGAACAGGTGCCGGCGGATTCTCCCCGGGGGATGCATCAGGTTCCTTTGCCGGGGAATTTTCCAGTATCTGGACGGGTTCCTGCATGACAAAGGGAGGCGGGGCGACATTCTGGATCCGGGCAGGGACCGGTCCAGTCGCAGCAGACACCGGAAGATTTCCTGACCGGTACATCAGGAAATCCACAAAATCCTCGACTTCCTTTCGCTGATCGGGGGACAACCGCTCAAGCTTACTCTCTAACGATTCCATAGGATATGCCTGGTATTTTTCCTGATAATGAATTATCTCTTCTGGTTTGTATGTATTGCCCAAAGACAGTTTCAAGACTTTGTCGTCCTGAAGGTTGTCCGGCAGAAGAAAAAATCTGAGGAAACTACCGGTGAAAAAAGGAGGATGTGTACTATAAATCACGGGGGCTCATTCCCAGCGGTGCTGGTACCCGCGCTTCTCTAAGGGCCGGCCATCGATCAGGACTGCTTTTTCCTGGATGGCCGTGCCAATTATCGTATACGAAACGCCTTCGACCGGATGCCTCCCGGGAGGCAGGGTAAAGATCAGTTCGTAATCACCGCCGCCAAACAATGCAAGTTCAGATGCCATGTCTTCCGGAATACCGGCAGGACGGGGGATTTTCGCTGAATCGAGGGAAAAGCCGCAATCGTTGACGCTGGCCAGGTCATAGAGCGAAAGGGCAATCCCGTCGCTGTCATCCATCATCGCGCTGACTCCGCTCCTGCCAAGATACCGTCCTTCTTCCACCCGGGGTTGGGGTTCGAAGAGTGCCTTTGCGTACTGGCGATATCCTTCAAGGTATGCCTGCGCCTGCCCGGGGATTCCCGTGATACAGACAAGATCGCCTGGTTGTGCACCGGTACGGCGCACGATACGGTCCCTGTCTACAAGGCCGATCCCGGTTGTGACGACCGTGAGCTCTCCGTGATGGTCTATGTCACCCCCGATAATCGCGGCGCCGAACTTCCTGCAACAGTCCTGAGCTCCCTGCATAACACCTGCCAGGTTCTTCCAGTCGTCAAGCCCCACGGCGGTGAGGAGGTACTTCGGCTCCGCGCCCATACTTGCAATATCAGAGAGGGTGACTGCCGCACTCATCCAGCCGATCTGCCAGTCGCTCATTCCTTCTTCAAAATCCGTGGTGCGGTGGAGCATGTCGGTAGTCAGTACCATGAGCTGCTCTCCGCAGGGCACTACGGCACAGTCATCCGCCGTATTTTCTTTTCCAACAATTTCCGTCACGACCTTTAACAGCTCGCGGTCATCCACTCTTGCGCACCTCCTTACCCCGTTCACTCTTGTACTCTTTGAAGATATGCTCGATCATCTCGGATTTCTTTTCCCGTTCGTGATGCGACTGCTCTTCCTGCCAGCGTTCAAGGGCTTTTTCAAACGGTTCCTTACCGGCAAGCCCCTGCTTTCCCCGTACCTGAACACTTGCATCCTTGTCGGAAAGAAGGGGGATCCCTGATTCCTGGAATGCCTTCATCATCTGCGGATCACTTTCTGCAAGTGCCGCGGCTCCGGTAATAACCGCCCTGATACGGGCTTCAGCGAGATCCTTGACAACGCTCCTCCCCCAGCCGTCGAGGCGGGTCACATGGATAATGTCTCCTTCATCGATCCCGACATCATCAGCAAGCCTGCGGAGCCCGTCTTTTGTCAGTGCATCCATCACTTTCACCGGAAGTACTTCACCCTCCATCGAGAGCTCGGCAAACTGCCTGATGCGGACAAGGCGTTTGGAAAGGGTGCGGTTGCGCCTCTCCTCCCTGCGTACCTGTTTTTTTAAGCTCTGGATAACCGCGTCTTTTTTTATCACTTCGGTATCCTTTGCAAGCTGTGCATCCTGCACGGTGTGGATCTTCCGTACCCGTGCCTGGAGCCTCTGGATTTCAAAGTCCTTTTCCTTGACTTCTTCCTGCAGGTCAGCCACGAACGTTCGCAGGCGCTTTACCATCCCGTCCAGCACCCTGACCTTCTCATCATGTTTTACCTCCACCTGGACGGCGGGAGTGTCAATTATCGGTGCCGGAGTTACCGAGTTCATATCACCGATCACCTGATCGAGTGATTGCCCCCGTATGACCCGGGCACGTACTTCATCAAGGTCATGACCGGGAGGGATCCGCTTCATCAGGTTCTGGAACCTGTGGCGGTACTGACGGTATGCGTCGAGAGCCGCAGAAAGTGCATCGCGTTCGTGATCATTTGTATATGAAAACGGGGCGGTAAGTTCAATCTTTGTTTCTACACTCACGTCCTGTTTTGGGGTATACGAAACTGCAGAAAAAGCCCGCCGGACCTTCTCTACCGAGTAGGGCATCTCCTGCACATCCGAAGCGACAACTATGGGTTTCCCGACACGGTAGAGCGACTCAACGACATCTCCCATGTTCATCTGCCGGGAACTGGCAAGATGAAGCAGGTTTCCATCGAGATCGACAGCTGCAACTGCCGTTGTCGTGCCAGGATCAATACCAACGATCAGGTACCTCGGTCTACCCGAGAGGGGACGGAACCGGATCCTTTCCAGGCGCTTCCCGCTGACCCGCACCTGGATGTCAGCACCCCGGTAGGTTGAAACCGGAACCTGGTCTCTTTTCGCAAAGACCCGGAATGCGACCCTGCTGCACCCTCCAAACGCCCGGATCACCTTCTTTTCATACCTGAGCCCGGCTGCTGCAAGGTCCATCTCGATCTCCCTGCCCTTCAGCTGCACCGCCCCGTGGATCTTGCGGACGTAGCGGTTCTGACTCCACCCGCCCTTTCCCGGTGACCTGTGCCGGCTCACCACCACTTCACTCTCGTTTTCGAATGCGATGACCTCGGCCCCTGCACCCAAAGAAGCAACCTGCGCCGTTGTCCGGGCTTCGGCAAACGGGTCGAACCGGTTAAACCTGATGTTATACCGTGCAGCAA
>JBAZHD010000202.1:0-2904 GCA_041652515.1 Methanoregula sp.
TGCCGATGACCTCGCCACTCTTGTCGAAAAACTCGACCTGAATGACGTTATCCATGTCGGCCACTCTACCGGGGGCGGGGAAGTCGCCCGGTATCTCGGCCGTCACGGTATGAAGCGCGTGGCAAAGGCCGTGCTGATCGGTGCGGTGCCTCCCCTGATGCTAAAGACAGCCGCCAACCCCGGAGGATTACCGATAGAGACTTTTGACGGCATCCGGGCCAGTGTCCAGGCAGACCGATCGCAGTTCTTCAGGGACCTCTCCATGCCGTTCTATGGTGCCAACAGGCCGGGGGCAAAGGTCTCGCAGGGACTCCGGGATTCGTTCTGGCTCCAGGGAATGCTCTGCGGTATGCCAGGTGCATACGATTGCATCAAGGCCTTTTCAGAGACCGATTTCACAGAAGACCTGAAAAAAATCGACGTGCCGACACTCATCCTGCACGGCGATGATGACCAGATCGTACCGATAGGCGCCTCTGCCATGCTTTCATCCAAAATAGTCAAAGACGCCAGTCTGAAGATATATCCGGGTGCACCGCACGGCATGTGCTCGACCCTCAAGGATAAGGTTAACGCGGAGCTGCTCGCGTTCTTCAAGGCGTGAACGATTCAAGCGACAGAGACCTTGTCTTGAGGGAGAGGAAAAGAGGATCCTGAAGCGTACTATGGATCGGGGGTCCTGTCAACTCCATACGTTATTTGCTGAAGATCCAAAAACCCGACATTTATGTACCGAATTCCTGGAGGAACTGAAACATTCTCCCTTGGGATCCAATTTTTCGGGATCAGAACCAGCTGTACGCACATCGAACGGACTTACCCCGTTATTTTCAGGATTAACAAAGAATCAGACATGGTCCTGGTGCTTGATCTGATGACAATCGAACAGGCACACATAAGGTACGGCCGCTACTCCTGACGGTAGTAGCAGCTTCCGGCATACATCTTCATCATTCATCTATCAAACACATCCTTCATCACTATCCTATCCGTGACCGGTCAGTGATAGCTTCATAAATTTTTGTCACCTTTCAGTCTCAGCACACTTTCGACCTCACGCCGTGCACCCGCTGCCCGTCCCGCAATCCCGCGATCGATACGCTCAACCGACGGATCAACAAAATCATGCACCTGCGTAGTATGCGAACCATCGTCTTCGATGCGGGAGGTCACGTAGAGCCGGTAGATCATCCGGTCCTTCCCTGCATCTTTCTGGACGAGGGAAAGCAGACGTCTCCGGGCATGGTCGTTCATGTTCATGACCGTTGAGCGGCAAAGTCCGGCAAGGCGGTTGTTAATATCCTCCATCCAGTCCGGGCAGTCATCGGGTCCGAACGGTGGCATGTAATCAACCTGGATGCCGGGATCTCCTTTGTAGCTTACTGAACGCACATGGACCTCGACCCCGCCGAGAATAACTGCGTTGCCCTCAAGCATCCGCTGTACCGCTTCATCTTCTGTTACATTGCTGATTTCAGTCATCTCGAATTTCTCCTTGTGTTGTATCCTGTTCATTATCGTTCAGATGCATCGCATCCATGCTAAGGCACCATATCCACCATTTTCATGATTTCCGGGATCTTTTTCCTGTACCGTTTTCTCGTAAGAGATCCCGGAAAATGGTGTTTTCGTGGATATCGTGCCTTAGGAAAAATCCTGGTACAATCTCAATCATAATCCTGAAAGGGTTTCTTGTCCGGACCTTCGCTGGTCGAACGCGATTCTCTCATTCTCATTCTTGGGCCTGATCCCGGACCAGATCCGGTCAACACCAACCTTCCCGCCGTCTACAACTCCCCGTTCCCGCAGGGCTGTACAGAGTTTCTTTGGCGAGATCTGCCTCACCCCCTCTTCTTCACACCATCTCTGGAAAGTATCCTTGAGTGCCATCCGGGAGATCCAGCCCCCCGGTTCGAAAACGCACTCGCTCAGGAGGAACAATCCTACCGTATCGCTCACCGTCCGCAGGTTCCCGGTCGCAACAGACACCTTGCGGGGCTGCACCAGCCTTCCGCCATTTTCGTAAAACCGCTTCAGCCCGCACAGGCACCAGTTCAGGATCCCGGAGGATTCCGTAAGCAGTTTTGCCGCGATATCGGGGTCGCACTTGTCCTCCGGTATCTGGACGGCGAACGGCACCATCCAGATCCGCCGCCATATGCCGTCATCTGTCCCCCGTATCACCGGCTCGTGGTTCGTGGTGAGCCAGATCTTTGCCATGGGGGTAAACTCGAACTCGTTCTCGTAGAGCTTCCGCACGGTAATCGCGTATTCGCCGGTGATCTGCTTGATGATCGACTCGTCCATCCGTGTGCCTTCCGCTCCTTCCGCTGCCGTTGCCAGCCGGGCTCCCGCGAGCCGCGCCAGGTCCGAACGGGCGTTCTCGAACCGTTTGGCGACCAGGGACTCGGCCGCGATGTTGACCGCATAGTCGTCAAGGATGCGGGCGAGAACCTCGATGGTCTTTGACTTCCCGTTCCTTCCCTTCCCGTAGAGGATGAACATCACCTGCTGGGGGTTTGTGCCCAGCAGGGAGTAGCCGCACATGGACTGGAACCCCGAGAGGTAGTCGGCATCCCCGCCGAAGATCAAGGTGAGGTGGGCGAGCCACTGCGGGCAGGTGGCCTCCGGGTCATACACGACCGCTGCTTTTTTTGTCAGCATGTCGCCGGGACGGTATTCCCGGAAGGTCATGGTATCGAGTTCGAGCGTCCCGTTCCGGCAGTTGAGGAGGTTGACGGGTGCGTCGAACACTTCCGGGAGGACCGGGATGTGCGGGGCGGCAGAATCGATCATCGCCTTTCTCGCGTGCAGGCTCTCGGAAAAGAGTGCAAAACGCGAGAGTGCCCGGGACTGGTCAGCGGACGCTGCTGCCGCTGCTTCGAAGTGTACGGAACGCGCCAC
>JBAZHD010000203.1:0-2894 GCA_041652515.1 Methanoregula sp.
CTATTCTGGCGAAAACTTTTTTTTTTTCAAAAGATATGATCGTCCCTCCCCCTTGCGCCAGCCTCGTTAGGGGCGGGAGCGCAAATGAAGCCTCGGAAAGACCTGTATAGGAATTCGCGCTCATTTTTGTGTACAGGTAATCCGGGACTATCGCAACCGGGGCGCCTCAGCGGCGGGGCGAAGCCCCTGGAGCGTCAGGTCTCTGTAAATAATTTCTCCTGAGCATTTCTCCCATGAAAAATAGCCTCTTCAGGAATTGCTGATGGGGGTTGAGACCCCCATACCCCCAATTACGATATATGCCGCCGCCCCCGACGGGGCGCCCCCGCGGCGGATCAGGACGGTTGAAATAATTATTTTTCAGATCTTCATGGCTTGGGTATGAACCGGATCGGTTCATGCTTGTTTAACCCGAGCTTTTTTTTCAGGCATGTCCCGGTAATCCCCATCCCCGCGATATTCCTGACATGTAGAGCAATTGCTCATAAATCGTTTAAATACCCGGAGGATAGTTTCAGGAAGATGCACCCACCTGATTACGGGTGCTGTATCAAGGTGAAAAAAATGAGTGGAAACAGAAGACAAAATGGATGGTCCGGTAACCCGGGGGTTGCCATTGCAGCAGGAGTGGGAGTGCTTATCGTTATTGTGGGTGCGATTGTATTATTTACCGGCGGTTTTCCGGCCCAACCCGGCCTTACGCAGCCTGAAATACCTGAAAGCACGCAATCCCCCGGACAGAATATGCCGGTGCATGCTGTAGCATATGCCGGAACGCCCGGTGTCCTGAGTTACAATGTTGCCATGACCTCCGGGTATGAACTCAGCGATGTAACCGTCCCGGACCAAGGTGTTTTCCTCCGGGTCATCTACCGTGGAGGGTACACCGGGACGTGGACGTCCGGCAATGAGACCGGGGACGTCCAGAATTCGGGCGAACGGCTGGTTGCCATTGAAAATCCCGGCAGTTCCCTGTCTGCCGACCTGGTGAAACTGGATAATTCTGAACGGCAGCCGCTCACGGTAGAGATTTGGAAGGACGGGGCCCGGCTTGCGGCCAACAGCACATCCCTCCCGTTCGGCGAGGTTACGGTCACCGGTGATCTCTAGGATGTGCAAAACTATCCATCAGGTTCAATGCCGATTGCGGACAACCACATATTCAATCGCAGGATTTATCGCTCTTTATCGGGAGTAAACCGCGTGGGGTGAAGGGATGGATGCAGAGATTTCAAGGCTGACCGATCAGGCACAATTGTTTGCCGCGGAACTGGCAGCGCTCCGGCGCGAGATGAAGACCGTCATCGTCGGGCAGGACGAGGTGATCGACCGGCTCATCATCGCGCTCTGTGCTGACGGCCACGTGCTGCTCGAAGGCGTGCCGGGCATAGCGAAGACGCTGACAATCCGCACGCTTGCGCAGTGTATTGACTGCAGTTTTGTCCGGCTCCAGTTCACGCCCGACCTGCTTCCCGCGGATATTACCGGGACCCGGATCTTCAACCAGAAAACCTCGGATTTTTCAACCGTGAAAGGCCCGGTCTTTGCCCATTTCGTCCTTGCCGATGAGATCAACCGGGCGCCGCCCAAGGTCCAGTCCGCACTTCTCGAGGCCATGCAGGAGAAGCAGGTGACCATCCAGGGCGAGACCCACCCGCTTGCCCGCCCGTTCTTCGTGCTCGCCACCCAGAACCCGATCGAGTCCGAGGGCACGTACCCCCTCCCGGATGCGCAGGTCGACCGTTTCATGTTCAAGGTGCAGATGGGCTACCCGTCAAAAGAAGACGAGGTCCGGATCCTGGACCGGTTCACGGAAGGAACGACCGTGACTCCGAAAACCGTGATGAACGCGGAGAAGATCCTCGCCATCCAGTTGTTTACGAAAAGCCTGTACGCGGATGCTGCCATCAAGCGCTACGTGACTGACATCGTGGATGCCACCCGGCACCCGGATGCGTACGGCATCGACACGGCAAAGTATGTGGCGTTCGGTGCATCCCCGCGTGCCTCCATCAGCCTTGTGCTCGGTGCCAAGGCCCGGGCCCTGCTGGCCGGCCGGGGCTTCGTGCTCCCCGATGACGTGAAAGCAGTGGCCCACGATGTGCTCCGGCACCGGATTATCCTGACGTACGAGGGCGAGGCCGAAGGAGTTACCCCCGACGCGATCATCGATCGCATTCTCACGGTCGTGAAGGTTCCCTGAGGCCTGCGATGAGAATGACCTGCTACCGGGTTCGGGGGTGATCGGATGGACGACCGGGCCGGCCTGATCCGGCGGCTGAAGAAGATCGAACTGACCACGAACGCTCTTGTCGAAGGGCTCCAGCCGGGGCTTCACCACTCGCTCTTCAAGGGTCGGGGCATGGAGTTTGCCGAGATCCGGGAGTATGTGCCCGGCGACGATATCCGTGCCATCGACTGGAAGGTCACTGCCCGGTACAACCACCCGTTTGTCCGGGAATATACCGAGGAGCGCGACCAGACCTTTTATTTTGTCGTCGACATCTCCGGCTCCGGCACGTTCGGTTCATCGGTGACAAAGCAGGAGAAGATGCTGGAAGTGACCGCCAGCCTCGCATTTGCAGCCCTCCGGAACAATGACCGGATCGGTCTCTGTCTCTTCTCGGACCGGGTGGAGAAGTTCCTGCCGGCCCGGCGGGGAAAGAAGCACCTTATTACCCTCCTCAACACGCTTGTCGATCATGAACCGGTCTCAAAAATGACCGATCTCGCTGCCGCCACCCGGTTTCTCGGGAATGTATTACGGCGCCGGAGCTCTGTGGTTGTCATATCAGACTTCGCAACGCCGGATGTCAGCAGTGCGCTGAAGGTTCTCTGCCGGCGCCACGAAGTGATTGCGGTCCGGGTAACGGACCAGCGGGAGCAGGAGCTGC
>JBAZHD010000204.1:0-2838 GCA_041652515.1 Methanoregula sp.
TGAGGAAACCTCACGACCGGGTATACTGCTTACAAATCAGTATCCTGCGGTCAGCCCGGGGGTCAGCGACGCTGGCCGGAGTCTGCCGGGAAAACAGGACCGACCGGGGAAGCCGTACTGGCTCTCCACCTTGTCGGTAAAAGACTCCCACAATGTACGGAGCGGGACGCGGGGAACGGCAGCGGGATCCTCTTCAAAGGCAATGATCTCACTGGTTTCGGTTGCCGGGTTCTCTTCCTGCATCACATCCACACCAGGATTCCCGCCGGCCGTTCTCCTTTTCATCCACGCTTTCTGTGCAGCATGCGCTACACACACGAGAATCACCTGCATGAGCAGTAACCTCGCGATGCATTGCGCCTCAGCCGGCGAGTGTGTTATCCGCCGGATGTTCGTCATCACGAGGTGTCTGAAATTTCGTGGCATTGTGATTGGCTTAAGTTGTAAAATATTGTATATATATTTCGTGGTTGAAGGGAGTTGTTTTTATTTATGGGCCGGGGGTTCGGGATTGGTGGGAGGCACATCGTGTCGTCCGTAAATGGATGGTGATGGGGAGGAGGAGAATTGATGCAATCAAACCGCAAGGCATAACGTCACAGCATTAATAAAACCAAGTATCAACGATCTTTATAAACACCCATGGCATACGAGAGCGAGCGGGAAATCCGGAAAATGGATAGACTCCTTGCATTGAAGCTTTGCCATAAAGCGAGCAGAGACGCTGACGATGGCATTTGCTGGGAAGTTGTGAAATAATGACTAGAGAACTTGATATTCATGAGGTCTTTGTAGAATTTTTGGTATCGAAGGGCTACCCTCGAAATTCAGTTACGATTGATCCGGTTTATGAGCATCTTGGTCGAAAATATCGACCTGACATTGTCATTGTCGAACCTGATACAAACAAACCTCTTGCCATTTTTGAAATTAAAAATGAGCTGGGAAAAAATGGCTTAAATAGTGCCATTCAACAGCTTTTTTCATATGCACAAGCGATAAAAATTCCAGATATCCCTCTTTTTGCGGCGTTTCCCACAATAGTTGACAAGGAGATAACATTCGAAATCTATCAAATAAAATCCCCCAGCGAAACGAAAGAGACAGAATCGTCAGGAAAAATTGAGAGTCCTCCGTCTTATGCACTATTAAAGAATAGTCGATTGACTGAAGAGTTATCAAAAATATCTGAAGACCAAGAAAAAACAGTTGATAATTTTACAAAAGTATGTTGGGGTTTAGCGTTTCTTGTTTTTCTGTTTTTGATAATAGATTTCTTAAATATTTACAAGATCGATCTTCAAAGGCTTGGATTAATTGGAGTCCTCATCGGTCTGATAATTCTTCCATTTGCAAACAAATTAAAAATACTAGGATTCGAATTTGAAAGATTGACACAGAGTAAAAAAGGCAATGATGAGAAGGAAAAATAAATATGCATTCTTTTTCAACGATCTGCCTCCCCCTTGCCGAGCAGCACGAGATCGTCCGCCGTGTCGGGGCACTCTTCGCCCGTGCGGATGCCATTGATCGCGAGGTAGCAGCGGCGGGCCGGCGGTGCGAGCGGCTGACGCAGGCGGTGCTGGGGAAGGCGTTTGCGGGGAAGTTATGATTAGTATATCGAATTGAGAAGTCCTTTTGAAAGCAAAGAGCTCCCGCGGTTTATCGCATAATCAGTTTCCCACAATCTCTTGCCGCATCGATGACATTATTATTGGCGGTAAAGACGGTGATGCCCGGGACCGTGGCAAAGTCTCCATCATCGGTAAGGATGGGTATGCCTTGTTTTCTGATTAAATCCAGGTTGAATAAATCATATCCATCCATTCCGTAACTTTTCACATCTCTCATGAATATTTCCGTCGCCGGATCATCGATATTCAGAGGAATAGATGTGGTGATGTTCTTAACAGTCTCCCAGACATTCTCGATCTCATGAACAACATTCTTTCGTTCAGAAGGATGGTTGTGACGATATTCCTTTTTGGCAAACTTCTTCGGGTCCAGTCTGTTTGATTCGTAAAAAATCCTGTATTCAGTATCCTCGATGATATGCGCCAGTTCAGCAAGGATAAGATTGCTTCGCATCATCTGGCTGTTAACGGATTTGATTTTTTTTACATACGCCGGGTACTCATTTACCTGATAACGCGCCGCTGTTACAGAAGCCTGTGAGTATGCATACCAGTACCAGACGTTCGTATCAACAAAAAAAAGATCCTTGTGTAAAGGATTGTCGGAATGTATGTTTATGACGTCAGCTTTGATATCGAATGTTGCTGCCATCAGAGATCATGAGCCTGCTGGGCGAGGACTTTCTCCACGGAATCTCTGAAATGAGGGTTGGTATAGTATCTTTTTGCATTTTCAATAACCCTGGTCAGGACATGATTTCCATGAGCGGACAACCCCTGAAAATGCAGATGAGAGGACAGTTGTTCTGCAGGCAAATCGCGGAGGAGTTGCCCGATTCCCGCATTAAAGAAAGGAGAGGCGAAGATCGCAACACCGGAAAAATCCAACGTTACCTCCTGCCCTTTGGAAAGAAGAGGAAAAATCATAGTGTAAATCCGCTCCCCGTCTTCCACAGTAATACAGTTTTCACCAATGGTGGAGGCAATATTGAACATCATAAACACATCAATGCGAGTTTAATTAGACTTCTTTGTTGCAAGATAATAGAACTTCTGGTCTCTGTTTATAGATATATTGAGCCGGTCCAACGAGCCAGGGCAATCGTTGGACGGCCGACCGGGAAAAAGTGAAAGTGTGAAATTTCATCGCAATATCCATTACCGGTTACACTCATAACGCGCATTTCATCGATCAACAAGTGGG
>JBAZHD010000205.1:0-2837 GCA_041652515.1 Methanoregula sp.
CATTATTTCACGGACGCCCGGCAAAGCCTGTACGGCCTGAACAGATCCGGTGCGGAGGTGGTGGCGACATGATGCGCCTGCCCACGAGCTCCCCCACGATAAACCATGTTTTAACTCGTACTTAGTCCTGATGCTCACACGTAGTATCTTCACTATGATCATGGGAATGGGGATGTTTCTCTTCCCATTCCGGGAGTCCCTGTTTCTTCCGGTAATCGTTGATCGCCTTGTGGATGCCCTCCTCCGCGAGTACCGAGCAGTGCATCTTGATGGGGGGGAGACCTTCGAGTGCTTCGGCAACGGCCTTGTTGGATATGTCCCAGGCGTCTTCGAGGGTTTTTCCTTTGATGAGTTCAGTTGCCATGGAGCTGGACGCAATAGCAGCACCGCACCCAAACGTTTTGAACTTTGCATCGGTGATAACGTTGTCTTGTACGGCGATGAAAATCTTCATGATATCCCCGCAGACAGGGTTTCCCACCTCGCCTGTACCGGCAGGATTCTCAATCTCACCCACATTACGCGGGTTCTTGAAATGGTCCATTACCTTGTCACTATACATTGCAGCCTCCTTGTTTTCTCACGGGAAAGATGCGTCAGCTCATTCCTGGTCAGGTCAGTTCCAGAACCGTTGCGTATAACCGTCACCCGATCGGTACAGGATATACAGGGATCGATGGATGCCACGATGACAGGGATGTCTGCCAGCTGCTCGTCTCTGAGCATGGGGATCCAGGACATCAGGTTGCTGTAGGAGGATGCTTTCACCTTCCAGGTAGCCGGTGCCTCGTTCCCGTCCATGCGGACATAGTGCATGCATTCTCCTCTCGGGGCTTCCACCCTGCTGACTGCCTCTCCCTGTGCCTTTTTTAAGGCGATCAGCAGTCTGGGTATCTTCTTCTCCCAGAGGATCTCTCCGGCAGGCAGATTATCCAGGCACTGCTGGATAATATCAATGGACTGGGCGATCTCAAGGAGCCTGACGACGATCCGGTCATATACATCCCCATGGGGTCCCCCGAACTCCTGCGGGGGAAGTACCGGGTGGACATCGAGGTCCCCATAGGCACAGAAGGGATAGTCGTGCCGGACATCCATGGCAACGCCGGATGCCCGTGCGGTAGGGCCGACGGCACAGAGGAGCTGGGCATCCCGGTAGCTTAAAAGACCGTGCCCCCTGCACCGCAGGCGTATAGTGCTGTCATCCAGGAAGACGGCCTTCATCTGGTCAAGCAGTCCCCGGTAGTAGGCAAGGCATTGTTCAATTGCGGGGCGCTGGTCTTCACTGATGTCCCTGCGGACGCCCCCGATCTGGATCATCGCGTAGTGAATCCGTGTTCCGGCGATTTTCTCGATAAGGTCCAGCGATTGCTCCCTCACCCGCCAGGTAAGGAAGAGGAGCGAATCAAACCCGAGCTCATGAGCGGCTACTCCCGCCCACAGGAGGTGTGACTGGATCCGCTCGAGCTCAAGCATGATAGTCCTGATGTAGTCTGCCCGAAGGGGGACTTCAATATCGGCAATCTGCTCCACTGCCAGTGCAAACGTGAGCGAATGCACAATCCCGCAGATACCGCAGATCCTTTCGGAGAGGTAGAGGATCTGGACCGGGTTCCTCCTCATACCCATCCATTCACAGCCCCGGTGGGCATTGCCGGGTGCAAAGTCCACCGACCTGACCACCTCTCCTTCCATCTGGAAGGTAAACATAACCGGCTCTTTTAAGGCCGGGTGCACAGGGCCGATCGGGACCGTGTAAGTGGTTGATTTTTTCGTTGTATCACCATTCATTTTTTGCACCCCCTTTCTTATTCCTTTCCTGTCTTGTGATAGAGAGGTGACATCTCCCGGAGCCTTGCAACGACCCCGGGGAGCACCTCAAGCACCCTGTCAACATCCTGTTCTGTGTTCGCATCGCCCAGGGTAAGCCGGAGCGATCCGTGGGCAATTTCGTGCGGAAGACCGATCGCCAGCATCACGTGGGACGGTTCGAGTGACCCCGAGGTACACGCACTGCCGGTAGATCCGCAGATGCCCTCATCATCCAGCCAGAGGAGCATTGATTCTCCCTCGACGAATTCAAAACTGACATTCAGGTTCCCCGGTAAACGTTTCTCAGGATGCCCGTTGGGGCGGGAATAGGGGATCGTATCAAGAATGCCCTTCAGTAAGCGGTCGCGCATTGCTGCGATCCGTGCATTGTGACCTCTGATGTCCGTGGTTGCCAGTTCGATAGCTGTACCCAGGCCAACAATCCCTGCAATGTTCTCGGTTCCAGCCCTGCGCCTGCTCTCCTGCCCGCCGCCATGGATCAGGTTGTCGATCTTCACGCCTTTCCTGATATAGAGCGCTCCGCAGCCTTTCGGCCCGTAGAATTTGTGGGCTGATAGCGAGAGCAGGTCGATGTCCTGCGCCCTGACATCGATCTGCACATTGCCAATTGCCTGCACCGCATCTGTATGGAAATATACCTTGTGTTCATTTGCAACTGCACCGAGTTCAGCGACAGGCTCAATCGTACCAATCTCGTTGTTTGCGTACATAATCGAGATAAGGATTGTCTTGTCCGTGATCGCTTTTTCAAGTTCCTGCGGATCAACAAGCCCGGAAGAATCGACCGGCAGGTACGTGACAGAGAATCCTTCCTTTTCCAGATACCGGCAGGTATGGAGAACCGCATGATGCTCGATGGCGGACGTTATGATATGGTTTCCTTTCTTCCGGTTGGCAAAGGCCACACCCTTGATCGCCCAGTTATCGGATTCGCTTCCTCCTGAGGTGAAATAGATCTCGTCGGGTGCGGCTCCAAGCACTTTTGCCACCCGGGCCCGGGCAGT
>JBAZHD010000206.1:0-2809 GCA_041652515.1 Methanoregula sp.
TGACCGAGAACAGGAAAATGATCTCGAAGGCAAGCGGGACTTCCGAGAGCGGGAGATCGACCACATTCATGCCATAGAAACTCGCGATCATCGTGGGGATAGCGATGATGATCGTGATCGAGGCAAGGAACTTCATCACGATACTCAGGTTGTTGGAGATGATCGTTGCGAACGCGTTAGTCATACCATTTAGGATGTGGAGGTAGATCTGCGACATCTCCATTGCCTGCCGGTTCTCAATGATGACATCGTCAAGGAACTCCTCGTCGTCCCCGTATAGCTTCAGGGGTTTCGTGCGCAGGATCCGGTCCAGCACGGCTTCGTTGCTCTTTAACGAGGTCGAGAAGTAGATGAGGCTCTTCTGGAGTTCCATCATCTGGAAGAGTTCCTCATTCTTCATCGAGCGGTGCAGTTCAAGTTCGATCCGGGAGATGGACTTCTCGATCTGCCGGAGGTGGTTTAAGTACAATGACGCATTCCGGTAGAAGATCTGGAAGAGGAACCGGGTCCTCCTGCCCGTGTTGAAGTGCCTTATTTTGCTCGCGATGAATTCATCGAGTATGGCTGCCTGTCCGCTACAGACAGTAACGATGAGCGTCTCAGAGATAACGATGCCGAGCGGTAGCGTGGTAAGGGTCCGGGTACCGTCCTGGTCTGGCACCATCGGGATGTCCAGCACAATGAGGACGACCCCATCTTCAGTATCGATACGGGGTCGCTCCTCCTCATCGAGCGCTGCTTTGAGGAAGTGCAGGGGGAGGACACACGACCCGGCAACCTGTGCAAGTTCGGTTTCAGAGGGGGAGTTCATGCGGATCCATGACCCGTCCTCCGGTCCCTGTATGACCTCAATGACCGGAGGTTCTGTGTCTATCTTTGACCGGTAATACTGAATCATGATCCCACACCGGATACACTCCGCGAGTTCCCTGCGTGATCATCTTATAGTGTCCGGTATTCTCTTAAAGATTCCCGCTCACAAATCCACGATTTGACACGGATAGAGAGGGTGAAGTGATACAAGGGGGTATGCAGGATACCCGGCACCTCACCGCTCGATCAGCCGGATATGCTCGCCGGTCTTTCCGGCGGGTTTCCCGTTTGTCCGTGCCGGAAAAAAGATAGAGGGGTGGTTATAGGCACCAGACCCAGAGATTGTTGAAATGTACCCACCACAGGACCAGGATCAGCGCGAGGGTAATGATCGTATAATGCACCCGGTGCGGAAGCGACCAGTACTGTGCTTTCCACGCAAGGATCGCGAAGCCCACGGTCACAACCGTAAGGATTGCCGCGATGACCGGGAGCGTCAGGAGGATAGTCAGAAGCACCGGGATGGTCGGGTCAACCCGGTAGGAGTTCATAAGGACCGGATCGGACATAGCCGCCGGCAGCAGGACAACAACGAATGCAAGAACGATGATCGCTGTGAATCCGGCAATCCAGCGGGCAGCATGGGCATATTTCGGTACCCGGGGCTCAGGAATCGCATGCGTGCGACGGAATGCGAAGAGCAGCGGCCAGAGCAGGATTGTTGCAATCAGGATGCAACCGGCGTTTCGAACATTTTCCACAAAAGCCGGGGTTGCATACCATGGGACCCGGTCAAAGACAAAGAACGGCTGGTTCCCGATACACAGATAATCAATCGTGCCATCCGCTGAAGAATGAAACACGAGATTGCCACTCCCCGCCGGACGAGTCCCGTCCAGGCGGGAGAAGACACCGGGGCTCACCTCAATATACTCCATCGGGACGCCCCCTGCCATCGTCTGCAACGTACCTTGAGGTGTTACCGTAAACTCCACCGGAGAACCCATAGAAGAAAATTTCTCAAACCGTGCATAGTTATGCCGGTTCGATTCATACATGCCGGCGTACTTCTGTAACGCGGCTGATGCAGCGGGATCGGGTGTTGGAATGGAGTGCGGTGCCTGTGGGTAATAATGGTCCATGAATTCTCCGAAGAACTCGCCCCGTGCCGATGAACCCGTGGGACTGTTGTAGGAGACAAAGAACCCCGCATTCTTCTCCGGCAGGAGAACCAGCAGCGAGTGGAAGGTGTTCGTGTCCCCGCCATGCCCGATAGCCCGTATGCCATTGACCTGCATCTCGTAAAATCCAAGGCACATGCCAGGTACTTTTTCATCGTTTGCGAATGTACGGGCATGCATCAGGCTGGCAGTATCAGGGAAGAGGATCGTTGCATTCCGGTAGGTTCCATTCTGGAGATGGGCGATAATAAATTTTGCCATGTCAGGCGCTGTGGAACTCATGCTCCCTGCCGGGGCGATAACGAAGATGTAATCGTCCGTGGGCAGGTTCTCCTCACCATTGGTAACGTACCCCTTTGTGAGACCCGATGCAAGGTCCGGGGGGAGATCTTCCTGCAGGCTGGTCTGATCCATCGAGAGCGGCGTAAAGATGTGTGACTGCACGTACTCAGTGAAGGGTATTCCCGTCACATCTTCGACCACGACCGAGGCAAGTGCTGAGCCATAATTGGAATATGAACTGACAGTACCCGGAGGGATAAACCGTGCAGGGATGTTCCCGGCGCAGTACGTTCTGACGGGAATGAGATCCGCAACATCATCTACTGCTGCGTTCCGCCAGCTATCCTCGAATCCTGCCGTGTGCGTCATAAGATGACGCATCGTTACGGGCTGTCCCGGATACGTGTCCGGGATTTTGAAGTCCTTAAGGTACGTGTTGATAT
The DNA here is from genome assembly GCA_041652515.1 of Methanoregula sp. Lineage (GTDB taxonomy): Archaea > Halobacteriota > Methanomicrobia > Methanomicrobiales > Methanospirillaceae > Methanoregula. Next base: position 2,720 of record JBAZHD010000206.1, read on the forward strand.
CCGCGTCAAGGTCAATGGTGCCTGCCTCCACCTGCTGCATCACGGCAGTCCAGGTAAAGAGTTTCGAGACTGAACCGATGCGGAACGAGG
>JBAZHD010000207.1:0-2793 GCA_041652515.1 Methanoregula sp.
CCACACGTGCCGAATCTGTGCAGCTCCGATCATCGGGGATGAAGAAGGGGACATCATCGAAGAGCTGACACACCTTGCCGACAAAAGCGGTGCAAAAACGAGGATCATCTCTGAAAATTCCGAAGGAGAATGGGGATTTCTCGCCGAAACCGGTGGAATAGCTGCGATCCTGCGTTATAGAACAGGGTTTTAATATATCCGGGTTAAAGGGAAATCAAAAACAGAAACGAAAAAAGAACGGGATGTTCATCCCTGACTGAAAGAAACAAAAACTCCTGAAAGAAATGCATCATGGATTCGCAGGTCGTTTTTCCCCACCAGATAAAAAGAAGTGTGTCCTGCTTCACCCTACCGGTATCAGCCCGGGGTGACGCCCCGTTATGCTCCGCCCGCCGCCGGGAGTGACGATAAATGTGTTCTCGATACCGACCATACCGATCCCCTTGATCCCTTTCTTTGGTTCAATGGCAATTACCATCCCTTCTTCAAGCGGATCGTCAAATCCTCTGGCAATGACCGGATTTTCCGCGATCTCCAGGCCGATCCCGTGGCCAAGGAACTGCACATTCCGGTTGCCGTATCCCATAAAATTCTCAAGAAACGCCGGTTCGAGAGAGGCCGTGACGGTCTCGTAGATCTGCGAGGGGACAGCCCCGGGCTTCAGGAGGAGCATGATCGAATCCTGTATCTCCACGCACTTCCGGTGGATCGCGACAGCCTCGCCAGGCAAAGCCGTGCCGTACACGTACGTCATGGTCTTGTCGGTGTGGTATCCATGGAACCCGCAACCGATATCAACAAAGACAAGATCCCCGTCACGCAGTTTCCGTGCCCTGCTCCCGAACAGCGGGACAGCAGGAGACATGCCGGCATTCCCACCGGGGCTGTCGAGGTATGTAGGGCAGATGGAACTCTCGCCAAACCCGATGAGACCTAACATGATCTCGGACTCAGACATCCCGAACCTGACGATCCCGTGATGCCCCTCCCGCACCATGAGGGAATAGAGCTCACTCGTGAACTCCGCCTCATTCATCCCCTGCCGGAGAATTTCCGGTGCAAGGTCTTCCAGCACGTGGCGGTGAATATCGCCCGCCCGCTCCATCAGGCCAAGTTCGTACGGGCTCTTGACGGACCGGACCTTCATGATCTCGCCGTCGATCGCCCTTGCATCCCTGAACGGAAAATGCTTCTGCAGGCGCCTGAAAAGCGCAAGCGGCACCTGCTCGGCCTCGAGGAACACGGTCCCCGGAATCCTTGTCATGGTCTCCGCAGCATCCCGGTAGCTCCTCATCCGCCGGATCCGGGGGAAGAACGATTCATCCTCTGCCCTCTCGAAACTCCGCCGCACCCAGAGGCAGGCCTCGCCGTTCCGGGGGATGAGCAGCATGCCGTCCTGGATGGTGCCGGTGAAGTAATAGAGGTTGAGCCTGGAAAAAATTATTGCAATCTCCCACTCGGGATGCCGGGCGTCCATCAGGAGCCGGAAACGGTCAAGGCGGCTGGTAAGTTCGCTGAGAGGGACTTTTGATTGCATCCTTTAGTATCTGGAATCAGGACTATTTACGGGTGGTGAAAGAGACCCCGGTTCTCAGCGGCGTCTATTATGCCCCGCCTTTTTCTTCCCGTCTTTCTTCTGTTCCGGCTTCTTCTCCTTATGGACATCTTCGCTCTCGAGTTCCGCGATCACATCCACCGGTTCATCCATGAATCTGGTCAGGCGGAGGATCTCCAGGAGCCGCTCTATGCCGATGAAATGCTCTGCCATCACCTTTGCCAGGGGCGACATAACCAGCCTGCTCCCCTGTTTTTCAACAAGGCGGTGGGCGACCAGATCGGGGAGGACCGGTTCCGTGCTGCCGACCATCATAGTGTTGATACGCTCAAGGTCTGCAACCTCGCCATTACACGCGACTGCATTTGCCACGTACTCTTCCGAACTCTTCTCGAAGTCGTGTACCGGTGCCACTTCTTCCATTTCGCCTTTAAGCAGCCGTATGGCGACCTCCTCTTCCGTGAACGGGTTCTCCCGGGAATAGGTGCCTCCCGGCTCGGCAAGGAGCACCACACGGCCGAGGTCGTGGAAGTCCGGCCTTCCTGCCCGGCCCGCCATCTGGTTGAACTCCTGCACCGAGAGCCAGTCCCTGCCCATGGCCAGCGCGTCAAAGATCACCTGGGATGCCGGGAAGTCCACGCCGGCACCCAGCGCGGCAGTCGTGACCACGGCCATCAGTTTCCCGCCCAGGAATTTTGTCTCGACCTCCCGCCGTTCCTGCGAGGAAAGCCCGGCATGGTATGCCGCAGCCCTCATACCCAGCGCATCGGCGATCGTGTGGCACCGTGCCCGTGCATTGGTAAAGATGATGGTCTGTCCACGGAATCCCTTTGAGGACGTCCGCTTGTACTCCTCGGTTGTCATCTGCTTGATGGTCGGGATCTTTTGTTTGCGCTCAAGGAAGAGGAGATACCGTTCCAGCCCCACCGGGCGTTCGGCATACCGCACAAGACTGCAGTTCAGTTTTTTTGCCAGCGTCTTTGGGGAGCCGATGGTAGCGGACAGGTACAGGAACTGTGCCTGCGGGGCGAGGTACTTCAGCCGTGCGATCATGCCGTCAAGGCGGTGTCCCCGGTCTGCATCCTCGAGCATCTGGACTTCATCGATCACTACAGTTGCAATATTTGCCATCTTCTGCCCGCGACGGATCATGGTGTCAACGCCTTCGTAGGTACCGACAATGATCGGTGACTGGGGGTTCCGATCCCCCACTTTCCTGGTCTCGGGAAGGTTGAGCC
>JBAZHD010000208.1:0-2770 GCA_041652515.1 Methanoregula sp.
TGTGTCCCGCGGGAAATTAAAAAAACCGGGCTCCAACAATTACGAGCACCCCCGCCTCAGGACCCCTCTGGGGCACGGCAGGTCAAGAAAATTTTCTTTGGGATAGCCCTTATACGAAAAAACCCCAAGCCGTTTCACTCAATCATCGCGGTTTTCGCTTCAGGCCCGGATTATCGAATCGAAAAATCCGGGCAAAAGGACAAAATTTTCACCATTTCCGGGATCTTTTTTCTTGTACAATCCTCATGAAGTACTTCCCGGAAACAGGGTCTTTTTTGTCCTTTTGTCCAAATGCAATCATGCAATTCCTGATCAGATGCCGGAAAGGGAAACCTGTCCTAATCGTTGGTTCTCAGCCGCAATCCGCTCTTCCTCATTCTTCATCCGGATTCCGGACCAGAACCGGTCATATCCGGATTTACCGCCATCAACAACTCCATGCTCCCGAAGTGCGACCCAAAGTTTGGTTGAGGAAATTCTCCGGCGCACTCCTTCTTCTTCGCACCATTTCTCGAACGTCTCTTTGATCGCAAGTCTTGACATTTTCACTCCAGATTCAAACGAACACTCCGTAGCAAGGAACAAACCCACCGTATCGCTCACCGTCCGCAGGTTTGTCGTCGCCTGAGACACATTCCGGGGCTGCAGAAACCCGGCAATAGCGATCGACACCATTCAGCACACCCGCATCACCTGCTCGTTCTTCCCGAACGCTTCAATGACCGCATGGGCATCCACCCTCATTCCCCGCCGGATTAGTTTTGGCAGGAGCTCGAAAGAGGTGCATGAAAATAATCATCGCCAGGATGAGTGCGAGTGCGATCCCTGTTCTTTCGGCAAGATAGATCCCGGCTGACATCATCGACCGTGCAAAAAAATTTTACACCGCATTGCTCGGCTGGAAGATCGAGCCGACAACATCCTTGGACCCCGCAAGCGCAGCGGCATTGCTGTACCAGCAGATCATCACCGACCCGGCGCAACAAGACACAATGAACGCGAGCAAAGAGGCAGATCCAAAACTCCCCCTCCTTTGGTCCAGCTAACTCACAGTCCGACCCGGCAGCCGATCACCTGCTGGAAAGAGCATAAAAGGACATTTTGGATGACCGTCGGTAGAATGCTAAAAAATGACCTGTTTTATGGTGAATAAGACGTGGTTTTGCTAAAATAAGACCTAAAACGGCATCCCGCAGGACCGGGTTGATCCAGGTTCCTGTACTTTTACCGTCGGAGGATTTGGTACTGTAGGATGTGATGGATGGTCGGTACCCTTCAGCTGGTGACGACCGGCATGAGCCAGATCAACCGGGAGGATTTTGATCCCTCCTCCCGGATACCAAAAACGGTATGCTCAAAAGAGGGGTTTTTCTCCATTCCAGGTACTACAGGTCACCCGGCAGCCGATCGCCTGCTGGAAAGAACATAAAAGGACATTTTGGATGACCGTCGGTAGAATGCTAAAAAATGACCGGTTTTATGGTGAATAAGACGTGGTTTTACTCAAATAAGACCTAAAACGGCATCCCGCAGGACCGGGTTGATCCTGGTTCCTGTACTTTCTCCGTCGGAGGATTAGGTACTGTAGGATTTGATGGATGGTCGGTACCCTGCAACGGGTCACACCGGCATGAGACAGATCAACCGGGCGGATTTTCCACAAAAAACGTATTGGAGGATGGAGGGTGCCACACGGTGATGCAATTATCGTGTTGGAAAAAAGTTGGGGAAAAAAGAACGCGGGTTTCCCATTGTAGAATTTTTGGTTCTTCTCCGATTTTAAGAAATGAAGTCATATGAAAAAATTCTGTCATTATCAAGGACTATAACCCTTATAATTTCCATTCACGGGTTCATCAGTGGATGAGAATTTTTAGTCCCTGGATAGCGCAAAAGTCGATAGACCTTGTGCGCGTTCCGGTTATCGCGAGGGGGAGTGCCCGAGCAGCGGGGACAAAAGTCCCTGAAGAGCGGTCTTCAAGAGGTACGTGTTCTTTCAACTTTCATTGTAATGCAGTCAAAATATTGTTCCATCAACAGCACTTTCGATGTTACATGAAATGTCAGCCTGATTCCGGAGATGAACCATCTTCCGGCTTTGTTGCCGTTACGCAGATGTTATACGCGAGCTGGGGGATGCGCCGTTCGACAAACGGTTCCACCTTGCGTGCGAACCGGAAGAGCGGATCGATCATATCGATATGGGCGAACGAGCACCACGTGACCTTGATATCGGTAAACCCGGCGCGGGAAAAGATGTCGTACATCTCTGCCTCATCAAAATACCGTTCGCCGAAATCCTTCATGACCACATGTTTGACCTTGATCTTCTCGCTGATCAGGTACAGTGCCGGTATCCCACGGGTGATCAGTTTCTTCCCCAACGTGCAGATGGCAATCACCCCACCGGGCTTTGCCACACGGTACGCCTCCCGGAGCATCTGATCAGGATCCCGCAGGTAACTGAAGACGAGCAGACTTGAAATCGCATCGAAGGAATTATCTGCAAAGGGAATGGACTCGCCCGTGCCAATCAAAAAATCGGATGTGGCACACCGGCGCCGGGCACGCGTGATCATCCTCCGGCTGAGGTCAATCCCCACAGCACTGCCACCCGCATCACGATACTTCTCGATAAACAGCCCGGTCCCGCACCCGATATCCAGCAGTGCAGCGTTGTGCGGGAGCGACTCCATCAGGAGCCGGCTGATGTGCGTATGATAGCATCTGCCCCGTGGCAGGTCATAATGATTGTCATAGATATCCGCAA
>JBAZHD010000209.1:0-2755 GCA_041652515.1 Methanoregula sp.
AGCGGGGATATGCCTATGAGAATGGCTACGATCACGTTCACTTCCGGCCCGGGCTTTACCGTATCCCCGTTTGCAAGTTTTCCGAATCTGTCCCAGAGCCACCTTCCAAAGAGGGCGGAGAATCCCAGTCCCCCGAAGATTCCAAGGGACAGTATCAGCCGTGTAAGACCGGTTGTCAGGAACAATGGCGCGAAGCAACTGAAAGCAAATGTATACATGACTGCCCAGAAAAGCATCTGCCTCCGGTACCGATTCAACCAGCCATCTGCTGCGGACAGCCCGGCCCCTTGTACAGGTATTCCGCCTGCTGTTTCATGTTGCAGCACCGGTATCTCTCGCACGGTCAGCGTACGGGCATTCGGGCACCAGCCCAGCCATCCCCGGAAAATCTCGGAAACACGGGTCATGAGGCAGGCTCCGGTTTTTTCAGGTTCTCTTCAGGAACGCCGGATATCCCAGCCCTCTTTCCGGTACAGGAGAGATACGAAATCGCAACACCCGCTGCAGTAAAACCTGCCGCCAGCAGGACAGAACAAGTAAGGATGAACCCAAAATAGACTGCCATCATCAGCGGATGTCCCAGGTGGGGGGCCTCATAACCTGGCTGGAACATCGGGAGTAACTGACCTGTCATATGTGATGCAACAGCGACAATAAGGACGATTGTCCCATACACAAGGATGCAACCCAGCATCTGACGCCAGGTTCTCTGTATAAATGGTATCGATCCGGCAAGGGCAGGGGTCATTCCCTTCTTTTTCAAGACGATGATTGGGATAAGACATAGTGCGGCGAGGAGCAGGATGATGTTGATGAACAGAAGTGTGAACGAGGAAAAGAGCACCGAAACGTCCCCATACGGGAAATAGGCATATGGAATCCAGAAGAAGGCGTTCATGATCTCAGCTACGATATTGTGGATAAAATACCAGGTCCCGACGATTAAGTCAAATCCGAGGGTCGCGATGAATGCCATTGCAATGGACAATACTGCAAGCGGAGCAGCGTGGGTGTTGACCCTGAAAAATCCCTCACGGATTGTGACCGGTGCATTTACCCCGTTCTCATTCCGTTGCAGGACCAAGGCTGACAGCAGGAGGTTGAAACAGGACAGGTAGATCAGCTCAACCAAGAAGAGCCATGGGTTAAAATTTATGGATGAGTCGCCGAATAGAATAGGAGTGACGAAAGGGAGGGTTTGGTCATAATATTGGCGATCCCAAAGATTTCCCACGATTAAAAGGAAAATCGCGAGTCCGAAAAGGAGCGAGAAACCGAGCAGGTACCGGTTCCGGACTATCGTCTTGAAGCTGTCTGTAGCAATGCTGATCCCGTCCCGGATCCGGCCGGAACTACCTGCGGATCCACTGCCATCAGGTCGGTCGGAATGAATCGTTTCAGGCGGGACCGTAAGGACCGCAGGTACTATGTGCATTGCCGGTGTATTCGGGCACCAGCCCATCCATTCATGAATAATTTCCGATATGTGTATAATTGTCATACCAACGCCTTCATTTTCATAAAGAGTTCTTCAGCCATTTTTGTCGGATCGGGAGTCTTCTCAATCGCGATCCCCCGGCCCCACCATCCAGTTCCAGAGGCATCCCGAGGATGTCACGCGGTACCCTGAACATGCCGGTATCATGCGGGTCACCGGCACCGTCGGATCCATCCATATCAGGTTGTTCTCCTGTCCTGGACAGGCGATGTCGGTTGGCATGGGGATAACGATACCTGCCGGTTTGGGCACCAGCCGAGATTGTGCTTTGGATCTCATTCAATTTTACGAACATTATCTTCCCTCTTCCCTGGTTCTTTGGATTCTTAATCATTCACCTGCATTCTCGCAAGGAAAACGATACTGACGGATACTATGCCGACAGCGAGCGCAAACAGGATCACCGGTACTACCGGGTACCCGAACACATAGTCATGAATGATTGCAGGTAATGAGACAGCAACAAAAAAAACAGCAGCTCGTACAGGAGTTCCCCGCGTTGTGCTTCCTTCCCTGAAACAGATAATTCCGAATGCAACTGCTATAAGGAGGAGGACGAAGAACCATATCATATTCAGTATCGGCAGGACAACCGATGCAGCGATGTAAACAAAAGAAAGGATAATTACAACAACAGAATCCATTACCTTTTGCGAAAGGGTTTGCAACGGTTCGGTTTCTTCTCTTGGTCCATTAACCGGTATCAGGATATGGCGCCAGATCGAAGTAATCCTTGGATTATGGATATTCTCTTTTTTCCGGTACCAGACCATGCATGAAAAGTGAATAAAAGTTGGAACAGCCGCAAGAATAAAAGTCGAAGATACAGGGAGGGGAATATACCCCGTTACTATCATAGCCCCGATTATCAGAAAAGAGAGAAAATAAACGGGAATCGAGCGCCATACCTCTTCCTTCAAAATAGGATCCGTGATTATCCGATGTTTCGGCAGATCATTCTTTTTACCCTCCATTACTTCCCCAGATTTCCCGTGAAGGCTATCTTTGAACCGTGTTTGGGCCGCATTCGGGCACCAGCCCAGCCAGCCCCGGACAACTTCAGAAACACGAGTCGTCATACCATCGCCTTCACTTTCGTAAACAGTTCCTCTGCCATTTTTGTCGGGTCGGCAGTTTTTTCAATCCTGATGCCAAGCTCGGTTGCATAATCCCAGAGCAGCTCGATACATTCGGTATACCGCTGGCACGTGCCGCAGTCGCCGTCATGCTCGTACCAGACCTGCATCCCGTGTTTTT
>JBAZHD010000210.1:0-2734 GCA_041652515.1 Methanoregula sp.
CGCCAATAGATTTTGCGCCATCAACAGATCCTTCGAAAAATCCCTGACGTACGCCAATTGTCGAGGCAACAATTTCTTTTTCGTAATCCTTGATTGTCTCTGCAATCATCCCGGTATTGAGCTTCTTACCTTCTACCTGAATGCTCTCAAGGAAGATTGGGTTTTTTGTTTTCAACATGGCCGATGCAACAAATTTGGGTGCAATGTCAGCCAGGAACCGGCTCTGACGCCCTGAAGCCCAGAGGTTCTTAATCGCGCTAAGCAGGTCTTTCACCCGTTGTGCTTTTTCTTTTTTATCTAGATCTTTTCCATCGAACCCTTCGCCATTACCAACGCGATCAAGTTCGATGAGAATAGATCCACGATAAAGACCTGAATGAATTTCCGTCTCAAAAATATTTGGATCTCCACCGGCTTTTGTACCCATGTAGTTTGTCCCGAAATCGAGATCCCCCTGATAGGGATTCAGGGCAACAAGCGGTGAGACGCGGACAACTGACGTGCGTTTGGTGGCTTTGCCTTTTTTCCCTGCGGTAGCTTCTTCAGTTCCCATATACCCAAAAAGATCGTCATCAATATAGGTACCTGGTTCCTGTTTTGTTGTCGCAGCACCTTTGGCAATTTTCGCTGCCTCCCCTTCTGAAAGTGTCCGCCCAAGAACTCCGAGTTGGTTTCTTAATGCTCTCCGAACGGCTTGTGACGACACATAAGGATAGTCTTCTTTACCCACTTTGATCTTTTTAATGCTCGAAATGTTGTCTGCTTCCTTGTCTGATCCGTTCAGTGATGCAAATGATACGGGTGTCAGATAGGTTAGGGTTAATGCCTTTGCTGTTTTCATGATGATGCCTCTGCTTTTATTTTTCCACCAGATTTGATAGGAGCCGGATTTTCTGCATTATACGTATTCAACGCTGCAATCATACAGAACTGTTTGAATTCCGTGAAATTTTCTTCCATTTTCTGACCTTGGTTAAGGAGACCTTCAGTGAGTTCGGTTCCATATTTCATCTGGATGCGGTTGATCTCGTTAAGGAAGTCTTCGGGTTTTCGGGTTTTTCGTAATCTAAAAAGATCTCCTTTTCCTTTTTTCCCGCTCGGTGCGATGCTTGTTCCGATGGTCTTTCCAACATTGACTGCAATATCAATAATTTTTTGCTCCATACCTGTATCTCCTTCCCTGATTGTCTTCTCATATAATATGACAAAATCGTTCAACGGTCCGATATCCTTAGATTCCGACTTGTTAATCCTGAATGCATGTTGCTCAATATATGCAACAATGCTCTGCTTATTCAGGATATTTTCACAAACACGATTCCTAATTATCGAGGCATTTTCAGGTTGTTTTTGTTTAACTTTGTCAAAATCTACTAACTGATGCATAACCACTGGTATATTGATCTTATTTCGTTCGAGATGATCGAATAACCTGAAAAGGTATACCGATTCATGGAAGGGCCATATCATCTTCCCCATCTGTGCATCGCCGAGAGATTCTGTATACATAACAAAAAAATCGAGTGGAGAATTGTTAAGATTCACATCACACAGTGCTTCATAATCAAGTTCGTAATCATCATCGTCGGCTGCTGTTGAAGTTCGTTTGGTCATGACAATGCGATACAGCGAGTACAGAAACGTGAAAAATTGCTCATAAGGTTTCTGGAAATATCCCCCCAACCAGTTATCGAAATTCCTCATAAGGTGGGGGTCTTCTTTTTTCGCGGCGTCCAGACTGCTGAACACAGCGTTCATTTTTTCGAGACTGGTTGAATACGGAAAATAAATATGGGTTCTTGGATCTTTTTTTGAATCATAATACATGCTATAAAAACCAGTAACTGGAACAAATTTTGAGATAAAATCGCATTTCCAGCAAACTTTCTCAACATGTCCACCAAGATTTTTAAAGGTTAATACACCCGAAGGACCGGTGATGAATGGAAAAACTGTCCCGGTTATATCACTAAACGAAGAGGATTCTTTTCCGCATAAGAAGCAACAACCTTGGGCATGGCCGGATATTTTATCAATGTTTATTGATGGTGAAACAATATTTCTTCCATTCAGAAGTATCGACTTTTCGGGTTTTAATTTTGAATCTGCTAGGAATTTTTCAAAGCGATCCTGAATTTCTGAATATTTTTTTTCAAGAATGGGGTACTGTGAATCAAGTTTTTTCTCCAATTTGGCTATGCCTTGATTTTTAAAACTTTTCCCTGAAATTTTTACGAGTCCTGCGATACCCATCGGTTTAACTCTGGGAAATCGAATGAATTGCTTTTTTTCTTTATCATAGTAAAAGCCTTTATTTTCATCAATCTGGCTCTGTGTTGAGGTATTGTAATAATCTTTGAGCAAACGATCGTACGTTTTTTGCAGAACGGCTTGAATATTTTTTTCCGATCCTTTGAACGAAACTCCGGAATCGTTGAGAATAATTTCAACACCGGATTCTTTGAATTGCTCTTTCTCTTTGTGAGCAATCCGGTAGAGCCCCAATAAGCCGGCATCCATCCAGAAATGATTCAGTTTTGGAAAATTAATTTCGATAACGGATTCATTCAAAGATATCACGACACTAAATATTTTTTATTTATCTTTTCACCATTATACAATGATCTTCCATTACCAGCATCGCACGATAAATATGTTGATTTAGCAGTGTGAAAGTGATGAAAATAGTTACCCGGTGTCCTTCCCTCCGCCCGCACAAACCTTCATGACTCCC
>JBAZHD010000211.1:0-2731 GCA_041652515.1 Methanoregula sp.
TAGTTTTGGTGATATCACTACGGTCGGGCTGCGGGGTCATGTAGTCGAGATAGACTTTGAGCCCGGGTACAAAAACTGGCGGAGTGAAGAGGCAACGCCACGAAGCCTGATCGATGCAAAGACGATCAAGATCCCCACGGAAAAAAAGATCGTCGCGCTCCTCCAGAAACTCTCAAAGCGTGCCGGACGGGTCACGATAGCAACGGATTTTGATACCGAAGGAGAACTCATTGGCAAAGAAGCATACGAGCTGATCCGGGCAGTGAACCCCGGCGTAGCCATAGACCGTGCCCGGTTCTCCGCGATCACCCCGCAGGAACTGAACCATGCATTCTCCCATACCACAGAACTCGATTTTGCGCTGGCAGCAGCCGGAGAGGCCCGCCAGTCCATCGACCTGATGTGGGGCGCCTCGCTCACCCGGTTCATCTCGCTTGCAGCCCGGAGAGGTGGTTCAAACATCCTTTCGGTCGGCAGGGTGCAGACCCCGACGCTGGGTATGATTGTTGACCGGGAAAAAGAGATCGAGGCGTTTGTCCCGGAAAAATACTGGCAGCTCTTCTTAGATACCGAAAAGGCCGGCGAACCGGTTGAAGCCCGGCACACGCACGGGCGGTTCCATGAAAAACCTGCCGCAGAGCTTGCACGCGACCGGACAAAAGCACCTCTTGTGGTCACTGATGTAAAATTTGGTGAAAAACAGGACCGGGCTCCCTCTCCGTTTGACACTACCACGTATATCGTGGCGGCAGCCCGGCTGGGTTTCTCGGCTGCCAATGCAATGCGGATTGCAGAAGACCTGTACATGAACGGTTTCATCTCGTACCCGAGAACGGACAACACGGTCTACCCCCCTTCGCTGGATATTGAGGGCATCTTAAAGACCATCCGTGCCTCCCCGTTCAGAAAAGACGTGGAGTGGGTGATGGCGAACCGCCGGGCTGTCCCGACACGGGGCAAAAAATCCTCTACCGATCACCCGCCCATCCACCCGACCGGTGCTGCAACCCGCGAGGTGCTGGGCGATGATAATTTCAGGATTTACGAGCTCGTGCTGCGCCGTTTCCTTGCCACCCTTGCACCGGATGCACGCTGGAAGACCTTAAAAGTCCTGTTCGATGCCGGTGGCGAAGAGTACACCGCTACGGGGGGTCAGCTGGTTGAACCGGGCTGGCATACCGTATACCCGTTCAGCGAGGCGCAGGAGACGTTCCTGCCCCCGTTTGCCGTGGGTGAACACCTCCCGGTAAAAAAAGTCACCCTTGAGGAGAAGGAGACACAGCCCCCTGCACGGTTTACGCAGAGCAAACTGATCCAGCGGATGGAGGAGCTGGGCCTTGGGACGAAAAGCACCCGCCATGAAGTGATTGCAAAACTCGTTTCCCGCAAATACGTGGAAGGTTCCCCGCTCCGCCCCACGCTGGTGGGGAGAGTGGTCACCGAATCATTAGAGCAGCATGCCGATATGATCACGCGGCCCGACATGACCCAGACGATCGAAGCCCATATGCAGCAGATCAAGGAGAGTACCCGGACACGGGAGGACGTGATCAGGGAATCCCGCGGGATGCTGCACCAGGCGTTTAACCAGCTGGAGGCAAACCAGGCCATAATCGGCGATGATATCCGGAACAGGACGGCCGAGGAGATGAACCTGGGTCCCTGCCCGGTCTGCAAGGGCACTCTGGCGATAAAACACCTGCGGGGCAACACGCAGTTTATCGGGTGCTCCCGGTATCCGGACTGCACGTTCAATATCGGTCTTCCCATGGCGCAATGGGGTTTTGCGGTTCGCACGGACGAAGTGTGCGACAAGCACCACCTGAACTATGTCCGTCTCGTGAGAAAAGGAGCCCGGCCCTGGGATATCGGCTGCCCGCTCTGCCACCACATCAACTCGAACACAGAATCCTTATCCGAGATCCCGTCCATGAACGAGGCGCTGGCCAAAAAGATCCTGTTGCAGCACATCTACACCGTAGCAGAACTGGCACGCAGTACCCCGGAATCTCTTACCCGGCGTCTTGACCTGTCCATGGATGCTGCAAAAAAACTCATCAGCGATGCCGGGTTGGTGCTGGAAAAACTCCGCCGCCGCTCTGAATGCCGGAAATTCATGCGTGACCACCTGATCCCCCGCAAAGGGCGCAGTTTTGCAAAGATCCTGACTGCACTCAAATCAAGCGGGATCACGGAACTTTCCACCCTTGCCCATACTGATATCGCGATGCTGAAAGCGGCCGGCATCGGCGAAGAGGAGGCGGTCCGGGTCCTCGATGAGGCAAAAACCGTCTATTACGGGCAGGTGCTCAAAGAGATCGGGATTCCCGCTGTCAGCTTAAAAAAATACGTGTCTGCCGGCATTACCAGCCCGGAAGCGTTCTGTTCCCAGCCGCCGGAATCTTTGCGTCAGCTCACCGGTATGTCAGCGGCCACGGTCCAGCGGCACGTCGAACTGGTCTGCACGTACCTGAAGAAACCCGTACCGAAAAAATTCACCAAATCCCAGCTGGAACGGGGGAAAAAGGAACTCCTCGGCATCAAAGGCATCGATAAGGCAGTGGTTGAAAAACTGTCCCGTGCCGGCTTTATCAACAGCACCTTACTCCTTGAAGCGGATTCATCGAAGGTTGCCGCAGAGACCGGGATTATGGCACATATCATCGAGGACATCAAAAAAGCAATCCGGAAAAAACGGGATAATGCCATTATCCAGATCTGATCAGGATGT
>JBAZHD010000212.1:0-2726 GCA_041652515.1 Methanoregula sp.
TCAGAGCTTTTACCAGCATTTCCCCGGAGGTGCGGGTATCCCGTCCGACCGCGATCCGCCCTTTCCGCATGGAACCCAGTGCCTCCCCAATAGTAAGCACGAGTTCCGGTGTGAGATCTTTCCCGACGATCCCCCGGACACCGTTTGTTCCAAACAACCGCTTCTGCATTTTTTTAACTGTCATGTTCTGACCACTTTCTCTAGATTGGATACTCATCAAACAGGTTAAGGGATCGGATGACTTCCTCGGTGCTGGGATTGCTGAGGATACATCGATCAATTTCGAGATTTCCAATGACAATTTTTGCAAATGATCTCTGTTTATACCCTTCAATGACTGCAAAATGGATCCCGCTTTTTATGTAATAATCCAGAATTTTATCGAGATCCGTACTTTGTAATGTTGATACTGTTTTTTTTGCATCGATTCCCGTAGAAATATCGGCACCAGCCTCATAAAAAAGGGTGGTATCTTTCCCGTCATCCAGGTGGAATTCATGGTCGCCAAGATGTTTAATGACACCTACAGGACCAATTTTTTTGAGTTCGGGAATGAGTTTTCTGATGAATGTCGTCTTTCCTGAATTGGATCTGCCAGCAACCTGAATTATTTTCATTGAATTGATTCTCCTTCATTGGATTTTTCTTCAGTTATCTGATCCGGTAAGAGGGTTTCATCCGGTGATTTCGAAAGAATAGTGGTTATCTGAGTTGGGTTTGGTAATTCACTCTCATTGATTGTATCTGGAACAACTATCGTTGCAGTATCTGAAATGAGTGGAGGATCCTGAAGAGCTTCATCAGGTTTCAATTGTGTTTCTTCGGAAATACTCGGGTGATCAATTTCTTCGATGCGGGATTGAAGGATTGTTTTGGCAGCTTCCCCGACACTTCGCATCACATTGGTGATGCGATCTTCGATATCGATCTCTTCATCAATATCAAGTGTAGTTCCTTCGACTTCAAGGAGAAATCGCGAGACTTCACTTGCTTCAAAAAGAAGATCATCGAGTTCGTCCGTGGTAAAAAAACCACACATGGCTCCATAAAAAAAAGTTGCACTGGCTTTACGGACTTTTCGTTTGAAGGAGTTTCGTGCCTGGTTGACTGCCTGGGGGGAGTACGTATCCTCCATAAAGGGGACAAGTTCCGGCAGATGTTTCCCGATAAATGTCATTTCAGCACCCCCGGATGTACGGAAATCCGTGCACAGGCGGGCCAATGCCCATTCGCGAGCAGTGATGTAGGTCCGTTTTCGCAGGAACTGGTTTACTTTCCTGTAGGTAGCCCCATCGACTTTTTTGAATTTTTTATACTTGTTGATCTCCTGTTGGATATCTGCATCGTCCACGGGTATTCCTCCAATTTCTCCGGATTATTGATTGATTGTATTATCGGGCAGGATTGAATTTTCGATTTACGTATAGCAGTATGTGGTTTATTATTTAAAAAATAACGATGAATCTCGTTGATTTAGGATTTTTTCGTGAGAAATAATGAATATTTATCTGAAAGATTCAACGATCAACGGTGAAAGAAAGTACTGTATATGAAAATAGGTTAGGCCTGCATTCACTCATCTGATGTGCGTTCACCCATAATATCGCGGATGTAGTGCTTCATACGGGATTGTGGGGATTGTGGTTGCGAGACTGCATTGCTATCATGATCCAGTGTTTTTTGTTCTTGGGTGGATCCGGTGATGGGTGTTGTATTCTGTTTTTTTGATGGCACTTTTTTTTGCGGGGATGTGTGCGAGTTGCTGTTATTGGCAATGAATGAATCAAGTGCCGTGCGTGGTATTCTCCAAGCACGATAGGAAATTTTTGTTCCCTGTAATCTGCCCGTTCGAAGCCAGAGATGGACTGTTTTCTGATGAACTCCCAGTATTTCTGCAACCTGCCGTGGATTCAACATCTGGATATTATCGTCCATATTCCAATATTACCAATGGTTCCCTTTGCTTATATCTTTCGTCCTGTTATGCAGGGGATTTTTCAGGAATGATTTTCAATTTGGCTGATAGGCTGTCTATCGGGTATACACGAATCAATCTCGGCAATTCTAATGATGATTTACCTGTTGCAAAGGCCCGGAATCTTAGTTGGGTTCAGGATACCTGGATGCCTGGTGAAGGAATGTAATTGTGTTTGATTGGGTCATAGACAATCATTATTGTATATAGCATTATATGGTTTATGCTAATCTGTGGTGGAAAATAGAGTGTTTCAAATATCTCCTCAAATTGAGGGTTTTTTCAAAAAATATTGCCATAGTATCAAAATTTGCTTCGGGAGTTTTGAATTGGATCCACTGTAAAAAAAATGGATACCATGATTTTCTGTGGTACTTGGGGGGCATCCAATTGATGTGTAATGATTGATTTTCATGTCCTGAATAGTCAAGGTTGATCTATCGGGATGATTTGTCGGGATTCTGGTATGGCAAAATGCGGACGGGCACACGTCAGGGTCGTGTATTCTTCACGAGGTGTATCATGATTGCATATATCTCACCCCTTAGAATCTGGACTAAACTCTGGGCTCCCAGCATTCTAAAAAAAATGGCCATATTTCTCAAACATAAATTACTGTTAACGGAAGATACCTGCGTGTTTCCTCTCAAATGCCGTATCTCCCGAATTGGTTATGCAATTTGATTGATGGAATTCGTATCGATTTTCCTTGAAGGACCAAGGGATTATGTATCTTGGTCGAAATTTTTGG
>JBAZHD010000213.1:0-2693 GCA_041652515.1 Methanoregula sp.
GCAATCGGGGGGGCAGTTGCCTGCCAGAACGGGGCGGACTTCCTCTGCATGGTCTCTCCGAGCGAGCACCTTGCCCTTCCGGATGTGCAGGATATCATCGAGGGCACCCGGATCGCGAAGATCGCTGCCCATGTCGGGGACACCGTCCGGCGCCCGGAGAGGTACCGGATGGAGCGGGAGGTGCAGATGGCGGATGCCCGGCATTCGCTTGACTGGGATGCCCAGTTCAAGCTTGCACTCTATGGGGAGAATGCCCGTAAGATCCATGAGCGGGACGGCGAGACGGAGACGTGCTCGATGTGCGGGGATTTGTGTGCGGTCAAGATGGTGAACGAGCTGTTCGGGACTGCTGAAAAGGGCAAAGGGAAGAAGAAGGGGAAGTGAGGGAAAATCGGGGATTATCCCCATGTCGGATCTCTCCCCCGCAGGACATTCCCAGCATTTTTCAGGTATTCCCGCATGTTTCTGATGGAGCACGTGATGATCTATGACGAAACCACGGATTTCTGAAACCGACCACGGAATACAGGATGATGCGACCGTTGACTATTATGATGTCATGCAGCGGAAGATGCGGGATGACGGGCACCTGTATACTCCGCTGATTATCGGTGCCGGTATCATGCACGGCAATGCGCTCGAGATCGGGCCGGGTCCGGGATATCTTGGTCTTGAATGGCTGAAGGCAACGCGAAACACGAAACTGACCGGTATTGAGATTAGCGAAGCGATGATCCGAATGGCTCGCAGGAATGCCGCAGAATACGGGTACCTGGATCGTGTTGCATATATTCCCGGTACCGCACTTGACCTGCCGTTCCCTGACGGATCATTCGATGCAGTTTTCTCCAATGCCTCCCTCCACGAATGGGAGGATCCGGTCAGGGTATTCAACGAGATCTGCCGGGTACTCATGGTCGGCGGACGCTACTGCATCACAGACCTGCGACGGGACATGAACCTGCTCGTCTTCTGGTACCTGAAGCGGTGTGTGGAGAAGCAGGAGTACCTGCCCGGGCTCATCTCTGCCCATAACGCCTCTTATACAGTAAATGAAATCCCGGATATCCTCTCCCGGTCAGCACTCGCCGGTGCCGTGGTCACAAAGAACCCATTCAGTATCATTATTGCCGGGCAGAAACCAACCGGTTGATACGGTTGCTGCATCTCCTGATGGGGAGATTGCAGTCGATTGTTATCGGCACAACACAAACCGGAGATAACGAATGATTCCCGATCAGATACCGATTGGCAGGTTCTCTGCAATTACCCGGCTCAGTATCAAGGCACTGCGGTATTACGATGAGAAAGGACTGCTCGTACCGGAAGAGAAAGACCCCGTAACCGGGTTCCGTTATTACACCACCCTGCAGATCGAGCGGGGTGTGAATATCATGACTCTCGTATCGCTGGGCTTCTCCCTTGATGATGTCCGCCAGCTGCTTGCAGCGATGGAAACGGGGGATACCGCAGAGTTCGAGAAGATCCGGGCCTGCCAGCTGGCCCGGACCACCCGCGAGATCGAGCGCCTTAAAAATACCGTATCCCTGCTCGCCCGGTGCAGGACCGATGAGCTGATTCCCCTGACACTTACCGAACCGGTGATCAAAACGATCGAACCCGTCCGCGTGGTCAGTAAATCCGGGACGGGGCCAATTGCCGAGATCATCCACCGGCTTTCCCGCGATATACTGGACGCAATCCAGAGCCCGGAGAACCAGAGAAACCAGGTAAAGATCACAGGGCCGTTCATGACGATCTATCCGACCGATGACCACGATGTGAACAACATCCTTATCGAGCGGGCAATTCCCATTTCCGGGCGGATTTTTGTCTCTGATCCGGATATGGAGATCAAGTTCCTGAAGGAAACCCGGGTGATAAGCCTCGTCCACAAAGGGATGTATGAATCGCTCCATGTTGCCTATGCCCGGCTGCTCGCACGTGCAGCAGAGCAGGGGATTGAACCGGCAGTCCCCTTCCGGGAGATTTACCTGAATAATCCTGTAGAAACGAGCCCGGAGAATTATATGACGGAGATCCAGGTGACGATCCGGTAAATCTGTTTTCTATTCCCCTGAAAAATGCACTAAAAAAAGGGGAGGGATCAGTGAACGTGCAGTACTGTCTCACCCTCTTTAGTGACCAGGCAAAGGAGATCCACGCTCGCGACGGGGAAACGAAGATGTGCTCGATGTGTGGGGATCTCTATGCAGTGATGATGGTCAGGGAATTGTTCGAGGGGCTGGACAAGAAAGAATAATCCCCTCATTTTTCGCTGTTTTAAAATCAACCTCTTACCCTGCATCCGGGAAAAACCCTGGCGGTCTGTTACGATAAAAAGATGTAATAGTCGGGGGTCCGGTCATGCGGCGAGGTGGCATGGGTCCTGTTTTTACGTTCGGCACAAAAGTTCCCGCTTCATTGCCGCGAGGTGCGTGGATTGCTCTTCATCGCTCGTCTCCGGGTTTTTGAACCGGGTGAACCGTTCGCACATCAGTTCAGGACATTTCCCGCAGTGCGGGAGTTTCCGCTCAGTGACACAGCAGTCATAGACCGGGCACCTGTCAATGCCTACAAAGGCATTCCAGAAGGGTTTGCCCCCGGTCTCAATGCATCCCGGGCACTCTTTTCCATAATGGTTGCAGTCGCTGCAGGAGTACCCGCACACGGTCTCGATCTTCTTTGCCATA
>JBAZHD010000214.1:0-2661 GCA_041652515.1 Methanoregula sp.
GATCCCAGTCCTTGGTCGTATCCTCATCGTTCTCTCCCACCCATGACGCGATCGATGCCTCGGGGATGTGAAAGCCAAGCCAGTTAAAGAAGTTCAACAGGTTTCCCGCCACGTGCTGCATCCCGTCAACGTGCCCGATGATGATGAGCCCTACCACCTTGTTTTTGATCATCCGGTTGCCAAACCAGGAATACTGGTTCTCGATGCAGTTCATCCGTTCGACAAACTTCTGCACAAGCGCGGAATGGTTGTTCCACCGGATCGGTGTTGCGAGAAAGAGCACATCGGTATCGAGCACCGCAGTGTACACGGTATCCATCTGGTCATCGTCGTATTTCATCGAGGTCTGGCAGGGATACGTGCAGTAATCAGGGTTCTCTGAGTAGTTCCCTTCGCACTCGTAGATTTTGAGATCTTTCAACCGGATAAACGTGGTCTCACAACCGAGCGTTGTACACCGGTCGAGCGCTCGCAGGAGTAACCGTTCGGACTTCGACTGTCCCGGTTCCTGCCGGCTTGACCCGGAGATTCCGAGCACCCGGATACCTGTCGCGTGCCCTTCGGCAAGCTGCGGTGTCAGACCCACACCGAACCTTCGCCCAACAACAGGAGCTGGCATAGACAGTAATTGCACGATCATCAATATGGAGTTGTCCCTTTTTCCCGGTACACGGAACCGTCCGGTGACTCGCGAGCGAATCGATACTACTATGGGGGAACCTATCCGGCTAAAAGATCCAGACCGGGCATGAAAGACCATTCCATACAAAAGACCGGGATAAAAGTCTCTGGCTTTTTAGGCGTCACACAAAAAAATCCTCAAATGACTCCAGTCACCGACACCCCCACGTTCCTTGGGACGGAATGGTACTCCCCTGTGTACCGGTCGTTTGATGTGATTGGCAGGATCAATATGACACAGGCAACCCGGAAGACCTCCGAACCTGGATTCACCCTCACAACGTTATGGGAAGATTTAACAGCCTGATCGTGTTCCTCCCGGAAACGGTGCCGCAGGATAGCCGGCTGACGGAGAACAACGCGATTGTCCGGCTTCCTTGAGATCCCCGGTTTTTATCGTCATTCTGGCATCGCATGGATTTTTGGTGACCTGCGGCAGCAGCATACGGGTTATGATAACAACCGCCACTCGCATAGTATTATCATCATTTTACATGAAATGTTACTTCATGAAAGTTCTGGGTCTCCTTCTCGGTCTGACATTACTCATATCGGTCGCGGCAGCATTTTCGCTCCCTCCGGTAATGGATCTCTCCGGGCTCAACAGTCAAAACCTGAAAAAGATCTCGGTTTTCGAAAACAGTCAGCGGTACAAAGCGGGTCCCTATGATGTGGTTGTACTCTCCGGATCCTATCGTGATATGGGACGGCAGTACGGCAGTCTGATGAAAGATGAACTCCTGTCGGAGTACAAGATTATCACAAATAAGACTGCACAGCAGGGGGTCACGATTGAACATGTCCGTGAAGCAGCTCGTCAGGCAACAACACTCCAGCCGAAACGCATGAAGGAGATCAACGCAGGAATTGCCGAGACCTCCGGGCTGACCGAAGATGATGTCGATATATTGTATTATGGCGCCGTCTTCTATATCTATGGCGCGTCCTCATGTTCGTTCCTTGCAACCTGGGGAAACTACACAACAGACGGCGCAATGGTGGTCTCCCGCAACTGGGATCTCCCTGATTTGGTCTCGGTCTTTGACCCCTATTATGTTCTTGCCGTCTACAAACCAACGGATGGGAGCAATGGCGTTGCAACCTTCGGTCCTGCCGGGATGCGCCCGGAGACGCTCATGAACAGTGCCGGGCTCTTTGTTGCCGATAACAACGGCATGGCATCCGGGGGTAGCATTTCCTATGACAACCGACCCGACCTCATCTCTGAATTCTTCCGGTTCATGCTCGATTATTCAACGGAACAGCAGCTTGACGCTGCAATCCAGACCACCCGACCAAATCTTGCGTGGATTGTGAATGCCGCTGGACCGGAACAGGCATACTCCTATGAAGAGACCGTATATGATGTAAAGCGAAGGGATGGAACCGGTATGATTGTGGCGGCGAACCATTTCGTTGATCCGACATGGCACCTTGCTGGAACACCGGATGCGAACTCTGTCGCACGGTACAATAACCTCGTGACCCTTGCCGGACAGTCAAAGGGGTCAATCGATGCGGCAAAGATGATGCAGATACGAAACCTCCTGTTGCAAGACGGTGGCGCAACGTTCCTGCACTATGACTTAGGGGGAAATAAGTACTCCACGGATCATCAGGTTGTTTTTGTCCCGAAGACCCGTACACTCTGGATGAAGGTAGTGGACAAGGACTGGCAGAAGGTGGATCTCGGGGCACTCTTTGGAAACTGATATTACACGAAGTGGGATTCTCCTCACTTTTTGAGTTATACTCTCTTTTTCCGAGGGGAACCCGGATATAACGAAAAGACTCTTCATTCCGGTTTCCCCGAACATTACCAGTCCTTCTTCATCGCTTCTGCCTTCAGCTCCTTTGGCATCAGCTCAATCGCATATCGCAGCGCAGTCCGGGGCATCCTCTTCTTGTTCTTCTTCACATAGGTGAACACCTCGTCAGTATGCTTCCGGCTCGCTTCCTTCAAGAGCCACCCGTATCCAT
>JBAZHD010000215.1:0-2544 GCA_041652515.1 Methanoregula sp.
TGGAGGATGACATTGTCTGCAGTCACATAGATCCCTGCTATCTGTGCAAGGTTCCCAAAGACCGGAACTGATGTGTATTGCTGGGCGAATTTTGCATAGAGATCGCGTTCAAGTTTCTCAGACTCCTGCAGGTAGGTGACATCCTGTTTTTCAGCATCGGACAGGGAGGCTGGGGCGATGGACAAAAACGTTGTTTGCGTTGCATTCGCATCCGGCATGGAG
Source organism: Methanoregula sp. (assembly GCA_041652515.1). GTDB lineage: Archaea > Halobacteriota > Methanomicrobia > Methanomicrobiales > Methanospirillaceae > Methanoregula. The sequence continues at coordinate 223 of JBAZHD010000215.1, forward strand.
ATCGTTACTGCCGGAGTCGGTGTGACCACAGGGGGAATCGTTGCCGTGGGTGTTGCCGTTGCCTGCACCGGGGGGGAATCCGTCTGGCTCACACACCCTGCGGCGGCGAGTAGTACACAGAGAGCGAGTATGACTCCGGAAAATACCATGTTTCGCATATCATAGACTCTCCGGAGCATGTAATAAGGATTCTCTTTTTGTTCCAGCCTGACACCTGTTGGTGGCGCGCTGCCAAAAGATGAACCTATGATGGTTCAGGCACGATGAGGAGAAACGCCGCTGGCCTTCATTCAATCTGAAAATGACGGTTGCAACGTCTGACCAGTACCACTCTCCATGAATCCGGATCGATGGATTTTCCTCCCGTTGGGAATTGAAGCGGGTAAAAAAGAGTGTCCTTTTGGGTTCTTTGGTAACATTCTGGCTTCCGTGTCGTGTATCTGCAAATCCTTGATTGCTCTGCCGCAATCCGGTCGTAGAACAGAGCTGCCAGCACTGCCCCGACGATTGGATCGATGATGTAGATTGGGAAGTATATCCAGAGGTTCGGTCCGCCCAAAACTGAATTGATCAGATATGGTCCGAACGTGCGTGCGGTGTTGAGCGAAGGCACCTGCAATGTTCCCCGGTGCCGTGATTATTCCGCCAACTGTGAGCCCGATGATTAACCCGGTGAATCCGGGTGGAGCACGTTTGTCCACCGCAACTCCCAGGATGACGAGCATCAGGACAAATGTTGCGATCACTTCTGCGAGAATTGCCTGCCCGTACCCGGTTCACGGGAATGGGGCAGTGGCACCCAGTCCGCCCACCGTCACAGCATTCATCTCAACCGTAAGGGCAAAGAGTGAGTTACCTCATCGTATCTGGCGTGCACCAGGTACCCCCGCCGTCAGGGTTGTTGAACAGGCAGGTCTGCCGGGCGTCCTGCTCCATGAAGTTGGAGAGCCGTAACCCGATAAGGCGGATCTTCTGCCCGTCGAAGAGGTGCCGGAAGAGTGCCTGTGCTCCCGTGCGTATCATCGCGGGGTCGTCACTATAATGGGAGAGCGACTTTGACCGGGTCCTTGTCACGAACCCTGTATACCGCACTTTGACCGTCAGGGTCCGGAACCTGAGTCCTTCATCGATCAGGTTCCGGTACACATCTGCTGCGAGATGATTTATCGTTGTTACAAGCACCTGTGGATCGTCTGTATCTTCAAGAAATGTGTGCTCGCGGGAGATCGATCGGATTCCCTCCCGCTCCTGTACTTCGCTGTCATCATCTCCTGAAGCGGCGTTGTTCATGACGATGCCCCAGCTGCCGAACCGTGCGACGAGTGCCTGGACATCATAGGATCTCAGATCTCTGATGGTGAGGATGCCCATGCTGTTCAGTTCCCTGTTGGTCTTTTTTCCGATGCCGGGAATCTTCCGGACGGGCAGGGTCGCAAGAAACGCTGCGACGTTCGCGGGTTCCACCACCATGAGTCCGTCCGGTTTCTTTGCGCCAGATGCAATCTTTGCGACGATCTTTGAAGGTGCGACACCGATGGAACAGGTGATGCCCAGTCTTGCACGGATTGTATCTTTAATCTCTTGTGCAAATACCTGTCCCGCACGGTAATCCCCCAGTGGAGTTACATCGAGAAACGCTTCATCGATACTCACCTGTTCGGACCGGAACTCATGCGATCGGAGGATCGACATAATCTCCCCGGATACCTGCGTATAGAGCGGAAGATCCGGGGGAAGAAACACGGCATCCGGGCAGAGCGAGTATGCCTGGGAGATGGGCATCGCAGAATGTACCCCACATGCCCGCGCCTCGTAGGAACAGGTAGCGACGACGCCCCGCCCGGTGCCGTGCCGTGGATCTGCCCCGATGATGACCGGTCTTTTCGCCAGTTCCGGGCGTTTGTGCATCTCGACTGAGGCATAAAAACTGTCCATGTCCACATGCAGGATAATCCGCGTCCCATGTGGAATCGTGACGCAGGATGGGGGAGTTGACTGTCCGGTGTCTGTACCAGATAAAGAGCACTCTCTTCCGGATGGAGGGTGGAGGTTCGGGATTTCCGGGAGCAGGGACAGGACAACACCCCGGTTAAATCACCGGTGACGAAAAATCCCGGAGTGTGCTCTGCCGTTCACGCAGGTTCCGGTGAAGAAGTGTTCCTTCGTCAATGAACCGTTTTAACGGAAGCGTGAATTTCTGCGAAAGATGGGCAAGAGCGGAACGGAGGTCTTCGAACTCCTGTGCCGGCTGGTGCATCGCACACCGCACGTTCTCCCGTACATTGAACACACCCATAGGAACGTAGCCCGGCAGCGCCTCCC
>JBAZHD010000216.1:0-2541 GCA_041652515.1 Methanoregula sp.
CGGATGCCGGCAAACCCGTTCGGCTCGACCTTTTCAAGGAAAAATCCGGTATAGATGAAGAGGAGCCCCACGAGGACCGGCATCACCAGGTTCATGCTGATGCGATGCCCGAGGCTCCAGAGGATGACCTGGCACCGGGCCCGCGAGCATGAAGAGCACGAACGCGAGGATGAAGCCGTTGTACCAGTCCCGGAAGGCGGCATAATTTTTCCGGAGCGGATCGTTCCGGGGAAGAAACAGGAGCAGCGCCACGAGAGCAACCGTGATGAGCGGGACAAGGCCGATGCCTGCTAATTTTTCCATGAAGCCGTCCGGCTCACCCGCGGCATTCCCGTGGGTGATGATTTGATCCGGGAGCACCGGGTACGCGGCGAGCGAGACGAGGAAGGTGATGATAAGGCCGGCGATGATTGCTAGCCGGATGAGGTTCATACCGGGAGTTGGGCTTCGATGGGTAATGATGAATGGGGGAGGTCGTGGGGGCGGGATTTCGCGGGAGAGCGTTCAGACTCAGGAAATGACTGGCCCCCCACTTGAAAAAATCTGTAGGATTCAGGAAGTAAAATCTTCCAGGATTTCTTCAACATCGGTAGTAACCTGGTAACCCATATTCCGGCCATCCCACTCACAGACAACCATCCGCTCCAGTAAAAACTGGGATAAATGCCAGTGCACGGTGCTTTTATCAAGTTGCATTTTCTCTGCAATCCGTGTATTGCTGATCCCGGGTTCATTGAGGATTGTCATGAGAATCTCCCGCTTCGCCGGATTCCTGATGTAGCCAAAGACCTGTTTCTTTTCAGGAATGATCTTCCCGTTTTTAAACAAATATCGCATCTTCCCATCTTTCTTCTGGACAATTTTACGTTCAAGACAAAGGAGATAGATATGGTATTTTACGGTACCCCGGTTGATATGCATTTCATTCGAGATATCTGATACCGTGCACCCGGGATTCATGCCGATATATTCCATAATTGTCCGCCGGTTAACGTTTTTCAGAATATCCCTGACCCGACCGAGGACAACCGGGCCGAATGCGATCACGCCAAAAAAACCGAGCAGGACACCGACGACCCCTCCGATCTGGATCATAAGCGGGAGTTCAAAAAAGGATACTGTGCTGTCTGCCCCGCTGGAATCAGATGCACCTGTTGGGGGCGAATACGGCTCAAACGAATAACCTCCATGAACTCCCGTAGTAATGAGAGAAAAAGTGAATAACAAAATGAAAATAATTGTTGAATATTTCATTCAACAATTATGTACAAAATTTAAATGTAATAACTTTGTGTTCCGGTTACCCGGTCTCCGTACACTTCATAATACCATGTTCCTGTTGCAATCCCGTCCGGGTTATTGATGTTCATGTTTACCCGGCCATCATTATATCCGTCATAATTGTCATAGAACGGCCCGAATGTGTATCCCTCCGGGGAATGTACTTTCAGCCAAAGGGAATTTGCGGGGTTTCCCCAGTTCAGGTCAATGGTGAGTGTAGTAATGGAAGATCCAATATATTTTGTATGCCAGTTTGTGATGCCCTGGGTAATTGTCGCGTACACTGATTTGATGCTTATCAGGTCATTGTCGGTGCCGTGAACAGGTTGGATAATGTAACCGCCAGCAGCGGTAATGATCTCCATGTCTTCAGCTGCCGATACTCCTGCAGATGATGCCAGTACTAACAGCATCATCATACCTAGTGCCAGTCTTTTGGACATGAAAGTGGCGTTTCAGGATTGACTGCTTGAATTTTCTGTCCACATCGTCCAACTGGCAGTTTGATGATGTGGACAGAATGCTTATTACTGAAAATTTTAGAAGAGTCGTGTGCGAATACCGGAATGGTATTCCGAGGATCCCGCCCTAAACTGTTACACCACACCCTTGCGGGATCCTTACTCCCCAAAGGTACGGCGTCATTCCCTGTGAATATGAATCACGACTGATCCTTTGAGCGGAGCGCAAGCAAAAAAACACAATGGAGGAACGAAAAATGGAACTACGAAAGATAGTCATCGCCCTGCTGGCACTGCTGCTGGCCGGGGCGGTGATAGTGCCGTGCGTGAGTGCTGAAACAAGCTCATCTATGGAAGAACTTGAAAGCTCGTCTGTGAATGACACGCGGATGAGTATTATCAGTTCAAAAATCGTTGGATATGTTTCCCCTGATATGAATCGTGAAATGTCCAAAGAAGAGTTCCTGAAGATCAACGATGAGCATATCAAATTCCTGAAAAAATCACTCAGTCAATCTGATATTGACCAGATGATGGAAAACGAATACAAGAAGGCTACTACAAAAGATACCAAATCTGTATCAACAGGATCTTCAAAATCCATTAACAGTATTGTTCAAGTCGGAGGATATGATATCGTCTTATGGCCTTATTCAAATACTGCTCAGAATACCAACTCGTATAGCGGCTCAATAAATCTGTTCTTCTTCGGAATGACGAAAAGTCAGGTAGTCAATTATATGAAAAATAATGCTGCGATACCATATTCTGATGCTGATGGGACACAGGAGTTTGGTAT